>CADBQA010000125.1 GCA_902796675.1 uncultured Ruminococcus sp.
AGGCTTCCCCTTGAGGGGAAGCTGTCAAGCTTGCTTGACTGATGAGGTGTAGCCGACGGAGTCGGCGTTATATATTCGTAAGCAACTAGAAAGCGCTTTATGCGCTCCTTGTAGTCCGGCGCGACGTCGTACGCCGCGTGCCCGTATCCGTCGTAGATGAAGACTTCGAAGTCGGGACGGAGTTCTTTTATCCTCTCCGTCGCCCCGACGGTGAGGACGCTGTCGTCGCGGTCGCCTATCACGAGGGTCGGACAGATTATCTTTCCGATATCCCGTTCGGCGTCAAAGCCCACGACGCCCCTTGCAAGGAGTGAAAAACGCCTGAGGTCATCATCCGTCGCGCCCTTTGACGCCTCGATGAGCTCCTCGCGAATAAGGTTGAAAACCCCCTCGGGGTAGATCGCTTCGCCGAATGAGAGAAAAAGCTCCTCCGTGCGGCCCTCGTCCGCGAGGCGGCGCCACCTTTCGATGACCTCACAGCCTTCACCGTCCACGCGGGAGGAGGTCGAGCCGAGTATCAGTTTTTCCACAAGCTCCGGGTGCTCCTCCGCTATAACGAGCGCCATCATGCCGCCCATCGACGCGCCGAAGATGCTGACGCGGGAAAGGCCCACAGCCCGCAGAGCCTCCGCGGTGTCGCGCGCGGCGTCCTTTACCGCGTAGCCCTCGGGCAAGTCGAGGCGTTTGTCGAAGACGTGTGTCGTAAAGCGGTCGGGAAGCGCGTCGTACGCTTTTGCTATGCCGCGAGCGAGCGGGGTTATTTTCCCGACGCTGATACCCGGCAGGATGACGAGGACGTCATCGCCGCCGCCGAATTTGAAGTATTCCATATCGAACGATCCGGTCGGGACCTTTTCGATTTTTATTCCGTCCGTTTCGATCACCCCGCCAACGTTTTTTGTCTGCCATATATTATTATACTCATTTTTGGTGACAGGTCAAGCGGCGCGGCGTCAAACGGCGACAATAAAGCGTGATTTCGAAAATATGACTTGACAAAAGGAGGTCAAACAGTTTATATTATTTTTGAAGGATCCCGCCGCGCGGAAATAAAATATATCTTTTTAAGGGTAATTCCAATGGACTATAAACGAAGCGTAACGATGGACCCGTCCGGATTCGTTCTTCTGTCGGACTACGTCCCGGGCATCGTGCAGGAGATAAGATATTTTTCGACCTACAATTTCATAGGCGACAGGATCGACGGCTACGAGGAGCCGGTCGCGCTTCTCACCAAAGAGGCGGCGAGGGCTCTCAAGGCGGTCGCGGGCGAAGTCAACGCGCAGGGATACCGTCTGAAGATCTTCGACGCATACCGCCCGGCGTGCGCCGTGCGCCACTTCGTGCTCTGGGGGATAGAGGACCTCGACCTCAGAATGAAGCCGTATTTTTACCCAGGGCTCGAGAAGCAGGAGCTTTTCAAGGAGGGGTATATCGCAAAGATGTCGTCGCACAGCCGCGGATCGGCGATCGACCTGACGCTCCTCGATATGCGCACGGGAAAAGAGCTCGATATGGGAAGCCCGTTCGATCTTTTTGACGAGGTCTCGCATCCGTCGTCGAAGAAGGTGACGGACGAACAGTATGAAAACAGAATGTTTCTCCAAAAGGCTATGGTGAGGAACGGTTTTCTGCCGCTCGAGTGTGAATGGTGGCACTTCGTGCTTGACGGCGAGCCGTCCCCGGACACCTATTTCGAGTTCCCCGTATCTTCCGAATACCTTAAAAGATAGAAAACCGAAAGGACATTACATATATGGATTACGGATTCTTCGGCGAAGTTGACAGATACCTCTTCCACAACGGAACGCACTACGAGATATACAACAAAATGGGCGCTCACCTCTGCTGTGAGGGAGGTGTGTGGGGCGTCAGGTTCGTCCTCTGGGCGCCGTCGGCGAGGGCGGTCTGCGTAGTCTCGGACGGCAACGGCTGGACGCCGTGGAGCGACGTCATGCAGAAGACCGACGACTCGACGTGGGAGCTTTTCGTCCCGGGTATGTGCGAGGGCGTCAGATACAAATATCTCATCGTGAGAGCCGACGGCAGCGAGGTCATGAAGACCGACCCGTACGGCTTCAGAACGGAGCTCAGACCGTCCAACGCCTCCGTCGTCGCCGATCTCGACAGATACGAGTGGCACGACGGTGCGTGGAGGGCGTCGCAGACCGGGAAGAACGCGCTCTTAGAGCCGATGGCGATATACGAGGTCCATCTCGGCTCGTGGAAAAAGGACCTTGAAAAGCATGACGCCGACCGATATCTCGACTACCGCCGCCTCGCGCACGAGATAGCGGAGTACGTGACGTATATGGGCTACACTCACGTCGAGCTGATGGGCATTTGCGAGTATCCCTACGACCCCTCGTGGGGCTACCAGGTGACGGGTTACTACGCTCCCACCGCGAGATACGGCGCGCCAGACGACTTTATGTACTTCGTCGACTATATGCACGAAAAAGGCGTCGGCGTCATTCTCGACTGGGTCCCCGCCCATTTCCCGAAGGACGAGAACGGACTTGCGAACTTCGACGGAACGCCGCTCTACGAGTACGGCGACCCGCTCCGCTCCGACTACCCCGAGTGGGGAACGAAGGCTTTTGACCTCGGCAAGAAGGAAGTCTCGAACTTCCTCATCGGCTCGGCGCTTTTCTGGATAAACAAGTATCATATCGACGCGCTCCGCGTCGACGCCGTCGCCGCGATGATGTACAACAGCTTCTCGCGCACCGAGTGGCGCCCGAATATGTACGGCGAAAACACGAATCTCGAGAGCTTCGAGTTCTTCAGACACTTAAACAGCATACTCAAGCAGAAGACGAACGCCTACCTCATAGCGGAGGATTCGTCCGCGCTCCCCGGCATCACGAAGCCGACGGAGGAGGGAGGCTTCGGCTTCGGCTTCAAGTGGAACATGGGCTGGATGAACGACACGCTCCGCTATATCGCGAAGGACCCGATATACAGAAAATATCACCACGGTCTTATGACCCATACGCTCGACTACGTATTCGACGAGCGCTTCATCCTCGTTCTCTCCCACGACGAGGTCGTCTACGGCAAGGGGTCGATGCTGAATAAGTTCCCCGGCAATATGATGGATAAGTTCGGCTCGCTGAAGACCTTTTACACGATGATGTTCGGTCATCCGGGCAAAAAACTCCTCTTTATGGGTCAGGACTTCGCGCAGGAGAGGGAGTGGGACTATAATTCCAGCCTCGACTGGCACCTTTGCGACGACGGAGGGCACCGCGACGTGCTCGACTCCGTCCGCACGCTCCTGTCGATCTATAAAAAATATCCCGTCCTTTACAGCGACGGCGACCGCCGCACTTTCGAGTGGATAAACGGCGGCGACGCGTCGAGAAGCACGTTCAGCTTCATAAGACGGAATCCGTGGAACTATAACGGCGCGCTCGTCTTCGTCTGCAACTTTACGCCGTCGCACTACGGGTGCTACGACCTCGGCGCCCCAGTCGCGGGGTCATACAGAAGGATCTTCTCGACCTATCCCGACGTTCGCGAGTGTGTCCTTGCGTCGACCCACGGCGAGTGCGACGGAAGACCCGAACGTATAACGACCGAGCTTCGCCCGTTCGAGTCGATAATTTTCGAGGTCCCCTATACGGAAGAATGACCCGTTAAAAGAAAAAAATCCCGGCGCTTATGCCGAGTGTTCTTAAGGACACTCGGCATATGATGTGTTCCGTCTGCGCGGAACATGATGTGTGCTTCGCACATGATGTTCGCCTGCGGCGAATGATGTGTCTGCGGACATGGGTGGAACACATCGCATCATTTTGCGGTGAAACCGCAAAGTATCATTATGGCGTAAGCCATAACATCATTTGTCCGAAGGACAAACATCATTCAATACAGATACCTAAGACAGGGGACGGTTCTGTAAGACAGGGGACGGTTCTGTGTCTTTCAAAAGACACAGAACCGTCCCCTGTCTTTAAAATCGGCACATCGTTTTTGCCCTTTCGTTGTCACGCGACGTCGCTGAGCTTCAGATATTTGACCTTGCGCAGCACCATGAAGTTGATCGTGACGGAGTAGACTACGGTTATCACAGCCGCGAAGAACCACGCGCTGAACTGAACGTCGTGGATAAATCCGATGGAAACGCTTTCCATAAGCTTGATCACTCTGTAACCGAGGAACGAGCCGCCGCCGAGACCGATGACGATGCCGAGCACGGTCGTGACTATCATCTCGCGGAGGACGTAGTTTATGACCTCGCGGACGGTGAAGCCGTTTATCCTCATTATCGTAAGCTCGCGCTTCTTCTGCTGGATATACATATTCGTGAGGTTCAGGAGTATGAAGTACGCCATAAGCCCCGCTATGACTATCATGACGATAGCCAGCAGATTCATGACGGACGCCTGCGACATATAGGCGTCTTTCGTTTCGAGCATATCGGTGATGCTCACGACGCCGTCTATCTTTGACGCCGCCTCCTTCAGCGCCGCGCTGTCCGCGCCGCCGTAGTAAGCGAACACGGCGTTGTACTCCGGCGCGCTGCCGAAGAGCTTTTCGTATACGGGGAGCGAGAGGACGAGGTCTTTTCCGGCGTACATCGTGAACGCGCCGGAAACCACGGCGGGGTGGGGGTCCATCCTGCCGTCAAAGAGCGTTACGGCGTCTCCGGCGGAAATGCCGTAAATCTCCGCGGCGCGCTGATTGATCCACACGCCGTCGCCGTCTTCCGTTATGACCTCGCCCGTTTCGATATCGACGCGCGAGTAGAAGCGGTCGAGCTCCTTTAGGTCGGCGCTGATGACGGTGGACGCCATAAGTCTGCCCTCGGTGCTGAACGTGGAGTTCGCGGTGTATACCGGGACCCAGTCGGCGCCGCTCTTGTCGAGAAGCTCCGAGAGCTCGTCGTATGCTCCGCCCTCCGGCTCGAACGTCACCGAAAAATCGTATTTCGCGACCTTATCAAACTGCGCGTCGAGCGCCTTGAGAACGGCGGTGCGCATTGTGAAGCCCGCCGTGAGGAGGGCGCAGCATCCGGCGATGCTGACTATCGTCACGACAAGTCTCTTCTTGTCGGAGAGCATATTGCGGATTATAAGTCTGCTGTAAAGCGACTTTCCGTTCTTGCCGGAGCCTGCGCTCTTCTTCTTCACGGGCGGCGTTTTTTCCTGCATCAGGCTTGTCGCCGTCGAGCGGAGAAGAGACGAGCACGCGCTCCATACCGCGAGCGCGGAGAGAAGTATGCCCGCGGCGAAGACCGCCGCCGTCATACCCGGCGCGAACGCGCTGCGTCCCGCGCCGAAGACATAGTATCTTCCGTAGATGTAAAGGAGCAGACGCTGAAGTCCGAAGTAACCCGCCGCGACGCCGAGCGCCATTCCGAGCGCGGTCGCCGAAACGCCGAACGTGACGTATTTCGCGAATATCTCGCGCGCGTAAAGTCCGAGCGCCTTCGTCGCGCCGACGAGACGGCGCTGTTCCTCGACTATCCTGCCGGAGGTCGCGTAGATCATTATCGCTCCGACGAGGATGAACATAAGGGCGAACGTGATGCCCATATCGGCGATGTTGCCGACGGAGTGGTTTATCGAAATATAACCCGCGTTGCCGGAGGCGCCGAGGACCACCCAATGGCAATCGCCGACGGCGTTCATTTCCTCCTCGGCGTCGGCGACTCGCCGCACGCCTTCGTTATATTCGGCGACGCCGCTTTCGTATTCCGCCTCGCCCGCTTCAAGCTCGAGACGGCTCTTTTCTATTGTCCGGGCGCCCGCCTCGTATTCGGCGACGCCGCTTTCATATTCTTTTTTGCCCGCTTCGTAGTCGGCCTCGCCCATCGCGTATTCTGTCTTACCGACCTCGAGGTCAGCTATACCGCGATTAAGTTCGGCTCTTCCTTCGAGGTACTTAGCCCAACCGTCGTCGAGCGTCACGCGGGCGGCGGCGTACTCTTTTTCGCCGTTTTCGTATTCTTTTTTGCCGTCCTCGTATTTTTTAACGCCGTCCTCGTATTCTTTGACGCCCTCGTTGTACTCCGCGACGCCGGAGATATATTTTTCGTGTCCCTCGTCCCACGCGACCGTGGCACCGGCGAACGAGTCGTACATCAGGTCGGCGAGATTGTAGTAGAGGATGACGCGGTTTGTGAATTCTCTTATGACCTCGTCGCGGTCGGCTATGAGAGATACAGCCTCTCCCATCATCGCGCAGGCGTCGCGCAGGGCGTCCTCGGGGACGCCGAGAGACGAGACCGCCGCGAAAATATTGTCGGAGAGGGAACGGCTCATATCTATCGTTACGTCGCCGACGTTTACGACGGAGAGGGAGACGTCCGGGTCGTCGGGGTCGACATCATCCGGCATAACGTCGAGGTCGGGAAGCGAGACGTACTCTCCGAGCGCGTCGGAGAGAGAGAGACGGAGCATATCCGCCATCCCGTTTACGCTTTCTCTTAATTCGGCGTAGCCGTCCGTAAGCTCGGCGCGCCCGGAGTCTATCTGCTCCTTCGCGCTCTCGAGCTTCGCTTTTCCCTCGTCGAGCGCCGCCTTCGACTTCTCAAGCTCCGCCCTTCCGTCCCGGAGTTTTTTGCCGGAGGCGGAGTATTCGCGCTCGCCGCGTTCAAGCTCGGTTTTTGCCGAGTTCAACTGTCTTTCGTATTCGTCGACCTTTGCCTGACCCTCGGCGAGTTCGATCTTTGCCGCGTCGAGCTTTGCTTTCGCGTCCTCGAGCTTCGCGGCTCCGTCTTTCAGCGTCTTCGCCGATTCTTTGAGCTTGCGCTCTCCGTCTTCAAGCTGTTTCCAGCCGTCGTCAAGCTTGAGCCTCGCGGCGTCGAGCTTATCCTTGCCCTGCGCCAGCTCGTCTTTCGCGTCCCGGAGCGCCGATTCGTATTCCGCGCGTATGCCCTCGGCGCGCGCCTCTTCGCGCTCTTCGCCGAGCTTTTCTATCGCCGCCAGAACGGGAGCGGCGACCTCTCTGTATTCGTCGGAGAATCTGTCGAGCCCCTCCGTTCCTTCAAACAGAACGACGGCTTTCATATAGCAGTCCCCGAGCGTACCCTTGTCAAACGCTTCCGGAAGGACGATGACGTCGCGGTTTCCCGGCATACTCATCTGAAGGGAGGCGTGGTCCGGGTGATACACGACGCCCGTGACCGTGAAGACGCTCTCCATGAGAAATTCGGCGTTCTCTCTGTGACCGCTCGTCACGGTCACCTCGCCGCCTATCTCAACGCCGAGACTGTCGAAAACCGCCTTCTCGAGCGCGCACTCGCCGACGCTCTGCGGAAGACGTCCGTCGAGCAGCATCGGCACGTTTATCCTGCTTGTCAGGGAGACGACGTCGACGTTGACGCGCGCGTCGCCCGCCTCGGCTTTTCCGGTCGTCTGGAAGACGCCCTCGACGTCCCTTATGCCCTCGAGAGACGAGAGCGCATCTATATCCTCTGGCGTCACGAGAAGAGTTGAGATGATCTCCGCGTCGCGGAAGGACGTTTTATCGTAAAATTCGTTGCCGTTGCCCGCGAGTCCTATCGAGGCGAAATTTATGCCGAGGTACGCGAGGACGGAGAGCATCGAGATAACGACGACCGCTATCCACGACACCTTCTGCCTCGTCACGTTGCGCACGGCGTCGGTGATCTGTGTCCGCTTCATGGTCATCACCAGACGAGTTCCGCCGCGTGGAGCGGATGCATATTCTTCTTGATGCTCGCGATCTTACCGTTTCTGACCTTCACGACGCGGTCCGCCATCTTGGCGATCTCCGGGTTGTGGGTGACCATAAGGACCGCGGTGCCCTGATTTCTCACTATGTCCTCGATGACCTCGAGGACCTCGATGCTCGTCGTGTAGTCGAGAGCCGCCGTCGGCTCGTCCGCGAGGATGAGCTTCGGGTTTTTGACTATGGCGCGGGCTATCGAAACGCGCTGCTGCTGACCGCCGGAGAGCTGTCCCGGGTAGTTGCCGGCGCGCGAGGCGAGCCCTACCTTCGCCAAAGCGTCCTCGGGCTTCATCGGGTCGTCGACGAGCTCCGCGATGAATCTGACGTTTTCAAGAGCGGTGAGGTTGGGCATGAGGTTGTACGCCTGGAAGATAAATCCGACGTACTTCCGGCGGAACTCCGTCAGCTCGCCGTCGGACGGGTGCGAAAAGTCGCGCCCCTCGATGAACAGCTTGCCGTCGGTGAGAAAATCCATACCGCCGATTATGTTCATCATCGTCGATTTGCCGCACCCGGATTCTCCGAGCACCACGACGAATTCGTTTTTGAATATCTCAAGGTTTATACCCTTCAGGACGCGGCTGACGCCGTCGCCGGACGGGAACTCCTTTATGACGTCCTTCAGCTCCGCGAGAACTTCCTTCTCCTCGCTGAGGTCGACTATAAGTCCCTTTTCGTTTATCGTTATCGCCGCGAGAGACGCCATGTGCTCGCAAAGGCGGAGCTCCTCTTCGTCGTAAGACGCGCCATCCTTCTTGTTGACTATCTGAACGCAGCCTATGACATTCTGAAGGTCGTTCAGGGGAACGCAGATCATCGTCTTCGTGACGAAGCCGTTCTCGTCGAAAACGGAGCCGTCGAAGCGCGGGTCGCTCGCCGCGTCCTCAACTATCACGGACTTTCCCGTCTTCGTGACGATGCCCTCGATGCCGAGACCGTTCTCCACGCTGATGTTCGACAGGTCGGTCGGACCTACGTGGAAAAGGGGGCTGAGTCTGTCGGTCTTCGGGTCGAGAAACCAGATGGCGCCCGCCTCGCTGTTAAGATTTTTAATGATAATGTCAAGGCTTCCGGAGAGCGCGTCCTCAAGGTTGTCGACCTCGAGAAGCTGCTCCATTATCTGCCACGTCGCTCTGGTGTAGCGCGATTCTTCCGCCATGCCCGTACCTCCGTCTTAATTTTTAGTAGTTATTCCATTATACATTATTTATTTGTTAATGTCCATATTTATTAATTATTTTCAAATAACGGAGGATAAAAAACGAGTCAAATGATATACGGTCAATAACGCTGTTTATTACATAATACCATACGGCTCGCTCATCCGCCGATCTCATAGGAGGTGATATACACGGTACCGTCGTTTACGCCGATCCCCGGATCGGCGATCCGTTCACTCCGAGTTCTTTCAGGACAAGCTCAAAATGATACAGCGCGATGCCCATGTCGATTATTTGAATATCCCACGCGCCGTCATCGTTCCTACGGTTTCGCTTTTCATAAATATGAGCGAGGTTTTCGCTCAAAACGATGCGCCACGGCTGTTTATTAACAGCGGACGGTGCGAGGCGGACCGCCTCGAGAGCGTCGGCAAGTTTTCCGGCGGCTTCTTTTGTCAGGGGCTTGTCGAATGATCCGTCGAAGAACACTTCGCCGAAGGAAAGACGGCTGTCAGCTTTTACTCCCTTCCGCATCACGCTCTCGCGAAGCGACATTTTCTTCGCCGGGTATCCGAGCGTGCAGACAATCCGCATCTTCCATTTTACGCCGATCACCTTCAGCGCCTCGCCAATCGGGCATAGTGACGCGCACGGACATATTCCGGCGCAAACCGCGTCTTTGTTTCTGCTCATTTTTTCTCCTTGTCGACCGGTCTAAGATAATCATACCGGTTCAATTGGAATAATATCACGTATTAATTTCATAGCCATATGTTTTTCATACTTATTAGCTTTATGCTTTTTTATTAATATTTCGACTTTTCCCGCCGCGTTAACACATAATCTGCGAGAAAACGAAAAATCCCGCCGTTATAAACAGCGGGATTATTATTTCGCGGTTGCGTGATTTATATCTTTTTGCCCCTTTTCAGCGCGTATTTTATAAACGCATCAAAATCGTTTGCTTTGTATTTCCAATCCCATTTTTTGATCATTTCGAGATTCTCCGATGAACACTTTTTTAAGAGCGTGGGGTCTTCAATCATTTTGACTATCGTGTCCTCGAGGCACGTGGCGCTTCGTTCTCTAAGGATGAACTGCATCTGTGTTTCGCCGAGTAGGTCTTTTACGATGCCGACATCAGTCGATATTATGGGTACACCGCATGCAGCTGATTCGAGAATCGGATTCGGTGTGCCTTCGTTTATCGATGCGCAGACGTAAATGTCGATTTTTTCATAATAATTCACCATTTCCGATATGGGAATGTGCCGGTCGACTTTGTCGCTTGTTAGGAGTTCTATCCGATAGCCTTTTTTGCGAAGGTTTTCAACGGCGGGCTTTATGACGGTGTTTATGCCTTTATGGTCATTTCCCTTGTTCCACTCGCTGTTTCCGACCCAGCCTACGGTCAGAGTTCTGTCGGTATCGTCAAATCTTTCGAGAGACTTCGGATAGAACAGATCAAGGTCGACGCCGTCGGTAATGACCGTGACCGGTTTGTATCTGATGTCCAGATCGTCGTATATTTTTTTGAGGATCCCGGACGAGACGTAATACATTTCAAGTTCGGAAAACCAATATTGAGTTGCGGAAAAGTCGTCGCCGAGAAAAAGGTGATCATAGACGCAAGCGGACAGGATTTTGCCCTTGAGATATTTTTTATAAAAACTTTTGTAGGTGTCGCCGCGTTCGGCTATTTTTTCTTTTAACTCCGGGCTTTTGTAAGTCAGCGGGAGACCACGGCAGAAGAAATGGACGACGTCGCAGTCCTTCAGCATTATCCACATCAGATGAACGTCGGAATCAACGAGAGACATCGGCAGAATAAGAACTTCGTATTCAGTTTCGGGTAAATGCTTTTTGAAGTTGTCCGCGATATTTGCAAACGCCCAGTTTTCGACGTCTACGACAAGGCCCAATCTTATCTTCCGTGGCTTGCAAAAAACACTGCCGATAAACTCTTTGATATTTTCACCGAGAGTCTTCGTTTCTTTGCGGGACAAAGATTTCGGATATATGTCCTTTGCTTCCCTCACTGCTTTTTTTAAGTCAAGTATTTCTTTTTCTGTCATTTATGTCACCTGCAACTTACTTTTTCAAGAATTTCAAATTCTGAAGAAACATAAATCTACCCTTCGTGGCTCGGAAGAAACGCGTCTTCTTTCGCGCAATCTCCGGGTGGTTATAAAAATACCCGTAGGGTCTTACCTCATCATCGAAGTCTCTGAACGCCGAAGGAAGCTTTATCAGGCTGTATATAAGCTCGTAATGAGTTTTTATCATCTTTTTTATGATGGTTTTTTCAATAAGAACCCTTTTGTTCTGGGAGATGCCGTCAAAATTATCTTTGTAAATTTTAAGAAGATTTGATACCATCTGTCTGTGGACGGGGTATTTGCGCATCAGAGTTTCCGGCGATATGGACTGTCCCGCTCTTCCGATCAAATAGTTATAAACGTTGAAATCGTAATATTTGACCGTATTGCAGTTGATACAGACATTCAAATTCCACTCCATGTCATCGTAAGCCATTTTTTCGGTGGTGACAAATGGCCTTCTTTTTATCATATCAAGCTTGTAGGTCGAAGTGGAGAGAAGCGGTCCCCAGACACCGAAACCGTAATTCTCGAAGCATAGGTCGCCTATATTGTATTCCACGCCTTCCGAGAGCATATTGTAATACTTGCAAGGCGTTATTCTGTTTTCATACGGCACGTCTTCGCAGAAATTGTTCAGTACTATGTCACAGTCCTCACCCTCAAGGTAATCGATCAGTTTTTCAAATTCTTTTGAATTTACCGTATCGTCACCGTCGACGATCTTAAGATATTTGCCATTTGCCTCTTCAACGCCGCGGTTGAGGACAGACCCGTGCCCGCCGTTTTCCTTGTTTATGATCCGTATGATTTTTCCCGTTTTATCCACCGCCTCGGCGTATTCGTACGCGACCTTGTACGTGTCGTCGCGGCTTCCGTCGTTGATGACGAGAATTTCGATTTTTCCGGCGTTCTTTTGGTTAATAAGAGAACGGAGCGTGTGTCTTATATATTTTTGCACATTGTACGCGGGTATGACGACGCTGAGGATTGGGTTTGAACATTCCGTCAAAGCGGAGCGGTGAATATTTCCGGCGCCGTCGTTTTCATATATTTCAAGTTCCGGGATCGCAGGATGAGAGCTAAGGATTTCGGAGGCGGAGTTTCCTAATGTTTTTTCCGAAAGTGCGAGGAAAGATTCAGGGGAGTTATACAGACGCTCTATCGCATCGGCGTATTCTTTGTGGCTTTCAGGGTTAAAAGACTCCGGATTTGCACAGGATCCTTTAAGAAAATTGGGGTCTATCACGGCGCAGCCGGAGATCGCCGCTTCAGTAGCGAGGACAGGCCTTTTGCCGTACCTCGATGCACAAAGAAAGATACCGTTCTCAGCGAATATCGCAGGAGCTTCGTCCGAGGTCACGGTTTTTTTGTAAACGCGGACATTCGGAAGACCGGCGAGAGGCGCCAGAAGCATATCGTGAAGCGGTCCGTCTCCGTAGATGCTGAATTCAAGGTCGGAGAAGAACTTCCTTCCGGCAAGCTCCAGAACCGTCCTGACGTCCGTATCGACCGCATGTGTCGCGTTTCCGTCGAAGTCTTTTATGATCAGTATTTTTTTGCGGTGCTCCTGCGTCTTTTTTACGGCGCAGAATTTGATGGCATTTATATTTTTCGGAATTATAGCGGAGTTTTTGAACTTTATTCCCGTCAGTTCTTCACTGTGATGCCGTGTCCGTTCATCGTCAAAAATCCATCTGACGTTCGGCATCTCGTTGTATTTTGAAACTAGCCGGTCTTTTTCTTCAAAGGCGTCGCGCATGGCGCCGGTGATTTTAACTTTGGGCTCGAAATACTGTCTGTTTAATTCTGCACAGTCTCTGTAAAGCACGTCCTCTTCGGTGGGGAAGAAATACAGAAGAGTCTTGTCAAGGTCGAGATTTTCAAATACTTTTGCGATTCTTTCGTTGAAAAAATATGTTAGTATTCTTTTATACTCTTTCAAATAGAGAAGCTCTCTTAGCTCTCCGTAGCCAAGGCGTATAACCTCGTCACCCTTGTGGCGGTATATGGTCGTTTCCGAAACGTCACAAACCCACACTGCATCGACGTCAAAGCCTCCCGCTTTGTATTCTGCGACCTTGTCACAAACATGTTCGCCGTTATGTTTGTCGTCGCGTACGGGGTAATCGGAGCAGATAAGCAAGTTGCCGCTGTGCAAATAATTGGATAGATAATCATCCTTCGCCGGCTCAATAATGAGTTTTTCCAGTGTAAACGGATTTGCAGCGTCGGTTTTTATCATCAGTCTTATGGAAAAATCTTCTGCTATATTCAAATAAGTGTCCGTATTTGAGTCAAAGTTGAACAATATTTTCATCTTTGAGTTAACAAAACAAAGCTTGACATTGTCTTCCGTGTTGTTTGTGTGGAAACTCAAATGAATGAAGCCTTTTGGTATCTTAACTTTTCTTGTGTCGAGAAAGAAACACCTTTCTCCGGGACGGGCGTCAAACAGTTTTCCTTCGTTAAGTTTTGTAAGTGAAACGTTTTTTTCTTTTATTCTCATTTTGTCCTCATTATTTGAAATAAAATCCATAAACGGACGGTTAATCCGGGAAAAACGGGACTTTTGGATCGGCAGAACATAATAAACACAACACCCAAAAATCAAATCTTCTCTTTATTTAATTATACACGTAAATCTCACGGAATCAAGAGTGTTTTGCATATTTTATTCGACTTTCAATTACCCCACGTCTTTGGCTCATAATACAAGCAGAACCTCCAAACAGTGGTTCTGCTTATAATCACAATCTGCAAGAGTGAAACCGAGGTCCCGCCTCGGCGAAATCTTCGGGCTTCGCGCTCAGGTGAAATTGAATCCGTCCTTGACACCCCGCGAATCGCTATTCGCGATTCGCCGGGGACCCCGTCATCACCCGCTCGAAGAGAGGATTTCACCGCGAAGTGATTTCACATACCGAATGTGGATTTCACACGTCCGTAAGGACGGATTTAATTGAAAAAAGCACTTGCAACAGCAAGTGCTTTTTTTCATGGTGGACCATAGGGGGATCGAACCCCTGACCTCCAGATTGCGAACCTGGCGCTCTCCCGAGAGGCACGATTACACACCCCAAAAAGTCTTTAGTTGAAACTGTCATACTAAAATCACATGTTTCAGAATCATCAACGATCTGTTTGCTATATCCTTATTTATCGTTTTCATAACGGAATCGTTAAACAAATTCTTTCCGTTGCAGTGACTTATAAACTCCCATCCCAAGAGATATTTTGCCAAGTTTCTCTCAGGTAATTCTTCAATCTCGTGAGGCTTATCCCACCCGGTGCTGCACTGAATTCCAAACAAGATATCGCCTACAATGGGGGCGAGAATTATTCTCAGCTCATTTTGATCGGTAAATACAGATATGTTCTTATTATGCAAATACTTGATTTCGTCTTTGTTTATCACGGCTTTTTTAATTTGCCTATCTGTGATTCTGTATACGTCTTTGTATAGTCCTTCGTCCATAGTTCTGCTAAGGCTATGAAAGTCTTCCACCGAAGTATTTCTGTAAACGGCATGAGCAAAACCCAGTGCCAATGATTCTGTTGTAAACACCATTTCCACTGCAGTTTTCACCTTCAATATCGTTACAAATTTTAATCATTATCATTATACACGAAAAGTACAAGCATTTCAACTGGTTAGAAAAAAGCGTTATAGGGAGCTTCCTTGTTTTGACGGTCAGGGGTATCAAACCCCTGACCGCAAAATTACGGGCTTTACGTTCTCGCGATAGACACGATTTCACGTCTTTTTTACAAGAAAAGCACTTGAAATGATTTGTTACCAATCATAATACTTTTTACCCGGATCCTTATATTCGTTTTTTTGCTCATGTTTTCTCACGCCAAAATACGGATCGTCTGCGTGAATCGTAGGGTCATACCAGCCTGCTTTAGCGCTCGCCCATTCTATCCAGTCAGTATTTTTACATCCGGAAGCCTTGACCGCGGCAACATATTGCCGAATTCTGCAAGCAGTTTCATAATCGTTCGCCTCATTTACAAGTCCTTCGGTATTTTCGACTTCTTGATTGTAACGTTCTCGAATTTCCTCCCTTTTGCGACGATTTTCTTTCTCTATTCGTTCTTTTTCTTCTCTTTCAAGCCTTTTCAGCCGAACGTCATAAGATGCCTCATAGAATGCTATTAATATTTCACCAACGCGATCTTCGAGAATATAGGAGGTGCTGTCCCTGAACTTATATTTCGTATCAATTATCAAGGACAATTCTCCATTCCACGGATGATCCCATTTCGGTATATTCGGTTTTGACGCCCAGAAATGATTTCGTTTATCCTCTTCATATCTTAAAAGCTGCATTTTTTCTTCTGTAGTCATTTCATGTGGGATTTTATCCTGTGCTTCTGATATGGTAAATGGTACGTTTTCGCTATTGACCTGGAAAAGAAAATCTTGTGTTACGGAAGCGCCGAATGGGATCATACCTTTTAAGATCGCATCCAAAATACGAAACGCTCTGGAATACGTTTTTGGAGACATTTTATCGGCTAATAACGGCGTTTCTCCGGTTTGCCTTTCGTAACGATATGAATTGTTCTTCCGCTGATTTGACCA
>CADBQA010000126.1 GCA_902796675.1 uncultured Ruminococcus sp.
CGCGTCGGTTAATATCAATTATGAGAAGTACACCATACCGCCGCGGGGGACGCGGATCTTTTCGACGGCGGATTTGATGACGCCGCGGCTAAACTCGGCGCCGGTGCAGGTGACGGTGCGGTAATATTTGCCGTCCGCGCCCTCGAAGTAGAGGTAGTCGCCCGCGCCGCAGTTGACGGCGATGAGTTTTTCGGTCTCGTACTTCACGACGGGGTTTGTATAGGCGACGGTGATACGCGTTCCGTCTTTTTCGGCGTATGCCGAAGAGTATGTGACAGCGGCGTCGGAGGCGTAGAGCTTGCCGCCGAGGAGCACGTCGCGGTGGTCTATCCAGAACTTGAGATAATAGGCAAGCGCCGCTTTTTGTTCTTCGGGAAGCTCTTCAAGTCTGACGGAGATCTGCGGTACGGCGAAGAGAACGCCGCCGAGCTGGAGTGCGACCGACTCCGCGCTGTCGGTCTTATTCCACATAAGCATATCGGAGTGGACGGCGGTCTCGCCGGAGATGAGGCGAAGGTCGATTATCGCGCGGCGGTTTGCGAGCGCGTCGCACGGGCAGTCGCCGACGCGGAGCATATTGCCGAACTTTCTTATAGCGGGTCCGATATAGCTCTGTCTGAACTCTATCATAACGTCGGGCTTTATGGCGACGAGCGCGTCCTTCGTTTCCGTCATCAGCGCGTCGACGGCGTCGTCTATCGAGACGTAGTCGCGTCTGTCGTCGGGAAGGAGCGATTTATCGGAGGGGCAGAAGGAGTCGATAAAGTCGAGCTTCATTCCGTCGAGATCGTATTCTTTGAGCGCGTTGACGTATATATTTACAAGGTATTCTCTGACGTCTGGGTATCTCGGGTCGAGAGTGTACGTCGTATCTTCAAAGAGGCTGTAAAGAGTTTTGTCCTTGAATCTTTCGTAGTTGTCGGAGTAGATACCGATGAAGGGAACGGAGAACCAGAGGATGAGTTTCATCCCCGCCGCGTGAACTTCGGCAACTGTCTGTTTTATATCGGGAAGCCCGAGCGGCTGCCAGTCGCCGCAGTGCGAGTAGCCTCCCTTATCGGCGGTCTGCCAGCCGTCGTCGATGATGACGGTCTTCATTCCGTAGGGAACGGAGGCGGCGGCTTCGGCGACTATCTTTTCTCTCTCGAGGTACTGGTGATAGCTGTACCAGAGTGAGTTCATCGGCATTTTCGCGAGGTCGGGCACGTTCATTGGCTTCATTCCGCACTCGTTTTCCCACCACGCGGCGACGTCTCGGAGAACGTCGCAGAAATGGCGGCGGCTGTAATCGAGGCGTATCGTCGCCTCGTATCCGTCTATCGCCTCGCACGGCAGAGTGAAGAAGACGACGCGGCAGTCCATCTCAGCCGTGTCCTCGATGACGCCGGTCTTGATGTCGAGGGGCGTCGAAGCGTCGGAGACGGCGATAGTCAGGCGGTTCTGGTCATTCGATGAAATTATTGAGTGAACGGGAGCTCCCGACGCGAGACGGGAGGTGGTCACTCTCGGTCCCCACGCGGCGGCGAGGTGGCGGAGCGTCCCTACGTTCGGTCCCCAGAAGCTGAAAGTTTCCGTCACGGGCTCGCACCATCTAACCGTGATCTTATCCGGCACTACCGGCTCGTCAGGCTCTATTTTGAATTTTATCTCGGTCACGTCGCCGAGCTCCGTGACTTCTATTTTCGCATATTTTTCGAGTTTGCCCGCTTCAACGTAATATTTCATACCGTCCTCCGTTTGGCTGTTTTTTTCATTTTATCATATTGCGCGCGTTTTTTCAACCGTGAATAAAAAATAATCGGCGGGCGATAATATGTTCAGGCGTTATGCCGATTTTACGGAGGTACAGTTATGGATAAGAAACACGCTAATCATTGCATAGAGTGCAGCGTAAAACAATGCGCTCACCATTGCGGCGACGAGAACTATTGCGCGCTGAACAAAATCCGCGTCGCGACTCACGAGCCGGACCCCACGGAAACGCAGTGCGTCGACTGCGAATCGTTTGAACTCGGAAACAAATACAATCAGATCTTTTAATCAGAGCGAAGACGCGCAGCCGGATTTCGCGATTCTCACCGCGTGAGGCGTAGTAGCCTACGTCGAGCGGTGAGAGCGCGGAAAGGCAATGACGGCGGGCTTTTCAGCCCGCCTGATTTCCTTTTGGTATGCTTTGTTTTTTGTAATGTACTACAAGCCGTATTCAAGTTTGTCCGTGTCATTGCCGTTCCGGCAAGCTCGTCTTCGTTCTGAAAATCAAAAGGGCTATCGCAAAAACGATAGCCCGTTTGATTTTTGTCGTCAGATCTGTTCCTTGACCTTCGCACTCTTGCCGACTCTGTCTCTGAGGTAGTAGAGCTTTGCGCGTCTAACCTTACCGCGTCTGATCACTTCGATCTTAGCGACGTGGGGAGAGTGGAGCGGGAACGTCTTTTCAACGCCGCAGCCGTACGCTACGCGTCTGACCGTGAAGGTCTCCGAGATGCCGCCGCCGTGCTTGCCGATGACGGTTCCTTCAAAAAGCTGAATTCTTTCTCTCGTGCCCTCTTTGATGAGGTTGTGTACTCTTACCGTGTCACCTATGTTGAAAGGGGTAACGTCGGTCTTGAGCTGCTCGCTTACAAAAGCGTCGATCTTTCTGTCCATTTTCGACTCCTCCTAACATTCATAGAGCATTCGTGCCGAGCCGCAGAGGACTGCTCCGTTTTTGCGCATTTCAACGCATGCTTGGTTATTATAGCACATCTTTTCGGAAATTGCAATACTTTTTCGATATTTTTATTTTTGCTTTTACCCCTTGAATTATCGGGCGTATTGTGATACCATTATACTGTGATAATTTATGACCGAGGAGTCTTTTTATGTCGATACCGGTTCCCGAAAAAAGAGTCGCCGAGTTTGAGAATTTCGGGCTCGGAATGTTCGTCCACTGGGGCATTTATTCGCAGCTCGGACAGGGCGAATGGATAATGAATATAGCGAAGATACCGAAGGACGAGTACAAGAAGCTCGCCGACACGTTCAACCCGGTGAAGTACGACCCCGAAAAATGGGTCGCGATAGCGAAGGCGGCGGGCGCGAAGTACATAACGCTCACAACGCGCCATCACGACGGCTTTTCGCTCTACGACACCTGCGGTCTTTGCGATTACGACGCGCCGCACCACGTCGGGCGCGATCTCGTTCGCGAGTTCGTCGACGCCTGCAACAAGGGAGGCGTCGCGCCCATATTCTACCACACGACGCTCGACTGGTATCAGGAGTCGTTCGAAAACGATTTTCCGCGATATCTTCAGTACCTCCGCGACAGCGTCGAGGTGCTTTGCTCGAACTACGGCAAGATAGGCGGAATGTGGTTCGACGGCAACTGGAGCAAGCCGAAGGGCACGGATTGGGAAGAGGATAAACTGTACGAGGTCATAAGACGTCACCAGCCCGACGCGATAATCGTCAACAACACGGGCCTCGACGCGCGCGGCGCGGTCGGCAACCGCGAGATCGACAGCGTGACCTTCGAGCAGGGCAGACCGACGCCGATGGACCGCGAGGGACACGAGAAATACGTCGCCGCCGAGATGTGCCACACGATGAACGACCACTGGGGATACGGAAGCTGCGACCTTCACTACAAGTCGCTCCCCGATCTCATAGAGACCCTTTGTGCCTGCCGCAAGGTCGGCGCGAACTACCTTCTCAACGTCGGTCCCGACGGAGAGGGCGAGATAGTTATGATGCAGGAGGCGCTCCTTCGCGAGCTCGGCGTTTGGGTAAAGACCTGCGGCGAGTGCATTTACCGCGGGAAGCCCTCTAAGATACACGCCGTCGAGGACAAAAACTTCGCGCTCGAAGCGGACGGCAAAGCGTACCTTTTCATACATAATATGTGCGTTCTCGGCGACGCGAACGTAACTGTCAACGGCAACGGTCTCGGGCCGAAGAATTTCGACCGTGTCCGCCGCCGCGTAAAGCGCGTAAGATGGACTGACAACGGCGAGGAGCTTTCGTTCACTCAGGACCGCGAACACCTCGTTATGGACGCGACCGGATACCCCTACGGAAAGAATTACGTAGTGCGCGTTGCAGAGGTCGAATTTGAATAAGAGGCGACGAGCCTCACGGAGGAATATAATGAAAGATTACCCTCTTTATGATACTACATATTTCGACGATTTCCGCGAAATGATAGAAAACGTCGCGAAGCGTTACCCCGAGAAGACCGCGTTTTCCTTCAAGGAGGACCCGCACCGCGACTATATTACAAGATACACCTACGACGACGTGAAGTGCAGCGTACGCGGCTTTGCGACGTCCCTCATCGCCGACGGCGTGAGAGGGGAGAAGTGCGCGATAATCGGCGCCACCTCGATAGGATGGGTCATTACGTTCTTTACGGTCATCGCCGCCGGCGGCGTCGCCGTTCCCTGCGACAAGGAGCTCGGCATCGACGACCTCGCGGGTATCGTTACGAAGGCGGAGTGCCGCTACGTATTCTACGGCGAGGACTCCGTCGGAAAAATCAAGGAGATGAAGGACCTCTGCCCGGGCGTCGTCTGGGTATGTATGGAGGGCGCGCCCATAGAAGGCGACGACACCCGCCATCACTACACCGTCCGCGGAAACGCGCTCTTCGCGTCCGGCGACAACTCCTATTACGATTACAAGCACGACGTCGACGCGCTCGCGTCGATCGTCTTCACGTCCGGCACGACGGGCAAGGGCAAGGGCGTCATGCTCTCCCAGCGGAATATCGCCTCCGATATGGTGCAGGCGATGTACCTTTTCAACATTACGAGAAAGACGCTCTGCACGCTTCCGCTCCACCACACCTACGCTTCGACCGTAAACATCGTCGGTCACTTCGCGCAGGGCTGTGAGATATACCTCTCGTCAGGGCTTAAATACTTCCTAAAAGAGCTTAAAGAACAGCGTCCGACCCATCTCGTTCTCGTCCCTCTTTTCGTCACCACGATCTACAAAAAGATCTGGGCGACGGCGGAAAAGAGCGGCAGGGCGAAGCTGCTCCGCTATATGATAATGCTCTCGAACGGCATCAGAAAGACGAAAGTCATAGACCTTCGCCGCCGTTTCTTCAAGTCTGTTCTCGACACGCTCGGCGGCAGAGTTGAGTTCATCATCTGCGGCGGCGCGGCGCTAAGTCAGGATATAATCGACACGTTCGACGCGCTCGGCATCACGATACTCAACGGATACGGCATCACCGAGTGTTCGCCGCTCATCTCCTGCAACAGAAACCGCCATCAGAAGGCGGGGAGCGTCGGAGTTCCGATAATCGGCGAGCGCGTGAAGATAGACTCCCCCGACGAAAACGGCGACGGCGAGATATGCGTCAAGGGCTCGAACGTAATGCTCGGCTATTATAAAGACCCCGACGCGACGGCGGCTGTATTCGACGAGGAGGGCTACTTCCACACGGGAGATATGGGTCACCTCGACGAGGACGGATGGATCTACGTCACGGGAAGAATAAAAAATCTTATAATTTTCTCAAACGGAAAGAACGTATACCCCGAGGAGATCGAGGACAAGATCTCGTTCATCCCGGGCGTGTCCGAGGTCGTCGTTTACGCCGGCGAGAGCAGAAAGGACCCGGCCCGCGAGGTTATCGTCGCGGAGATCTATCCCGACGACGAGGCGCTTGCCGCCGCCGGCGTCACGGACTACGAGGCGTACTTCAAGAAGAAGGTCGCCGACGTCAACAGGTCTATGGTATCGTTCAAATCGGTCGGTCATATAAAGCTCCGCCAGACGCCGTTCGAGAAGAACACGACGAAGAAGATAATACGCTTCAAAATAGACAAGACCATTGACTGAATAATAAAATTAAAATAATTTCATTTTACTATGGAAAAATGGATCGGTTTGTGCTAAAATAGTGCTGACCGATCTTTTTTTGTGCTTTTTATGAGAAATATATCAACATATTGAGGTATCCATGAAAGACTATCCGCTCTACGAAACGACCGTTTTTGAAAACTTCCGCGTAATGTCCGAGAACGTCGCGGCGAAGTATCCGGACCGCACGGCTTTTTCCTACCGCGTAAATCCAAACGACGAGGAGCCGGTAAAAGTCACCTTTTCAGAGGTCAGGGACAGCGTGAGAAACTTCGGCACGGCTCTTATAGAGCTCGGCTGCCGAGACAAGAGATGCGCCATCGTCGGCGGAACGACGATAGGCTGGATATATACCTATTTCGCCGTAATGTCGATATCGGGCGTCACCGTTCCGATCGACCGCGACCTCGCCGTCGAGGATATCGTCGGCATCATCGAAAAGGCGGAGTGCAAATACGTCTTCTACGGGACCGAGGTGTCCGATAAAATAAAGGAACTGAAAGAGAAGATCGAGGGCGTCGAATGGATCTGTATGTACGGGAAGCCGCTGGAGGGCGACCGCACGAGACAGGAGTTAACCGCGCGCGGCAAGGAGCTTTTCGAGTCCGGCGCCAACTCCTACTATGACCACGAGATCGACGAGGACGCGCTCGCGTCCATAGTATTCACGTCCGGTACGACGGGCAAGGGCAAGGGAGTCATGCTCTCCCAGCGCAATATCGTCTCCGATATGACGCAGGGTATGTACCTCTTCCAGATAACATACAAGACGATGTGCACTCTTCCGCTCCACCACACCTACGGCTCGACCGTCAACCTCGTCGGTCATTTCGCGCAGGGCGCGGAAGTATACATTTCATCGGGGCTGAAATATTTCCTCAAGGAAATGAAGGAACAGCAGCCGACGCACCTCGTCCTCGTCCCGCTCTTTGTTGAGACTATCTACAAGAGGATATGGGCGACCGCGGAAAAAGAGGGCAAGGCGAAGCTCCTTCGCCGTATGATGAAGATCTCCAACGGCGTGAGAAAGATCGGTATCGACGTCAGAAAGAAACTCTTCAAGACGATCCTCGATATGCTCGGCGGCAAGGTGGAAATGATTATCTGCGGCGGCGCTGCGCTCAACCAGGATATAATCGATACTTTTGAAGCTATCGGCATCACGATACTCAACGGCTACGGCATCACCGAGTGTTCGCCGCTCATCTCCTGCAACAGAAACAAATGGCAGAAGCCCGGCAGCGTCGGCATACCGATAATCGGTGAGGAGGTAAAGATCGACTCTCCCGACGAGAACGGGGAGGGAGAGATCTGCGTCAAGGGTCCGAACGTAATGCTCGGCTACTATAAAGACCCCGAGGCGACGGCGGAAGTCTTCGACGAGGAAGGTTTCTTCCACACCGGCGACTACGGCAGGCTCGACGAAGAGGGCTGGATCTACATAACGGGCAGACTTAAAAACCTCATCATCTTCTCCAACGGCAAGAACGTATACCCCGAGGAGATAGAGAACAAGCTCCAGGGCATATACGGCGTGTCGGAGGTCGTCGTTTACGCCGGCAAGAGCAGGAAGGATCCCTCGCGCGAGGTCATCGTCGCGGAGATATATCCCGACGCCGAGGCGCTCTCGCTCCGCGGCATAACCGACGTCGAGGGCTATTTCAGAGACCGCGTCGCAGAGGTCAACAAGACTATGGTCTCCTACAAGACCGTGGGTCAGGTAAAAATAAGAAATACGGAGTTCAAGAAGAACACCTCGAGAAAAATCACGAGATTCAATATAGACAAGACAATAGACTGACGATAACGGAGGGTGATACTCTGAAAAAAATCATGCTCGTGTTCGGCACGCGCCCGGAGGCCATTAAGATGTGTCCGCTCGTCGCCGAGCTCAAAACAAGAAAAGAGATCGAGACCGTGGTATGCGTGACCGGTCAGCACAGACAGATGCTCGACCAGGTGCTCGAGGCGTTCGGCGTCACGCCGGACTACGACCTTTCCATCATGAAAGAGAACCAAACCCTCTTCGACGTCACCACGACGATCCTCGAGAGGATAAAGGGCGTTCTTGAAAAAGAGGCGCCGGACGTCGTTCTCGTCCACGGAGATACGTCGACGTCGTTCGTGACCGCGCTTGCGGCGTTCTATATGAGAATACCGGTTGGTCACGTGGAGGCGGGGCTGCGCACATACAACATCTACTCCCCGTACCCGGAGGAGTTCAACCGTCAGGGCGTCGGCATAATCGCGAAATACCACTTCGCGCCGACTTCCACGGCGCGCGACAACCTTATTAAAGAGGGAAAGGATCCGGACTGTATCTACGTCACGGGCAACACCTCGATCGACGCTCTGAAGACGACGGTGAGGGAGGAATACAGCCACTCCGAGCTCGAATGGGCGAAGGGGAGCCGCCTTGTGATCCTAACGGCTCACAGACGCGAAAATCTCGGCGAGCCGATGAGAAATATGTTCCGCGCGATAAAGCGCGTCGTCGACGAGTACGACGACCTTAAGGTCATTTACCCGATACATATGAATCCCGCGGTGCGAGACGCGGCGTCGGAGATCTTCGGCGGCGACGAGAGATTCCATATCATCGAGCCGCTCGACGTTCTCGATTTCCACAACTTCATCGCCCGCAGTTATCTCATACTGACGGACAGCGGCGGTATCCAGGAGGAGGCGCCCGGGCTCGGAAAGCCCGTCCTCGTTATGCGAGACACGACGGAGCGCCCGGAGGGCATCGCCGCGGGAACATTGAAGCTCGTCGGGACGAACGAGGAAACGATATACAACGAGTTCCGCCGCCTCGTAACGGACAAAGCGGAGTACGACGCGATGAGTCACGCGTCGAACCCGTACGGCGACGGATTCGCGTCGAGGCGAATCGCCGACGTGCTTTGCAAAGAATAAGTCATTTACGCCGAGAGGCGAACAATTAATAAAACAATTATATTTTTCGGAGGAAAAACAAATGATAGGTGCTAACGATACTGTAAGAATTGGTATCATCGGCTGCGGCGGTATCGCCAACGGAAAACATATGCCCGGTCTTAAGACGACCCCCGGCGTCGAGATGGTCGCGTTCTGCGATATCATCGTCGAAAAGGCTGAAAAGGCGAAGCGCGACTACGGCACGCCCGACGCGAAGGTCTACGCGGACTACAAGGAACTCCTTGCCGACCCCACGATCGACGTCGTCCACGTCTGCACGCCCAACCGTTCTCACAGCTTCATCACGGTAGACGCTCTCGAAGCGGGCAAACACGTTATGTGCGAGAAGCCGATGGCGATCAACTCCGTCGAGGCGAAGAAGATGCTCGACGCCGCAAAGCGCACCGGCAAGAAGCTCACGATAGGCTATCAGAACAGACAGAGACCCGATTCTCTCTGGCTCAAGGAAGAGGTAGAAAAGGGTACTCTCGGAGAGATATACTACGCGAAGGCAACGGCTATCCGCCGTCGTTTCGTTCCCACCTGGGGCGTGTTCCTCAACGAATACGAGCAGGGCGGCGGTCCGCTGATCGACATCGGCACGCACGCGCTCGACCTCACCCTCTGGATGATGGACAACTACAAGCCGAAGTACTGCGTCGGCACGACGTATCACAAATTCAGAGATCAGAAGAGGGCCGGCAACCTCTGCGGCGACTGGGATCCCGCGCAGTTCACGGTTGAAGACTCCGCGTTCGGCTTCGTCGTTATGGAAAACGGCGCGACGATCAACCTTGAGTCCTCCTGGGCTCTCAACTACCTCGACGAGAGAGAAGCCGTCACGACTCTTTGCGGCACGCTTGGCGGCGCGGATATGAACGACGGACTCCGCATAAACGGCGTCAACAACGGCAAGTTCTACACGACGACGGTCGACTTTGCAAAGGGCGGCGTCGACTATAACGAGGGCATCGGTTCTCAGGCTCCTCACGAAAGAGAAGCGCAGCTTTGGATCAAGTGTCTGCGCGACGGTCGCGATCCTCTCGTTCTTCCCGAGCAGGCGTATTGCGTGACGAGGATCCTCGAGGGCATCTACGAGTCCGCGAAGACCGGCAACATCGTTTTCTTCAACAACTGATAACGGAACGACAACTATCTGATAACGCATAAAGGAGAAATAAAATGAAACTTTGTGTACTTGCCAACCTTTTCGGCGATATTTCCCTTGACGAGGATCTTTCCCGTCTCGAGGCTCTCGGCGTTGAAGCCGCCGAGATCGGCGCGGGCGGTTATCCCGGCAAATGCCAGTGCGACCCGGACGTTCTTCTGAACGACGAGGAAAAGTGCCGCGAATGGCTGAGAACTTTCGATAAACACCACATCCAGCTCGCCGCACTCGCGGCTCACGGCAACCCGGTCCACCCGAATCCGGAGATCGCCGAGGTCTACGACCGCGAGCTTCGCAACGCTATCCTCATGGCTGAAAGAGTAGGCGTCGACACCGTCGTCACGTTCTCCGGCTGCCCGGCGGGCGCCCCCGGCGACAAGATGCCCAACTGGGCTGTCTGCTCCTGGCCGACGGACTTCACGAAGGTCCTTGAATATCAGTGGAACGACGTGCTCATCCCTTACTGGACCGAGATGGTAGAGTTCGCGACGAAGCACCACGTTCCCCGCATCGCGTTCGAGATGCACCCCGGCTTCTGCGTTTACAACCCCGAGACTCTTATGAAACTCCGCAAGGCCTGCGGTCCCGTCATCGGCGCGAACTTCGACCCCTCTCACCTCGTATGGCAGGGATGCGAGCCGGCGGCGGCTATCCGTTACCTCGGCGACGCTATCTACCACGTACATGCGAAGGATACGAAGATCGACCCCATCAACTCTCCCGCTATCGGCAACCTCGATACGAAGCATTACAGCCTCGAGAAGGAGCGCGCATGGGTCTTCCGCACCGTCGGCTACGGCCACGGCGAGGACTGGTGGCGCGAGCTCGTGTCTCAGCTCCGCCTCGTCGGTTACGACAGAGTTCTCTCCATCGAGCATGAGGACAGCCTCATGACGATCGACGAGGGTCTTGAAAAAGCGGTCAGATTCCTTCAGAGGATCATAATAAAGGAGCCGAAACCCGGCACGATGAGCTGGGCGTGAGCGCTCCCTGCGCTTCGCTTCGGCGAGCGCAGTGATATATCGCGCCGCGAGCGACGCGATGTGATATACGCGACCGGGAAACCGGTCGCGTGTTTAATAAACAAAAGAGGAAGTGGCTTATGTTCGGCGCTGAATTTACAAAGGATAGGATCAGTATTAAATTGCATGACGAGGTCGTCGCGTCTCTTGATCCCGCAAGCGTTATAAATACTTTCGACGGTGAAGAAAAGATCGATAAACCGGTCGTGACGGGCTTTTCGCGTGAGGAGACAGACGGCGCCTCGAGGTACGTCTGGACGGCGTCGTCGGAGATTTGGGATAAACTCGAGTACGTTGCGGAAGATCACGGCGACAGAGTGGAGTATTATATTCGGGTCTTCGGCAACGGAGATGTCGATTCCGTAAAATACTTCAAAGGGTCGTGCGGCAGCGACTATGAATTCGACCGCGGCTTCACTCCGATACCGACGGTAGACGGCGCGGAGCAGTGCGAATTTTCGTCGCAGCGGACTCACGACGAGTTTTCGTTCCTCACGATACCGCCGATGTTCGTCTACGTTTTCGACACCGCCGGGATCTCGGAAAAGTGCGCCTTCGCTCTCGCCGCGGACCGCGGACGGCACAACTTCACGAAGTTCGCCTACAAGACGGATTTCGTAAAATACCGTCGCGGCTTCTGGTTTGAAACCGACGAGTGCGGTCATACAAAAGTTGACGGTGAGTGGACGTCACCGCGCGTCCTCATTTACGGCGCGGCGGACCGCGACGCGGCTCTCTCGCGCTACGCAAAGTATTATTTTGAAAACGGTATCGCGGACAAAAAAGAAAATACCGAATATCCCCGCTTCTGGTACGGACCGATATGCTGCGGCTGGATAGAGCAGGCGGCGTATCCCGCGGCGAAGGGGCTGTCCTACGGGCAGATGGATATGGCGCGAGAGGAGCTTTACGACAACTTCAACGCGGAGCTTGACAGGCGCGGCCTTCACCCGTCGCTGATGATAATCGACGACAAGTGGCAGACCGCCTACGGCGACCCCTGCGCCGACACGGAGAAGTGGCCGGATCTTCGCGGCTGGATCGACAAAAACCGCGCCGAGCGCGGGCGTCACACCATGCTTTGGTATAAAATGTGGGCGTCCGAGGGTCTGCCCGACGACGAGTGCATGGCGTCGTCGTCCGAGTATCAGAGGCGCGTCGCCGACCCGACGAACCCGAAATACCGGGCGAGACTTAAAGATATTATGCACCGCCTTCTTTCGTCGGACGAGGGCTGCTACAACGCGGACGGTCTGAAACTCGATTTCGCGTTTTTCCAGCCGACGGGAAGGGAAGCCGTATCCTGCGGCGGACTTTACGGCGTCGAACTCTTTCTTGAGTACATAAAGACGATCTACGCTTTCGCGAAGGAGGCGAAACCGGACTGCGTGATCTCCGCGTCGCCCTGTCATCCGCTCTTCGCCGCCCACGTCGATCACGCAAGGCTCCACGACTATCACCCGGACCTCAGGCGGTGTCCCGAGGAGTTTGCCTTCAGAAAGAAACTTTACGAGACGGCGATGCCTTATTCGCTAATAGATACCGACGGCGCGGCGTACAGAACGCACCGCGACACGATGAGGTATCTTCTCGCCGCGCCGTCGCTCGGGATACCGGATCTTTACTGTATCACGGATATGCCCGGGCTTCATCTGACGGACGATGATTGGAAGGCGGTCGCGGACGCCTGGCGCGAATATGAAAAGAGAATATGATCAAAAGGGCTTTTGCAAGCCCTTTTTGTTGTCAATTTGTACTATTAATATATAAAAATATTGACATCGTTTTAACAATATGATAAAATAATACTGAAAAATAATATGATCAAACGGGAGGTTTTGTATGAAAAAACTGCTCTCACTCGCGCTCGTCGTTGTTATGCTGATGACAACGGCGGCAATCGCTCATCCGGCGTCAGCCGCGGCGGATCCCGCCGACAGCTACGTCGTACAGACCGCGCCGAATGAAGACGCCGACATTCAGATGTGGTTTTCACATTCCACGGTGAAGGTACATCAGGAAGACACGACGTCCTCCGGGCGAGACACTTATTCCGTCTATATGGCTAAGAACGAGTATCAGGGCACGCAGGTCACTCTGTATTCACCGAACGTAACAAAGACGGATATCTCCGCCAATGTTACACCGTTCGAGGCGATGGACGGCTCCGGTGCGACGATGACGGCGGATATTTACTATGAGCTTTATATCCTTTGCGAAAACCTCGACACGACCGACGTTCTCGGCGTTGATAACCCCGAGGATTCCTTCATAAGAGAAGGTATGATCCCGGACGCGATGGCGCTCGTATCGGATATTTCCAGAGGAACCGGTAAATTTACGCTTACCGCCGGCCTCACGCAGACTCTTTTCATAAAGGTCAAGAGCGAGAGCGACACGCCCTCCGGCTGGTACTCCGCGACGTTCAACGTGACAGACGCGGGCGGCAACGTCATCAAGACCGCGACGGTTTACGCTTACGTCTGGAATTTCGAGATCCCCGACGCGATACATTATCAGACCGCTTTCCATATCAACCGCGGTCCTTTCAACGCTACGATCCCCGATAATCTTTACTCCAAGTATTACGATTATCTCCTCGACAACAGACTTTGCGCGTTCGTTCTCCCCGGTGAGCTCAACTCCGAAAACCCGTATCTCACCGACCCGAGAGTCACCGCGTTCAGCGTCGCTACCTCCGGCTCCTACCTCAGCTACATAACGGAGCCCGACGCGAAGGCGGTTTACGATGATCTCTCGACAATGGAAGAGTGGGAGACGGTCAAAGACAAGGCGTACTTCTATGTCGCCGACGAACCGAGAAGCCAGCAGCAGAAGGACTACGGCGGAGTGCCGAACAGCCCGACTGTCGCCGACAGCATACTCAGATCGGAAAGAGTCAAGAGAGGCTGGCCGGGCGCCAACGTCCTCGTCGTCGTCGACGAAAACCATCCGTATCCCGCGGGCTACAGCAAGACCACCGCGTGGGACGGCACGAAGTATCTGACCGAGGACGACGGCTCCGGACGCTTTGACGGAGTTTCAGACGCGATACAGGGTCTCATCGACTCCAACGCCGTCAACCTCTGGTGCATAAAGTCCATGATGATGACGCCTCGCGAAGTAACTCAGGCTGTCGGCTACAAGGGCACGGGCAGAGTTACCAAGGTCAAGAATATGAACGGCATCATCTCCGGCTTCGACTGCGGAAGAGTCGACGCTTACTACTTCGACTGGGACAGCATCTACGGACCTTTCTCCGAGAGATTCGCAGCTTATCAGTCCGAGAGAGCGGCTGCCGGCGAGACCATAAACCTCTGGTGGTACGAGTGCGGCAAGGGCCCCGACTACACATACTGCAACCACCTCATTGAAAATACCGGTCTTCAGACGGAGCTTCTGTTCTGGCAGTCGATGCAGGTCGGCGCGACCGGATATCTCTACTACGGCGTTACTTACTGGAACGAGTTCGAATCCGACGTTTCGTACGCCGCCGGCTCGAGCGATAAGTTCGACGGCTCGACCTTCTCCGGCAAATGGGCTGTAAACAGACAGCAGAACCCCGATATCGCGGGTACGTACAGATACGGCAACGGCGTTCTCGTTTACGGTAAGGACGTAAAAGTCGCGACGAGAATGAAGAACCCGACCGAGCCTCTCGGAACGATCCGTGTCGAGCAGATAAGAGACGGTATCGAAGACTACGAGATGCTCTACCAGTACCGTGAGATCAACGGTGAAGCGGCGGCTCAAAACTTCATTAAGAAAGTCTCGAATAACGTTGTTGATTACCTTTCGATGCCTTCCTTCAACGTCTCCTCCTACGGAGATATGACGTCTGACGACATATTTGCGTCCGTCAGAATAGAACTCGGCAACGCGGTCGAAGCGGGTCAGTCGACAGAGCACGATCACGTTTGGAACGACGGCGTAATAACCGTACAGCCCACATATAAGACCGAGGGCGAGATCGTTTATACCTGCACGGTATGCGGCGAGACGAGAACCGAGGTGCTTCCCGTGCTCGAGACGGTTGTCGGCGACGTCAACCTCGACGGAAAGATCAATCTCGAGGACCTTCGCGATATCAAGAAACTCCTTGCCGGCGCGGCGGGCTCCGAAGAGTTCAGCGAAAAATACTCCGATATAAACGCCGACGGCAGACTTAATCTCGACGACCTTGCAGCTATCAAGAAACTTCTTGCATAACTCAAAAGGCGGTTTGAAATGAAAAAAATTCTCTCAATTATTCTTTGTCTCGCCATGATGGCGGCGGCTTTCGCCGTCACGGCAGCGCCGACGTCGGCGGCCGCCGACCCGGCACAGAGCTACGTCCGCGAGACGGCGCCGAACGAGGACGCGGATATCAGGATGTGGTTCAACCACGCGAACGTTAAAGTCCACCAGGAGGACACATCTTCCACCGGCCGCGACACTTATTCCGTCTATATGGCGAAGAACGAGTATCAGGGCACACAGGTAACTCTGTATTCTCCCACCGTCACAAAGACGAATATATCGGCGAATATATCCGCTTTTGAAGCGATGGACGGCTCCGGCGCGACGATGTCGGCGGACGTTTACTACGAATTTTACATCAAG
>CADBQA010000127.1 GCA_902796675.1 uncultured Ruminococcus sp.
CTACGCCAGCAGTTTTTTCAGCGCCGCGAGGTCCGTCAAAGTATACTTTCCGTCATCGTTGACGTCAATATTCACAAGCGCAACGTTGTCGTCGCTCGTAAGCGCCCTCTTCATCGCCGGAAGGTCGGAAAGGTTCAGCTTCCCGTCTCCGTTCACGTCGCCGGGGAGATATACAACTTCTTCAATATCCGTCTTCTCTCCGCAAACCGTGCAATGGCGGCTTCTCGAACCCGCGCTGTCCTTTGACGGCTGTACGTCGATATGATATTCCTCGGAGAATTTGTGCCCGAGCGGGATGCCGACAGAGGTGTCATAATATATCTCGTCGCATATTTCGCAGTATTCTTCCCTGTATGAACCCTTTGTACAAGTAGCTTCCCTGTAATTGGCGACGTAACTGTGTCCGTAGAACGTTGTTACATTTTTCTCTGCATTGCAAATCTCGCACTTATAGTTTCTGACTCCGAGAGAATAGCAGTTTACAGGCTCGATTTCTGTAAGCACAAACCTATGATTGCATTCGTTTTCTAAAGACGGAACGGCGATATTCGCTCCGTAAAATCTGTAATTGTATTCGGGATATACCCAAAGGTCTCTTCCCCCGATCACACCTGAACCTGTTCCTGATTTTTTCGGTAAGACAATGATAGGTAGATATGCCGATTCGTTTTGGGATGCATCATATTTGAAAGAATATTTTACAATCCTTCCATTGTCCTTTGCAAAAACGGTATCATCGTCCCTTTTGTAAGTGCTTAGATAACAGATCGCCCATTTCATATCTGGCGCATCGTCAGGGTGCAAAGGATCGGCGCCGAGCAGCGCATAAGGGTCCGCGTTAAGCTGATCTATGCAATCCGCAAACGTGCCGACATTCGTGTTTTCCGCGCCATGATTAAAACGTGTTACAAATCCTTCTCCTGCGTTGTAAACACACTCCGCGCTGACAAGAGTTAGACATTTTGGATATACGATCTCGTAAGCAAGATCATACAAACCGAGATTGTTTGATACATCCATGTATACTACGGCAGTTCCCGATGCTTCGTCAACTTCGGCGTTTTCTGCAAAAACGTCAATTGTAAATACTCGTTTATGGAGAACCAATTCGTTTTCACTTGCATTTATGCCTAATGGATTAAGCATAATAAAAAATTCTAACGAAACCAACAAAATTGCTATTATTCTTTTTGACATTGATATCCCTCCTAAAATAAGCAAATCAACCGCGAATCATGCCTATTGTTGTTGTCAGCTGTTCCCTTGTTGACGAGTTGGAGTTCTTAATGCAGGCAAATACCGGAACCGCGCCGCCTCGGCGGCATATCGCGCGGTGAAGCCGCATCCGCTCTACGCTCTACGCTCTACGCTCTCAGCTATCAGCTAAAACTATGCGAGTAATTATTCAATCCCGTTCCTCCGTTTTTCTTTTTACCTTGTAATGACTAAAAAAACGAAAAATAGCAGCTTTGCGGTGAAAGTTTACAATTTGTTAAATCTTTGGCGTTTTGAATATATCAGCTTCGCCGCCGCTACGAGCAGTAAGACCGCCGCGGAACATATCAGAACGTAAAGCGTCAGCGGATCGGCGGTCTGCGGATTCTTCAGCGGTATTTCGTCCGATTCACCCGACGCCTCCGTCTCGGACGGCTTGGCTACGGTATTCTCCGCCTCCTGCACGTTCGTTTCTGCACCGTCTGCCGGCGGCGTTTCGGATTCACCGTCACTCGTTTCTTCCGCGTTTGAAACGTGGACGTTTGTCAGATAGACCGGCTCTACGGCGACAACGCTCAGCTGTTTTTCCAAAAACCTTGTGTAGAGAATATAATTGTTGATAATATTCTCGTTGTAATTACGAAGTCCCTGTGAATAGCCGGTTTTAATGCGGGCGACGGCAGTGTTCGTCGCTTCGTCGTATTCCATAGACTCAATGTCGTTCAGCTCTGCGAATTGCTTATATTCCTTGCTGTCCGGGTCAGGGTCAAAGCCCCTGTCGAAATATATCTTTACCCTGTCGACGACGTATCCTTCCGTTTTATGTCCGTCTCTGTTGTCATAGTATAAATAGCTGTCGTACCTCTCCCACTCAACCTCGTCGCTTCCCGTATGGCAGGACACTCTCATAAGAGAGATGAAGTGCTCTTCATAAAAGCCGCAGCCGCTCCTCGTGCAAAGATTTATGCGATACCTGTTCTCGCTGCAGCGCGGGTCGGCTCTGAACGCGTTGTGCTCCGTATACGTGACGAAGACGCTTTTTAATTTGTGCCCGCTCCGTTGACATTCGTCCAATATTTCGAACCCGCCGGAATGGCTTCCGGGGAGCAATTCATTCTTTACGATTTCCTTGACACGGGTTATTTCGTCGTCGGTCAACGTCCACTCATTATCGATCCGAATGTCCGCGTCGTCTATCGTTTTTTTGCCGCCTGCCGCGCCTGCGGCGAATGTAACGCCGTATAACGTAACAAGAACGGCCGCAATTAACAGAAACAAAGCCGCTATCCTTTTCACCGTGACGCCTCCTTAAGATTGCCGATAATGTCGAGCAGTTTCTCCTTCGACGGGGCGAGGATCCTGTAACTGCAATTATTGAAATCAAACTCTCCCTGATACTTGTTTGAATACGAGGAAAAGTGAACGCGAAGTCCGAACGCTTCCTCAAACTCAAGATCATCGGGAAGAGACGTAGCCGTTTTTATAAGCATCCGGCTCTTGCCGTCCTCGCCGAATATGATCTCGGCTTCCCTGTAAAGCGTGTAATCGACGGCGGTCACGCCGGCTATCCCGCCGTTTTCGGGCGAAGGAAGAAGAATATCGCACCCGAGAGCGACAGGCAGATCCTCTGCCCCGTCCACTCCGTCAATGGCGCTCCCGACGAGGACGTCGACACCTTCGAGGTTATTGACCGTTCCCTCCTCAAAGCTTTCGATCTGCTCTTTAGTAAAAGCGTTTGACGTTCCCTCTTCGTTCGCGATGACGGCGACCGAAGCGGCGGCGGCGACCGCCGCGACTGCGGCGACCGCTAAGATCCGCTTATATCCCGTCCCCTTGACCTTATCGGGAGCCCTGTATTCGGCTAATACCCGTCGCGCGATCTCTTTGGCGCGTCCGTCTATTTTTTCAAGGTCATATCCGCGGACGGTAAGCGAAAAATCGACCGCCTCTTTTATGAGGTCGCAGTCCATTTTCCCGCGTCTCTTTTTTGTTTCTTTATCTATCACGCGGTCAAGCGCGGCGAGAAGATCGTCGTCATTCTTTATCGGACGCTTCTTTTCGTATTCAGCGAGCGCCTCTTCAAGCTTTCCGTACATTGCGGCCTCCTTCCCCGCCCTCAGGCGATATTATTTCTTTCACGTGTTTTCTTATCCGTTCGATATGGAGCCGCACAGTCGAGTACGGCACGGACGTCTCGCGCGAGATCTGCTCGAGAGACTTATTATCTATAAACCTGCTTTTGAAAAGCTCGCGGTCCTCTTCGGGAAGCATACGGCAAAGCTCCTTTGCCGCTTCAAGCTCGTCCGGGAAATCAGCGTCGGAGCTGACAAAAAACTCCGTGCTCTCGAAAGGTACGACGTTTCGGCTTCTCTTCGCCTCTTTTGAGGCGTTGTGAAGGATGCACTTGTCCGCCACCCTGAAAAGATACGCGCGAAAATCTTCCTCGCTCTTGAACATATCGCGCTTCTTCGTCATCACGAGCATCGTGTCTCCCGCGGTATCCTCGGCGAGGTAACGGAACTCTCCCAGCCTTTCATAACAGTATCTCAAAAGCTGACCCGCGTACTTCACCGCCATATCCTCAAATAATGATCTGCAGTTCATACTTTCCCCGTTAATATCATTTGTACTGTAATGACGGATTTTTCTCAAAATAGCAGTTTATTCTCGCAAATTAACAATTTATTTACAAAAAGGCGCCCGTGGGCGCCTTTTAAGTTGACAGTTGAAAGCTGATAGCGGAGAGCGGACTCATCCGCGTAAAACAATACTCGATTCTCATTTATCTTACTTCTCCGAGAAGGTTCTGATCGAAGGCGAAAAGCGCCTCGTTTATCTCGAATATATCGTAATTCCCGCGCGAGATGAAATACTCGATTATAATATCGAACTTGTTGCTGTGCGAGAGAGCGTACCCCGCTTTCATCAGCATATCCTTCGCCTCCTCAAGCGGAAGCTCGAGAGCTATCGCAAAGGCGATAGCCGTCGTCTTGCTCGGTCTGTAAAGGCGGTCGCTCCGTATTTTTGAAAAGTGCTTGCGGTCGACGTTCGCCTTCTTGTAACACTCGGCGTCCGTCATCCCCCGCTCGTCGATCTTGCGAAGGAGCATCTCGGAAAAGCTCTCGTCGATCTGCTCCAGAGCGTCGCGAAGCGACCCCGCGGCAAACGACGGCGCGGCGCCGAATGTGGGCATCGCCTCTTCCGCCGCGTCAGGCTTCGAACCCGCAAACCGGAAGGCGCGGCGCTTCTCAAGGCGTTCGCATACGTCGCCCGTATAGTTCTCGTCGATATACGACGAAACCTCGGGAAAGGCCCTCTTCCCGACGGCGCGGGCAGCCCTGCCGTCTATGACGAGATAGACCGTCATCTCACGCTCGGACAGAAATTCTCTTATCCCGTCCACCGCGGCGTCAAATTCCTCCCGCCGTCCTCCGGACGGCGCAAGGGAGAGCGCGACCCTCTCGCACCCCGCGTCCGACGCCTCCTCGAGAGCGCGCTTGTATACGGAGCCCGGCGCGCCGTCGTCCCCTCCGACGAAAAACGAGGGTGAATCGGCGTTCAAAATGGCGTCGCATCTTTCGATATTCAGGGCGTCCCTTGTAAAAATCAAAGGCATAGCGACCTCACGTAAAGCTTATTTTATCTTCTCTCTGTCGAGTCTGAACGCGACGGAGCGCTTCAGATATTCGAGGTATTCCACGTCGCGGCACATCGCCTTTCCCGGCGCGTCGGAGAGCTTCGCGACCGGTCTTCCGTTCACGTACTGGAGCTTTATTACGATATTCAGCGCCTCTTTATCGGTGTCGTTCGAGACGAAAGTACCGATCCCGAAGGAGACCTTCGTCCGGTCTTTGAAATACTCATATAGCTTCTCCGCCCGATCAAAATCGAGGCTGTCGCTGAAAAGAAGGAGCTTCGTCCTCGGGTCGACGCCGTATTTTTTGTAGTGCGCGATTATCTTCTCGCCCCACTCGTACGGGTCTCCGCTGTCGTGGCGGACGCCGGTGTAGTTGTTCACCATCGAGCGGTTGAAGTCGAGAAGAAAGAGGTCCGTCGTCACCGTGTCCGTCAGCGCCGTGCCGTTGTCTCCGTCGTACTCGTCGTACCAGTCCTGCATAGCGTAGTGGTTCGTGTACGCGAGCGGGATCGAATCTATCCCCTGGTACATCTGAACAAACTCGTGCGCGTAGGTGCCGACAGGCGTCACGTTGTGTTTCATCGCAAGGTAGACGTTCGACGTTCCGACGCAGTTTTCCGTCTCCGTCACGAGACGGCGCACCGCCTCGTCCTCCCACTCGCGGGATAGACGGCGGCGGCAGCCGAACTCGGCGAATTTGAATTTATAAGTCCCGTCGCAAAACGCCTTTATTTTAGCGTCAAGACGCGCCTTTGCCGACGCGAGAAGCTCACCGTAGTCGTACGCCATGCGAAAGTAAACTTCGTTTATTATCTCGAGTAAATAGATCTCGAACTGCATCGCGGAGAAAAGCGGTCCGTCGACGACGACGGAAAGCTCGCCTCGCTCCGAAAGACCTATCTTTACGTAGTCGCGTATCGGATGCCAGAGACGGAGAAACTCGACGTAGTCGTTCTTGATAAACCGGATGGAGCGAAGATAATCGAGCTCTTCCTCCGTAAACGTAAGCGAGCAAAGATGATCCACCTGCTCCTCTATCTCGCGCGCCATCTCCGGCGTGAAGACGACGCCCTCGTTGCGGCACTTGAAATAATACTGCCCGCAAAGATCGGTGTGCTTGTGGAATATCACCTGGTCCATATTGAATTTGTAAAGGTCCGTGTCGAGAAGCGACACGATGATGGGCTCAAATCTCATTTTCCCCTCCCGTTATATCTCCGGCTCGAAGCACGGCATCAGCTCGAGCTTGAATGAGTTCATTCTGTGAAGACGGTCTATCTTCTCTTTTTTCTCGGACTCCGGCTCGATCCCCTCGCGGATGTACCTGTCAAGCTCCTCGTAGGTAAAGCCGAGATTCTCCTCGTCCGTCTTGCCGCAAAGCCCGTCTATCGGGACCTTGTCGACGAGAACGTCCGGAAGCCCAAGCGTCCTGCCGATCGCCTTGACCTCCTGCACCGTAAGGCGAGAGCAGGGCGAAAAGTCGCCCGCGCCGTCGCCGTAACGGGTCGAATATCCGACCCAGTCCTCCGACAGATTGCACGTGTTCGCGACCCTTCCGTTGTGGCTCTGCGACACCGCGTACAGCGTCGCCATCCTTATCCTCGGCGGCAGATTCTCTCTGCTCTGCTTCGACAGCTCAAACGGTATCGCGCCGGCGAGCCCCGCCGTCGCGTCCTTGATGTTCACAACGTAATGCTTAATTCCGAGATGCTCGACGAGAAGCTTTGCCATATCGATATCCGCCTGCTCGCCGCATGGCATCAGCACGCCGATGACTCTCTCTCTCCCGAGCGCCTCGACGCAAAGAGCGGCGACGACGGAGCTGTCCTTCCCGCCGGAGATCCCGACGACAGCGTTGCATCCCGCCCCGTTCTTCTCAAAAAAATCCCTTATCCAAAGAACGCACTCGTTCTTTACCTTTTCTGCGTTAAATGTGTACATAACCGCTCCTTTGCCGTGATCCTTTTCTTTATTATATCATAATTGCACCGGAAATCAACAATAAACGAATGAAATCACAAAAGTGAAGTTTGCCCTGACGGGCAAGTGATGTTACGGCTATCGCCGTAGTGATGATTGCCGCTGACGCGGCAAGTGATGCGA
>CADBQA010000128.1 GCA_902796675.1 uncultured Ruminococcus sp.
CGGAGTCGAACGGGTCTCCCGAACAGAAAGAAACATCTGCCCGAGGAGATCCGTTCGATTCCGCAAAACTTCGTTTTGCTCCACTCGGGATGACACTTTTTTATTGTTGATCAAACCGCTTCGCGATCTGTTAAAACTGCAGTATAATGTAAACAAACATAATATATATTGTAAACAAATCTCAAAAACCTGCTATTTTGGGCTCATACCCCCCTTTACTATATAGAGAATTTTATTCATCGGGGAAATTATGTCAAATAAATTGATATTTGAAGAAATGTACGACCGGCACGTGGGCGAGCTTTACGCCTACATCTGTGACCGGCTCGGGGTTCTCTCCTATCTCGCCGAGGACGTTCTCATCGTCACGATGGCGACGATGGCGTCGAGGATGGATAAGTTCAAAAGCGACGAAGGCTTCCGCTCGTATCTTTACCGTGTCGCCGACAGCGAAATATTACACGCCATAGAGAAAGAGAAGAAGCACGTAATGGGAAGGATCCCGTTTGAGGACGCCATACGGCGTTACTCCGCGCCGCGAAGCGGCTTACATATTGAAGATGAGACGGAAGCCGCCGCCGAGGCGCTTTGCAAAAAGCTGCCGGAGGAGGACCGCGACCTTTTCAGAAGGCGTTTTATCGAGAATAAGACGCTGAAGCAGATATCAAAGGAAACGTCCGTTCCCTATTCAACTGTTCGCCTTCATATAGAGCGAATAAGAAAACACGTAAAAGAGATCATCCGCGAAGAAAAAGCGAAAGGAGGCGGCTATGTACGATAAAATCGAAAAGCGCCTTGCGGAGTATGAAAAGAGAAGCCCCGTCACAAGCGACGAAGAGCTCCTCGAGGCGCTCTCGGCGATAGTTTCGGACGAGCGCAAAAAGCGAAGGCGATGCGACCTCGACCTCGTAAATGAAGCCACCGAGCTTTCCCTCTCCGTAAAAGGCTACGACGTCGATAAGATCAAAGAGCGCGGACGCGAAATAGCTCGGCGCGAGACGGCGAAGCTGAAAGAAGAAAAGCCCGCCAAAACCTTTCGTCCCACCCGTTTGTTTATCCTTATTCCCGCCGTCGCGTTCCTTGTCGCGATGCTTGCGTTTTCGGCAAGTTCATCGTCAATGGGGGATTACGTATTCAACGCTTCCGAAATAAATGACCATGAGCCGGGAGTATGGTATCAGAGAGGAGAAAATTCGGAATATATAATAGCAAAAGACTACATTAATGACATTAAATCAGTTGAGGAACTTGAAGCCATTGTGAACAATCCGGACGTTATAATGCCGTACGGAATAACAGAATTGTTTCCTATGAATGAAATATCTTATTCTGATTTCGTCATTTTTAAGAGTATTCTCATTCAACCCGGATCACTTATGCATCCAAATATCGATATAAAGATAGGACAGTCGTTTCAAGTAGAGCTTGAAACCAAGAAAATCGGAATGTTTGACGTGTGTATTGGCGGATATGACGATCCGAGAGGGTATACTTATGCGGCAGATTTTCAGTTTAGAGGCAGTATATATCAAATTAGAACGCTCTCCGAACTTGATATGTATGCAATTCTTGATTGCTTTATAAGAAATTGCAGGGTACAAATGGCTGACAGCTAAGAAGACAAGTGGCAGTTCTATGTCTTGTAAATAAAATGTATATAAATTGTTAATAATTTTCTAAAACCTGCTATTTTGACCGTTTACCCCCATTTTCAATATGTAAACACCTTTGTGTAAAAACATTTTCAGGAAAAGGAGAAAAATATGAAAACCAAGAAAACAATCAAAACGTTTGCTGCGGTACTTACATTTGCGCTGATATTCAGTTTGTTTCAGCTTGCAACGTTCGCTGGCGAATATTACGATGAAAAGACCGGACAGATAATTGTTGACGGCGGGTATATTATTGATGATCTCGGATACGTTTTGTCTCTCGGTCAGCCGAAGATGACAAGCGAATATGAGCCGGATTCTGTTGAATACATCGAGTCGTTGTCTATGGATTATTCGACGAGTACGGTGTTCCCGACACAGGGCTTGCCCGAGACGGCCGACAACAGCACGTCGGAGTATTTCCCGGAAATAGCGGAGCAGGTCGGCAACAGCAGCACGGCGTTTGCAACGGCGTATTATCAGTACACTTACAGCGTAAACAAACTTACAAAAACGGCTTACAGCCACGATAACGCATTCTGCCCTCAATACGTCTACAAGACGGCGGGTAAAAGCGAGGGCGTCGGCACGTCGTTCAAAGAGAGCTTTGACGTGATAGGCGGGGCGGGCTGCCTCAGATATTCCGATTACGACGAGAGCCTGATCGCGACGCCGGCGGATTTTGCGTCTTACGTACCTACCGCCGAACCTGTCAAGGGGGCGAACCTTACGCCGGGTTTTTTGCCGATCGGCTGCAGCGAGTGGAAGGACGGTGAAATTATACCGGGAAACAAAATGGTGACTGTCGGCACAGGGCTTCCGTCCGATATGCCGTTCTTCACGGTAAGAACGCTGCTTGCGCTCGGCGAGGTCGTGACCGTGGCGGCAAATCAACTGACCTATTCCGAGGAGACGGAAGACGGAGAGCTTGTCGACATTTTCTCCTACGGTACGTTTGCGCCTCACGCCGTCGCGATAGTCGGATATGACGACAACTTCTGGTATGACGTAAACAAGAACGGAGAGAAGGACGCGGGCGAGACCGGAGCGTTCAAGGTAGCCGGTACGCACGGAAAAGATTTCGGCAAGGACGGTTTCTATTGGATCCTTTACGACGCGTTCAACAAGGTCAGCAACGTTGAGAACGTTCCGTACAGCCAGTCCGGAAGAGGACTTATGACCGTCCTTTACAGAGGACAAAACGGCGAGTATTTCACGCCCTTCTTCTTCCTCAAAGCGGAAAAGAACGATCCGTCGCACGTTCACGACCTTGCGTCTGATTACGTATTTACAATTCAGCCCACGAAAAACGTACCCGGCTTAAGATTCCGTAATTGCAAGATATGCGGTGAGATGATAGCTGAAGAAGTCATATATTTCCCCGGCGACGTGAACGGAGACGGGAAGCTGAACCTTTCCGACCTTCCTGCGATGAAGAGGGCGCTTACGAGCGACGATAACGTTGCGCTTGTGAATATTGACGTCAACGATGACGGAAAGTATACTTTGACGGACCTCGCGGCGCTGAAAAAACTGCTGGCGTAG
>CADBQA010000129.1 GCA_902796675.1 uncultured Ruminococcus sp.
ACTGCTAAGCAGAATATGGATTCAAATTGATAATTCGGTGTTTGGAGGACCGGTTAATATGCCGAAGGTTATTATGATATGTGGAAAGCTCTGCAGTGGAAAATCAACTTATGCGGAGATGCTGCGTAAAGCGAATAATGCGGTTATTCTGTCCGTTGATGAGATAACACAGGCTCTTTTTGGTCAGGATGCCGGTGAGAAACATGATGAATACGTTGCAAGAACAAAAGAATATCTATATAAGAAATCTCTTGAAATAATCGACAGCAACGCAGACGTTATTTTGGACTGGGGGTTCTGGACGAAAGAAGAACGCGTCCGCGCAAGATCGTTTTACGACTTGAACAGAATACCGAATGAATTTCACTATATTGACATTGATGACAGCGAGTGGCACAAAAGAATAGAAAAACGAAATCAGGATACAATTGCACACAAAAGAGACGCTTACTTTGTAGACGAGGGGCTTGCGGCAAAATTCGAGTCTATATTTGAAAAGCCCGATCCTTCGGAAATTGACCGTTTGATCAAGTGATTTGCACAAACAGAATCCGTTTAGCCTGGTTTTTCACCGGTACACTTTTAGGCGTTCTTTCTATTGTTTGGTACACTTTTACTCGCTCTTTCACAACAAAAGAGGCTTTTGTCTTCGGACAAAAGCCTCTTTTGTTGGTAAAATCATCACTTCGTTCGGATCACGGTTTGACCTTCTTACCTACCGCCATAATGATAAGCGAGATGACGAACATCGCGCCGGCGGCGACGAAGTACCAGACCGTATATGGACTGTCCGTGCCGTAAATCTCGATGACGCCGCCGTAGATCATACCTACGGTGAGGGCGGCGACGCCGAGGCGCCACGACGTTGAGGCGGCGCACGGGATATTTGCCTTCGCCGCTCCGAGGAAGATCGACGGCACGGCGCCGAGTATGAGCGGCGCGGCGCACGACGTCACCATCAAAAGAGAGACGACGCCGTGGCTGAAATGCTCGTATACTCCGGCAAAGACCGCGGTCAGGACAGATATGAGCAGGTAGGTCAAAGTTATCCTCTTATATTTATTTACCGACGTATACAATGTCGCTCACGCTCCTTTCCGATACGTTCTTTCCGCTTGTCGTCGGGTTATTGACGACCTCTCCCATAAAGTACATCGTTGACGAGCCGCCGCCGTCGAGGTTATAGCAGGTCACGGCGCCGATGCTCTTTGCGAATTCGGCGAGTTCAGACAGAGATAGCCCCTCGCTCTCGTCAGTTCTTCCGTCGCTGACGATGAAGAGGTATTCTCCGCTTTCGGTAATACCTATCGCGGTGCGGGGATTCGACGCCATCGCGCGCCCCACCTCGTCGTCCTCGTCGACAGCTATCTCGCCGTCTGCGACGAGCGCGGGCCCGAACGAGAAGACGTCGACGGCGCCCGCCGAGACGAGTTCGTCCGTTGTGACGTTGTCCTCGTTGAATATTACAAACGAGCCGTCGGACATTATCGCGAGGTCCTCGTTCCCTGCCGAAACGCTCCGGTAGACGACGCCGCCTCTTATCACGTAACCGCTGTTCCGCGAGCCGTAGAAGTCGCCGTTTATCGCGAGGACGGCGCCGTGTTTCGACGCTATCGACGACGTCTCGTCCTTCACGTTACGTCCGTAGGTGTCGCTTGCGAACGCGGTCTTGAGATATACGGGCGACGTCGAGACCGTCGCGACGTAGACCGTGGTATCGTTTACTCTGTATTCTTCAAGCGTGACGGAAATATCACCGTCCGCGTACGAGTTCTCCGTCACGACGGGGTCGTCATTTTCGGTCTCCGTCTCCGTCTCAGTCACAGCAGCGCTTTCCGTCTGCTTCACGACGCTGTAGCTTCTGACTATCACGAAGGTATCGAGGAGAGCGTATACCGTAAAGAGGATTATAAGCGCCGCGCCGACGATGCCGAATATATTTTTCTTAATGAAGGAACCTCCCTTCATATTACCGCCTCCTTTTCTTTTGTGAGGCTATTATATCCCCGTTTCCTTAAAGAATTATTGAAGATGATGATTTTTCTATTGCAAAAGCATCAATTATTTGGTAATATATAATAAAGAGAATTTACGGGAGGAAACACCATGAAAAAGTATCTATCACTGTTTCTCGCGATCATCTTTATACTCTCCGCTCTCGCGGGCTGCGGCGGAAACGTCGCCGACACCGAAAGTGAAAGCGAAAGCGAAAGTGCGCCGGCAGTCGAGGAATACACCCTCGAGCGTGAGGAGGGCTGCAATCAGCTCACGTTCTACTGGCATGCGGACGGCGTGGATTACTCTAAATGCGATATGTGGATTTGGTATCCGAACGCCGACGGCAAGGGCTATCTCTTCCACGAGTGCGAATACGGCGCGAAGGTCGTTCTCAACGTACCCGAGGACGTGACCGAAGTCGGCTTTATCGTTCGCCGCGACTGCTCGGAGCCCGGCGGCACGAGCTGGGGCAACGCGACTAAGGACTACGACGGCGACAGATTCGCCGAGATCACGGGTCCCGACACGGTAATTTACCTCAAGCCCGGCGACGGAGCGCAGTATTTCAGCAACGACGGAGGAAAAACCTTGTATCAGGCAAAAGTTCTGAAAATGGCGGGTATCGTCGCCTTTGACAAGATAAAATACGTTCTCTCCCCCGCGACGAGGCTGACGTCGCTCGACCAGGTAAAGGTCTACGACGGCGACCGCGCGCTCGAGGTCAAGGAGCTCTCGAGCCTCAACAACGAGGTCATCCAGGGTACGATAACCCTCGGCGAGACGCTCGATATCTCGAAGACGTACACTCTTGAGATCGAGGGCTTCGAGAAGCTTTCCGTCGTTCCGACGGAGATATTCGACAGCGAAGAATTCATAAACAACTGGACCTACGACGGCGACGACCTCGGCGCGACGGTGGACGGCAACAGCACCGTCTTCAAGCTCTGGGCGCCGACGGCGGGTGAGGTAAAGCTCAACCTCTTTACGGAGGGCAACGGAGTTTCCGCTTACGACACGGTCGACATGGAGCGCGCCGAGCGCGGCGTTTGGACCGCGACGGTCCCCTGCGGACACGGAACTTACTACACGTACAGCGTAACGACGGCGCGCGGCACGGCGGAAGCCGTCGACCCGTACGCGAAGGCGCTCGGCGTCAACGGAGACCGCGGAATGGTCGTCGACCTTTCGAAGACCGACCCCGTCGGGTTTGACGCGGACCGCTATTTTGACGCGATAGACTCCTACAACGACGCTGTGATCTGGGAAGTACACGTCCGCGACTTTTCAAACAAGATCAAGGATTCGAAGTACCCCGGAAAATATCTCGCGTTCACCGAACAGGGGCTCAAAAATGAGGCGGGAGAGCCCGTCGGCATCGACTACCTCAAGGACCTCGGCATAACTCACGTACACCTCCAGCCCGTTTACGACTACGCTACGGTCAACGAGGCGTCTGACGAGCCGCAATTCAACTGGGGCTACGACCCGAAGAACTACAACGCTCCCGAGGGAAGCTACTCGACCGACCCGTTCAACGGAGAAGTCAGGATCAACGAGTTCAAGCAAATGGTGGCGGCTCTCCACGAGGCGGGCATCGGCGTCGTTATGGACGTCGTTTACAACCACACCTACTCGCTCGACTCCAATCTCGACCGCGTAGTTCCCTACTACTATTACAGATACGACGGGATGGGCGAAGCGTCTAACGGCTCCGGCTGCGGCAACGAGACCGCGTCCGAGCGCGTGATGTTCAGAAAATACATGGTCGACTCCGTCTCCTACTGGGCGAAGGAATACCATCTCGACGGCTTCCGCTTCGACCTTATGGCGCTTCACGACGTTGAGACGATGCAGAAAGTCGAGTCCGCGGTACACGCGATAAACCCGAAGGCTCTCATCTACGGCGAGGGCTGGACGGGCGGCACGACGACGCTGCGTCAGAACGTTCAGGCGAACCAGGCGAATATCTCCGAGATAAAGCCGACGGGCGACGCGATAGGCGCGGTCGCGGTCTTCAACGACGCTATCCGCGACGGTCTCAAGGGCTCCGTCTTCGACGAGAAGGACCGCGGCTACATAAACGGCAACGCCTCAAAATCTAACGCCGACAAGGTCGTCTTCGGTATCGCGGGCGGCGTCAGGTCCTCCGCGGTTTCGTGGGGAGTCGAGAACGACGGCGTTATCAACTACATGGCCTGCCACGACAACCACACTCTCTGGGATAAGCTTATGAAATCGAATCCCGAGGCGTCGGACGAGGAGAGGCTCCTTATGAACCGCCTCGGCGCGTCGATAGTACTGACCTCGAAGGGCACTCCCTTCTTCCTTGCGGGCGAGGAGATCCTCCGCACGAAGGGCGGCGACCACAACAGCTACAATTCGAGCGACGAGGTCAACAATATAGACTGGGATTCTCTTTCCGGTGAAGCAAACGCGAAAATGAGAGCGTTCTACCGCGACCTTATCGCTATGAGAAAAGCGCACAGCTTCTTCACGGAAGGCGACGTCGTATGCGAAGTTCTCTCAAACGGCGTTATCAAGGTGACGTGGAGCGAAAACGACGAGGAAGTCGCGTACGGGCTCTTCAACCCGACCGACGCCGCCGTCGACTTCACGCTCCCGGCGGGAAACTGGAACGTGATCCTTTATGATTGGTATCCGAAGACGTCCGCCGACGGATTTGTCACCGGCAGCGTATCCGTCAACCCAAAATCGGCTTATATTGTAATGAAATAAGGATGATGGGATTCCGCCCCTTTTTGAAAAAAGGGGCGGCCCCGAAAAACTTATAAAAAGGGGTTGAATTTTTCCGCACTCTGTGCTAAACTATAAAGCGACGCAGGCGTAGTTTAGTGGCAGAACTTCAGCTTCCCAAGCTGATAGTGCGGGTTCGATTCCCGTCGCCTGCTCCAGAAAAAAGCAC
>CADBQA010000130.1 GCA_902796675.1 uncultured Ruminococcus sp.
AATCAGACGCTACTACACGGCGCTTTGCGACGCGAGAAAAGGTCTCGTTTCCGAGGACGTCGTATCGAAGTGCCGCCTCGTTATGAAGCAGGCTAACCTCACGTCGGAGGACCGCCCCGTTATCGGCGCCGCGCTCGCAAAGGCGGAAGCGACAGGCGAACCCGCGGCGGCGATAGAACTTCCCGACGGCACGATAGTGACCGGAAAGACCACGAAACTGCTCGGCGCGTCGAGCGCGATGGTTCTAAACGCGCTGAAAACTCTCGCCGGTATCGACGACGAGATACACCTCATCTCCCCCGAGATAATCGAGCCTATCCAGCGGCTCAAAGTCGTCAACCTCGGCGGTCACAACCCGAGGCTCCACACGGACGAGGTGCTGATAGCTCTCTCGATATGCGCTCTGACGGACCCGACCGCCGCGAAGGCGTTCGACGAACTTCAGAGACTCAAGGACTGCAATATGCACTCCTCCGTCATACTCTCCCAGGTAGATATGAACGTGCTGAAGAAGCTCGGCATCCACGTCACCTGCGAGCCGAAGTATCAGACGAAAAAGCTTTATCACGCTGACTGACTCATTCAGACTTAAAATTCGAGAATGCGTAAAAATCCGTTTCCCGGGTCGGGAAACGGATTTTTAGGCAAAAGCATAAAAAGATGCTGTTATAGACATCTGCATAACTAAAGAAAGGAGATCCGCGCCATGCTTACGGGATTCAAAGATCTTAAGTGCGCGCTCGTCGGCAACATACCGACGAGGGCTTTTTCGGCGCGCCTCCACGCTCTTGTCGCCGACTACTCTTACGAATACGAGCAGACAGACGACTTGCCCTCCCTTGAAAAGATAATCAAAGACGAGAGCTACGCCGCGTACACGGTGACTTATCCGTTCAAAGAGGCTGTGATACCTTACCTTGACGAGATCTCCGACACGGCGCGCCGCGTTCGCTCCGTCAACACGGTGATACGCCGCGACGGACGGCTTTACGGCTATAACACGGACGCCGCGTCGTTCACGGCGCTCCTTCAGAAAAACAGAATAGAGCCCGCCGGAAAGAAGGTCATCGTTCTCGGCTCCGGCGCCACCTCGAGGGCGGTATCGGCGTCGCTCGCCGACGCGGGAGCCGCCGACGTCGTCGTCATATCGCGTCACGGAGAAGACGACTACGCCTCCCTCGACCTTCACGACGACGCGGCGATCATCGTCAACACGACGCCCGTCGGAGAGGCGCCCCATTTCGGCGACTCACCGATAGGTCTTTTCGGCTTCGATTCACTCGAGACCGTTATCGACGTCATCTACGACCCGTTCAGGACGGAGCTTCTTCTTCTCGCCGAGCAGAACGGGATCGGCGCCGTCGGCGGCTACGATATGCTCCTTTATCATACGAAAATGACGTGCGAGCTTATAACCGGCAAAAAACTTTCCGGCATCGCGACTCTCCGCGCCGGAGCGTCCTTTGAAGCGGATATAAAAAACATCGTGCTCGTCGGTATGCCCGGATGCGGCAAGAGCGTGATCGCGGAGGAGCTCGGGAAGATGCTTTCACGTCCCGTTTACGACACCGACACGGAAGTCCGCCACGCGGAAGGGCTTGAGATAGCCGAGATCTACGAGCTGTACGGCGAGGACCGTTTCAGAATACGCGAGGAGGAAGTCATAAGAAACGTCTCCCGCGGTACGGGCGCCGTCATAGCCTGCGGCGCCGGCGCGATCCTTCGCGTCGAAAACATCAAGGAGCTCAGAAGAAAATCGACCGTCGTATTTCTTCTCCGCGACACGGACAAACTCGAAACCTCGCGTTTCTCAAGCGCGGAGGGCGCGGTTGCAAAGATATACGAGGAGCGGCTGCCGCTCTACCTCGCCGCCGCGGACATCACGGTCGAGGTCGGAGAAACTCCGAAGGATACGGCAAAGGCGATAGTAAAAGCGCTTTATAAAAGATGATACGGGGCGGACCGGACGGTCTGCCCTGTTTTTATGAATAAAACGTGTGACGTCCGATCGTCATCACCGCCGGTCTGTTGTCGGAGATCCACGTCGAATCTGCGAGCGCGGGATTCATAAAAAAGAGTATCTCGTCCGAGAGCGAAACGCCCTCAAGGCAGAGCTTCGCCGCGGCTACGCTCTCGCGGTCCGGCTCGACGTAGATCGCGTCGCCCGACGCCGGAGAGAACTGCGCGACGCCGAGCCTTCTGTCGAACACGACGCCTTTCACGTCGTCCGGGAACGAGGGCGAGCGCACTCTGTTGAGAACGACGTTTCCGACGGCGATCTTTCCGTCGAGCGGCTCGAACTGACTCTCGGCGCGAATTATCCTCGAGAGCCAGTAAAGGTCCTCCTTCGGGTAGAACCCGTCGCCCGAGACGGGCGGCGCGGCGTCGCCGGTTATAAAAATATCGCCGTCTCTCTCCGACACGCAAAGCCCTACCGCGGCGGCGAGCGACCCGAGCGGTACGCGCCCCCCCTCCGTCACGCCCTCCGGCGCCGCGACACACCTTCCGTCGATAAAGTAAAATTTCTCGCCCGGCGCCGCGTCGACCGGCGAGATGACCCCGCAGTAATCAAGAAACTCCGCGGGCGAGACGAAGCAAACGCCGCTTTGCGACAGCGCCTCGCGCGGATAAGGTCTTCCGTCTATAAAGATCCTGACGTCGCGGCGCGGATAGCCCGCCGTGAAAGCGGCGTCAACGTCTTCCGTGTCGGGAGGCGCCGTAATAACGTCCGGCAGGCACTCACGCCCCGGAGCCTCCGGCATAGCGGCGAGCGCGTGGCTCGGCATGCTCCGCGGCGCGGCGCCGAGCGCGAGCGACGAAAACACCGACGACGAGACGAGAAGCGCCGCCGCGGGAACAAGTGATACTTTTTTCCGTTTTTCTCTCATTACATCGCCCCCTTACAAGCGTATCATACCGCGTCACGCCGTCAGAACGCGGCGTATCGGGGCGGCGGAATTGTAAGATTCTTCTCAGAATGTTGCATTTGAGGTCAAAATGTTGTACTATAATAATATAAACGGATAATTACGGAGACTTCGTATGAAATACAGATTGATATCCCTCGCCGCGGCGGCGTCTCTCATACTCTCTCTCGTCTCATGCGTCAGCATAAACCTTCCGAAGAAGGACGGCGCGGCAACGGAGAGTGAGAGCGAGAGCAAATACACACCGCCGCCTTACGACTACGACGTAGTCGAAAACAATTTCATCCACGAGATGAACACATACCTCAATATGCTCGGATCGGCTGACTACGGCGCCGCCTCGGTCATGATAGCCGCGCCTTCCGCCTCGCCTGTCACCGGCGACGGCCTTCCGGCGGCGCTCTCCGAGGAGACCGTTCTCAGAAACCGGAGCGTCGAGGAAAAGCTGAACGTCGTCATATCGGCGAAGAGCACGACCGACGACGCGGCGTACACGGCGCTGTGGGACGCGAAGTATTCCGGAGAATTCTTCGCGGATATAATAATGATACGTCAGGACGAGGTCGCGCGCTTCGCGTCCGACGGACTCCTTACAAATCTGAAATCCCTTCCCTTCGCGGACTTTGAGTCCGGCTTCAACGTGAAAAGCGGCGTCAAGGCGGCGATGGCGAACTCGACCGGGTACGCCGTCGCGGGATGGGCGACGCTCGACGCGGACTCTCTCCCCGCCGTTTTCTTCAACAAAGCGGCGATAGCGAAGGCGGATCTCGAAGACCCGTACGAGCTCGTAAAGAGCGGCCGGTGGACGTGGGACAGGCTCTTTGAGTACGCCTCGGCGACAAGCGGCGTCGCCGTAGATACGCCGGAGACGCTCGCCGACCGCGTGCTGATATCGACGGGCGAAAGATTTACGGAATCGGGGCTCGGCGTCACGCCGCGCGTCGCGCTCGCCGTCGACGGCGCGTCGCGCGCGGCACAGATCGCCCGCCGCATACTTGATATGAGCGCCGGCGGCGCCGACGTCTTCGCCTCCGGCGGCGCGTCGTTTCTCGTCGGACGCCTCGGCGAGATGAAGACGCTGAAGAACTCCGAGGCGGTCTGGGGCATACTCCCGATGCCGAAATCGTCGGAGGAGCAGGAAAACTACTTTTCCCTCGTGCCGTCGGACAACCTCGTTTTTGCCGTGCCCGCAGGCGTCACGGGACCCGACAAGATCAGCCGCGTAATATCCGCGCTTAACATCTGCTCGTACGGATACCACGTCGACGCGTATCTTACGGACGCTATGAACTACTATCTTCGCGACAACTCGTCGATCGAAATGGTCGAGAGGATATGCTATTCGGCGACGTGGGATATGGCGTACACGGCGGGACCCTACGACGGCGACGTCGCGTCGGCGACCTACAACGCGGTGAGAGCCGCGGCGACAGGCGACGACGTTGCCGCGTACCTCGACGCGTACCGTGAGGGCGCGGACTTTGCGCTGTCAAGACTATTTCCGTAAACAGGAACGAATAAATGAAAAAAAGACTTTTAGCTTTTGCGCTCGCGCTCGTCGCGGCGTCGGCGATCGTCATATTCGGATACCGCGCCGTAAAGGAAGAAACGTCAAAGCGATACGCCATAGGGGTCGGAAGGATCACCGGCGCTTTTCTGCCGTTCTTCGAGCCGTCCGACGGCGACCGCGCGATAAGAACTCTGACTCTCCTTCCGCTGACGGAAACCGCCGTCGACGGGACCGTTACGACGGACGGCGCGTGCGCCGCGGCAAAGCGCGAGATATTCTACACCGACCGCCTCGGCAACAGAACTTCATACTACCCCGAGGGCGGCTTTACCGCGGTGAAGTACACGCTTAAGGATGGCGTCATTTTCTCGAACGGCACCGCTATGACGGCGGGCGACGTCATCTTCTCGCTCTACGAGCTTCTCGATCCTCTGTCGGGCGGCGACAGGTCTGCGTTCTCGCGTCTTTCCGGATACGACGACTATTATTACGGCATCGAGGGCATCTCGCAGATAATCGAAGACGCGGGGAAAATGATCGCCTCGGGCGACGAAGATATAGAAGACTTCGTCACGGGGAGCGGCGAGCTTTTCGCCAACCACATACGGGACCTTGTCATAAGCAGATTCTGCACGGACGAGATGGTCTCATCCCATATCCTTGAGGGTATGACGGCGGATGAGGTCCGCTCGAGCGACGCTCTCTCCTGGGCGTACACAGTCAGGATGTGGAACTACGGCGCGTTCATTTACAGCTACGAGCCCGATGAGAACGGCGACTACGTCGGCACGGTATCCGAGGACGGAACGGTGACTTACCGCACGACGTACGCGGCGGCGATGGAGGACGACACCTACACCGAGTACGTGCCGTCTCTTGACGGCGACCTCGTGATAGACCTTTTCACCGGACGCTACGTCGCGCCGCCCGAGGGCGAACGCGGCGTGTATAAAAAAGTCCTCTCCGACAAGTACGCAAGGCTTCGCCACTCGTCTATAATCGGCTTTCGCGATTCGGACGGCGAGGTCTGGACGCTTGAGGACGGCTCATACCCCGACGCCGACAGGTTCTTCCTTCTTATGAGAAAAGCGCACACCGCGGAAGGCGTTTTCGACTACGCCGGTATGGAGCGGACCGAGAGCGCGGACACGTTCTCCTTCTCGTCCGACGCCGCGATTAATTACGCGAGGTCGCGCGCCGTCGGCGGCGAAGTGACGGAAATTTCCGGCGTCAGGGAAAACGGCGGAGAAATAACTCTGTACTTCGAGGGCTCCGACGTCGATGCGGCGTCGAGGGCGAACTTTTACATAGTGTCTAAATCCGCCTGCCTCGACGGCTACGACTTCACCTCTGACACGCTCTCCGCCGCGGGCGCGCCGAAGGGGTCGGAGTCGTTCAGAGATCACCTCTCGTCGATATCGTCCAACCCTGTATCGGCGGGACAGTACACGGTAGAGAGCTATAATGACGGAGATGCGGCGCTGTCGGCAAACGGCAGCTTCGCGACGGTGTCGGGCAGCGCCGCAGGGTTCTCCTCGCTCGAGGTGCGCGATATAACGGGGACCGGCGCTCCGGCTCTCATCGGGAGCGGAGAGATATTTATGAGCTTCACGCCCCTTACAGTCTCCGACGTCGCGGGACTTCCCGAGGACGTCGCCGCGATCCTTTGCCCCAACGATTCATATAAATATCTTATGATAAATCCCGGCGTCTACAAGAACGTCGAGGCGCGGCGCGCGATCGCGTCGACCGTCGACCCCTCCGTCACGGTGACGACCGGAAAAGTTCCGCTGTCCCGCGTCGTCCCCTCATATCACGCATACTACGCGGGAGAGACCGAAAGCCTCTTCGACCCGACGGGGCAAACTGCGCTTGCGCACTTCGCAAACGCGGGATACACCGTAAACGACGAAGGTGTCCTCATCGACCCCGCGACGAGGGAGCAGGCGTACTTCACCTTCCGTCTTCTTCCCGAGGAGCGGGAGGGCGACGCCGAGGCGATGATAGAAAAGTCGCTCTCGATATTGAAGAGTATCGGCGCGGACGGTGAGATAGTATACGACACGGAGCTTAAAACGAGCGTCTTCTCCGACGGCTACGTTCCTCTGTACGTCCTCGGCTGGGAGGTCGGACACGACCTGTCAACGTATGAAAGATACGCCGTATCCTCCGCTTCCGGCACCGTTGCGGCGACGGGTCTCGACTCGCTCGCGTCGGTCGGCGTTACGGAGGCGACGGGACTTGTCGACGGTATGACGGAGGCGGAGGCGGTCGGCAGGATCGACGAGCTTCTGACGTCGGCGAAGAAAACCGCCGATTTCGAAAAAATTAGAGATCACACGGTCGAGGCGGAAGAATTGATCACGGCGCTCACGTTTGAGATCCCGCTTCACGAATACGCCGACGTGTTTCTCGTTAAGGTGGGCGTCATCGACCCTGGGACCTTCCCCGCGAAATTCTCGTCGGCGAGGTCTCCGCTCTCCGATATGTATAAGCTAAAACCGTTAACGGAAGAATAGGCAAAACAAAAAAGAGGCTGACGCCTCTTTTTTGTTTTGCAATATTCAGTCAGCTTTCGACTCTCGTCATCTCCGTACCGTCAACGACGTTTACGGCGAGAAAAGCGCATTTCGTGACGGTCAGCGTCTTTGACGACGCGTCGGCGGTGATATAATTCTCTTCCTCATCGTACATTCCGACAAGTGTGCGGTCTTCCGTGACCTCGAAGTCTATACGGTCGTCCGTCACCTTGTACGTGCCCTCGGAGACTATGATGTCGCCGTCGCCGTCGAGATAGTAGTCGTCCATACCGAACTTCGATATCTCTTCTCTGACGGGCTTCAGCTTCTCTTCCAAATAGCTCTTTATCTTCTCCGCCGAAAGGTCGGAGCCATCGCCGTCGTAAATATCGCCCATCCCTATTCTGTCGAGAAATTCAGTCGGGTGATCGCCGTAATAGTTCACGACGGACGTTAAAGTTTTGTTCAGCAGAATGATCACGTCGTCGCGGTCTATCGTGACGGAATACGCGCCGTCTTCTTTCAGCGTCAGATACCTTCTGACGTGAGCGTCCTCCCTCGTCAGCTCGTCCCCTTTTATGCCGAGAGAGAGCGTCATCGCCGCCTCGGTCCCGGCGGCGATGGACGAGCCGTCCTGTGTTACGCTCCATTTGCCGACGGCGGTCTCGGAGAGCGGTTTTTTCGCCGTCAGGAAGAGAACGGCGACGATCGCCGCCGCGGCGACAAAACAGCATATACCTATTATAAGCGCGAGCTTTGCGCCGCGCGGATCCTTTGCGCTTGAAATTTTGTCATCCATATCTTTACTTACCTCCGGGAGTAATTCTATCACACACGGCGTCCGGTGTCAAGACGCGCGCCGACGGCGAAGCAGGTCTGCCGCCGCCGCGACGGCGAAACATACCGCGCTGTATGCGACGGCGTACAGCAGCCAAACGGGCGACGACGACGCTCTTATCGCGTATGTCGCGGGGATCAGCAGGTCAGGACGGGCGGGTATTTTCAGCCCAACGAAGATCGGGCAGACGACAGCCGACGCTATCATTACCGGAGGTATCGCCGCGCCGAGCGAGAACGGGGTCGAAAAGATCCTGCCGAGCGCCGTTGAGAACGCGGCGCAGGTCATACAGAGCGCCGCCGCGGAGGATAATTCTTCCGCAAGACCGCCCGATATGCCGCCTATCGCAACGGCGACGGAGTACGACGCCGCCGCGGCGACGGATGCGACCGTGTTGCTCAAAAAGAGGTACGAAAACCTCTCGCCGAGGGGAAGGCGCGAGGAGAAGCCTCCGCGCTCGTCCTTCATCGAATAGAGCGTCGTACCGAGCGCGGCGAGCATCGCCGCGAGAGCGGCAAGACCGCGCACCGGGGATGTGAGATATCCGTCGTCCTTTGCCGGGACGTAGCTTGAGTAAACGCGGTTTACGATGCTCTCCTTGAAAGCGGACTCCTCGTAATACTTCATAAACTCATCCTCGTCGGGATACAGTCCCGCCGAGGAGACGGACGGTCTGAAATTGCGATACAGTTCTTTCGCAAGATACGGAAAGACCGCGCCGTTCAGCTTTTCGCGGACGATTATCTGCAAAGGATTCTCGCCCGTCTGGTAAACCGTCGCAACCGTCGCGCCGCGGGAGATATCCGCGGCGTATTCTTTTATTGTCCCGTCAAGCCCCGCCGGGAAGACCCAAGCGGCGTCCGCCCGCCCGTATTCAACGGCTTCGATAGCCTCGATAGCGTCTTTCGCCTCGACGAATCTTATTATGCTGTCGTCTTCCAAGAGAGATTTTACGATCTCGCGTGAGAGTTCCCCCTCGCCGCCCTCGGCGACGAGGACAACGGTCTCGATACCGCTCTCCTCCCTCGACGCCATCGCGAAAAGTCCGGATAGGACGGGTATAAGAAGAAGGAGGGCTATGAAAGACGGCCTGCAAAAGAGCCTTTTAGCCGTGAGGAGAAGCCACGTGACACGTCTGTTTTTCACTGCGACTCACCCCCGATCCTTATCTTTCTGACGGCGCACGCCGCAAAAAAGAACAGCGCGGCGTAGAGCGCGACGGGGAGAATATATTCCCGCGCGCCTCCCGTAAAGAGCGCCTTCGCGTATGAAAACGCGGCGCCGCCGGGAAGCGCCCTTGCTATCTTCTGAACGGTCACGGGGAAGAAGCTCGAAGGATAGAAGAATCCCGTAATGTATGCCGTGCCGATCGCCGCGACGAACTGGAGAAGTACCGCCGGGGCGCTCGAACGCGTACATTCGTACATAAAGAGCCCGGCGCACGAGATCATGAGAGACGCCGGCGCCAAACGGAGCGCGTAAAGCGCGAAGTCGCCGAAATTACGTCCGCCGAGGAAGCCCGACGCGCCGGATAGCGTCACGACCGCGCCCGCAAGGAGCGTTACGACCGCAAGGAACGCAAACGAAAAGATGAAATAAGATGCCGCCTCCGCCGCCGTCTGACGCACGGCTCCCACACGGCGCGCGAAAAGAAGACGAGGCAGCGCCTCGTCGCGCCTTACCATGTGAGATACGCACCCGACGCCGAAGAGCATGGCGAAAAGAAGGACGAACGCCGAGAAATAGTACTCTCCCGTCGACGCGTCGCGCTCGCCCGTCAGAATGACGCGAAGCGTGCCGTTTCTCGCGAGAAGATACTCGGCGAAGGTCAGCGCCCAGCCGTCGGTCAGCGGGTCGCGCACCGCCCATTTGACGCCGCGCTCGTACATATATCTGTCAGCTCCGAAGACGGAACGCTGCGTCTCGTCGGCGAGACGCTCCGCAACGCCGATAAACTCGGAGACGAGCGCCTGAACGAGCGCGCCCTCTCCGCCCTCGGTGACGAAAGTCGCCGGGATGAACTCGGCTGCCGCCGCGGCGTCGATAAATCCGTCGGGGACGACGAGGTACCCGACGATCTCGCCGGACGAAAGAGCGCTCTTCGCTCTCTCCTCCTCCATAGCCTCGAATTCGACGGCAAAGCGCGTGTCGTCGAGGTTGTTCATCGTGTCGAAGGCGAGGTCCATATACCTTTGGGTCATATCGGCGACGACGCCGATCTTGAAAAGGCGGCGGTCCTCGGACGATATGATGCTCCTTGCCGCCGCGAAAGCGGCGAAGGCTATCGCTATCGCTGTTATGAGCGAAACTATTATGACCGCGGGCGACGATTTAACGTGGCTCTTGAGCCTTGCGGCGAAATACTTGAAGCCCTTCATTCCGACAGCATCCCCGAAAGGTCGCCGCCGTCGGCGGCGGTCAGAACGCCGTCCCTCAGAACGTACACCTTGTCGCAAAGACCGACCTCGGCGCCGTCGTGAGTCGCAATGACGGCGACGCCTCCCGCCTCGCGGAACCTCGTAAGATAGTCCGCTATCGCCTCACGGCAGAGGATGTCGAGCGCGGACGTCGGCTCGTCGAGAAGGATGACGTTCGGTCTCTTCGCGACGGCGCAGCCGATCGACAGACGCTTTTTCATTCCTCCCGACATACGGGAGACCTTGGTCTTAAGGAATTTGTCGACGCCGAGAAGGCGGAGAACCCCGCGCTCGAGCTCCGACTCCATATCGCTCTTTTTGTACCAGAGTAAGAGGTTGTCTCTTGCGGTCAGCTCCTCCATCAGCGGCGTCCCCTGCGGTACGTAACCGACGGTGCGCTCGCGCGCCGCGCGGTCGCGCATCATGTCGACGCCGTCGACCGTGAAAGTCCCTTCCCCCGGCAGAACGCCCGAGAGAATACCGAGCGCGGTCGATTTTCCGCTGCCGTTGAGACCGACGATGCCGACGATGCTTCCGCGTTCCGCCTCGAACGAGACCCCGCGAAGCACCTCGCGTCCGCCGTATTTTTTCTTTATGTTATCTACCTTAATATACAATTTTCCGCTCCGAAAAAGCGGCATCCGTTTCCGGTGAAACGGATGCCGGCTGTAATATCAGTTGAAAATATCCGTAAGGTTTCCGAGCAGGTCGGCGGGGACGCCCGCGTCTGTAAGGCTCTTCATAAAGCCTTCGATATCCCACGACTTCACCCAGTCGGAGAGATCGGACATATCGTCGAACTCGACGACTCCGCTCGAGGGTATCGTGCGGTCAACGTCGACTTCCGTCTGATCGTAATAGCCTTCGACGTCGATCACGTTCTGCGCGAGTGCGCCGACGTTCAGCTTGAAATTCTGACGGTCGCCGTCGCGGTCAAAATCGAACGTGAAGGAGATCATCGAGACCATCTGGAGCTGGCTGCCGTCGATGCCGAACTGGTTGTCGGCGGTCGGGCCGGACTTGTTGATGAGCTTTCCGATACCGGCTCCGGCGCGGAGCGTCACCTTGCCTTCAAGCTCGCCGCGTTTTACCGCCTCTGTATCGAATCCGTCGAATTTGAGTTTAAGAAGCTCGTAGTTCTCTCCCTCGACGAGAGCCGACACCTTCGCGTCACCCGAGAAGAGGTCGCCTTCGTACTCGCCGGAACCGGTGACGGCAACGACAACGCGGTCGTCGCGCGGCGTCGCGTAGTCAAACTGATAAAGGAACGCGGTCTTACCGCCGTCCTCAACTTTTTTCGCGGTAATAGTGATCGTCTCGGCGCCCTCGGCGTCATAGTTTACGTCAACGCCGGCTATCTCGCCCTTGCCGTTTACGAACAGCTTGACTTTTACGATCACGCCTTTTACAACGTCGTCCCCGCATAAATGGTCGATCAGGTCGTAAATGTCTTTTTTGACTTCGTCAGGCGTGACGGTATTATATTCGCTCGAGCTATCCGCGGCGGCTTTATCGGCAATATCGTCGATGATCTTCTCTATGTCTTTATCTTCTTTGAGTTCCGACGCTACCGCGTTTATGCACTTCGTGAGTTCTTCACTCGAAAGCTCCGCCTCGTAGGTCGTGAGGTCTTGTGCGATCTCTTCGATCTCGACCTTTTCCGAGCCCTTCTCGACGTTCTCAATTTTGTCGAGGAAAATCCCGACATACTTGTTTATAAGCTCCTCAAGCTTTTCGGGCTCGATAAATTCGGTTACAGTTTCCGCCGACTCGCGGAGTACCATTGAGAAGTTTCCGAAAGGAAGGCTCGGGATCATACCGCCGATTATGCCGTCGCCCTCACCGGAGCCGGGAAGCATTCCGCGCATCGACGAGACGGCGTTCAGAACGTCTTCCGCGTCGATCGCCACGTAGTCGTCCGAGAGCTCGGGCAGACGTAATATTACCTTGCCCGTGTCGGGATCCTTCTTGTATTCGGCGGTCAGTATCTTCTTGCCGGAGAGTGTGAATACCGCGTTGCCGGCGTCGCCGCCGTTTTCAAGATCAAGCCCTATATCGGTCAGCCATCCGAGGTCCACACCCGTCTCGCCGACTAAGGACGAGAGGAGCTCCTGATTGATGCTCGCGCTAACGGAGAACTTGCCCTCGAGAGGCTTTTTGTCCTCGTTGACCGTGACATTCTCGTAAAACTCCGGGATATCCCCGGTGAGCTCTCTGACCTTATTGCCCGCGAGCATTCTGAAATACTTCGCGTCGGAGTAAAACGCTTTAGCCCAAAGGTCCTTCGCCTGCTTCGGGAAAATAAGGATGAGCGCGCCGACGATCAGCGCAAGCGCGAGAACGACGGAAATTATCGTTATCGCGATTTTCTTGCCCTTCTTTTTCTTCGGCGGCACCGCCTGCTGTACGGGAGCCGCGTAAAAGCCTCCCTGCTGATATTGACCCTGTCCGTTGTACTGATAGTTCTGTTCCGGCTGAACACTTGCGGGTTGTTCCGCCTGTTCGGGCGCCGCCTGTTCGGGCGTCGCCGGCTCTTTCTGTACGGGGGATGCGAGCGACGCGCCGCAGTTGCCGCAGAAGACCTCGCCGTCTTCGCATTTAGCTCCGCATTTCGTGCAAAACATAATAATACCTCCTGTCGGTAAAATTCACTTATAAAAACGCGCGAAAAAAATATTTTCGCATTATCTACTGTATGTCGATTATATAATATTATTCCCGTTTTGTCAAGGTGTGGAGCGACAACAGAAAAAAGCACTTGCTTCTGCAAGTGCTTATTAGCAAATGACAGCAGAAAAAATGAAGACGTTCGCTTCGCTTACTAATGAAGTCGGGCTACGCCCTGATGAAGACGGCGGCTCTGCCGCCGAATGAAGCGAAGTCGCCAAGTTTCTCCCGTTTTCCAATTATCATTTCTTCATTAGCGAAGCGTCTTCATTCCTTCATTAGCCCCGAAAGGGCGACTTCATTCAAAAACGCCTCATTTGGTAGACAAATGAGACGTTTTTGTTGGTGACCCGTACGGGAATCGAACCCATGTTTTCGCCGTGAGAGGGCGATGTCTTAGCCTCTTGACCAACGGGCCGTATCGACAGCTTAATTAGTATACCATAGGAAAATAAAAAAAGCAACCCCTTTTTTCAAAAATCCTGCAAAAGTTTTGAGGGGCGCGGGGGACTTTTTCAAAAGTCCCCCGGTTATTTCTTCTTTATTTATTTCTCCACGCGGAGGGGGCGACGGCGATGAGAAGAGGAAAGATCTCAAGTCTGCCGAGAAGCATATCGGCGGAGAGGACTATCTTGGAAACGGCGGAGAAGCCGGCGTAGGAGCCGAGAGGTCCGACCTTGCCGAGTCCGGGACCGATATTGTTGAAGCAGGCAACGACCGACGTGAAAGACGTCGTGGTATCGAAGCCGTCGAACGATATGACGAGGGTGGAGAGCGCGGTCAGAATGACGTAGACGATGAAATAACCGCAGACGTTCATTATGACGCTGTGCTCGACGACCTCGCCGTCGCACATTACGAGGTGGACGTTCTTCGGCTTGACGGAGCGCTTCAATTCTCTGATAGCGGTCTTCACGAGAATGACGAGACGGGAGACCTTAAGGCCGCCGCCGGTCGACCCGGCGCACGCGCCGATGAACATAAGAAGAACGAGGACGACCTGGCTCATTGCGGGCCAGAGGGTGAAGTCGGCGGAGGCAAAGCCCGTCGTCGTTATGATGGACGCCGTCTGGAAGAACGAATATCTGAAGGCCTCGCCGACGGACGTGTAGACGCCGCGCGCGAGGGTGTTTATCATGATCGTCGCCGTTGCGGCGCCGACGATACCGAAGTACCACTTGACCTCCTCGTTCTTGAACGCCGAGGAGAAGCGCCGTATGAGCATGAAGTAGTAGACGTTGAAATTGACTCCGAAGAGCACCATAAACACGCCCATCACCATTTCGTAATAGACGTTGTTGTAGTGCATGACGCCGTCGGCAAATATGCCGAAGCCGCCGGTGCCGGCTGTCGCGAACGAGTGCACGACGCTGTCGAATACCGGCATGCCCCCGAAGACGAGGAAAAGGATCTCAAGGACGGTCAGCCCGAGATAGATGCCGTAGAGGATGCGCGTGTTGAAACGGACCTTCGACACGAGCTTGCCGTACGTGGGTCCGGGAGACTCTGCGCGAAGGATGTGCGCCTCGCTTCCGGATTCACTGCTCTTTCCCTTCAGCGCGGGGAAAAGCGCGATGCCGAACGCGAGAACTCCCATACCGCCTATCCAGTGTGTGAACGAGCGCCAGAAAAGGAGACTGCGCGACATATTCTCTACAAAGCCGCCGATGGATCCCGGCGTCGTCGATTTTCCTATGATGCTCGCGCCGGTCGTCGTGAAGCCGGAGACGGTCTCGAACACCGCGTCGATATAGTTCGGTATCTCGCCGGATATCACAAACGGCAGAGCGCCGAAGATGGATATGAGTATCCAGGAGATCGCGGTTATAGTGAAGCCCTCTCCCGCCTTATAGTTTCCGCCGGAACGGAACTGCATGAAAACGACGCCCGTGACAAACGCCGCGGCGGCGGGTATCACGAACGGCTTTATCATACCGTATTCCCGGTAAAAGAGCGCGACGGCTACCGGCAGGAGCATCAGCGCCGAGGCGACGACAAGAATGCGCCCCGTAAAGAACAGGATTCTTTTTAAGCTCAAATCACCGGCCTCCTTACTCGAGGATGCCGTCAAGCTCGTTTATGAATTTGTTCGTAGTGACGACGATGACGATGTCGCCCTGCTTTATCATATCTGAGCCGCCGGGGAAGATGACCTTGCCCTGTCTGATGATACCGGCTATTATAAGATTATTTTTGAGTTTGATGTCGGAAAGGGGTATATCCGCGGCGCGGCTCTTGGCGTCGACGACGAACTCCATCGCCTCCGCCTTGTCGTCCGCGACCCTGTAAAGCGTGCGTATCTTGCTGCTGCCGGTCTTCTCAGCGGAGCGGACGTACGTCAGCATGACCTCCGTCGTCAACTGTTTCGGAGAGATGACGGACTCGATACCGACCTTTTCAGCCATCGCCTTTAGCTCCGGCTTGTTTATCTTCGTGATGATCTTTTTGACGCCGATGAGCTTAGCGTACAGAGAGACGATGATGTTGTCCTCGTCGATGCCCGTGAGGGCGACGAGGCTGTCGTAATCGCTGAGTCCCTCCTCGTCAAGCTGCCTCTGGTCCGTTCCGTCCGCGCATACTATCGTCGCGTTCGGGAGCATCGCGGCAAGCTCGAGGCACCTCGCGTGGTCGTGCTCGATGATCTTTACCTTGATGCCCGTCTGACGCAGGCTCTCGGCGAGATAATACGAGATCTTGCCGCCGCCGATAATGAGCGTGCTCTTTATCTTGTGCGCCGTGAGGCCGATCTCACGGAAGAAAGTGCCCATATCCTTGTGCGTCGCGGTGAGGTAGACCTTGTCGCCCGCCTCAAGTACGAAATTACCTGTCGGTATGATCGCCTCCTCGACGCCCTCGCGCTGTACCGCGCAGACGAGTATCTTCGACTTCAGAGCGGAATGAAGGCTCGAGAGCGGGACACCGGCGATCGGAGAATCGGGGGCGACCTTGATCTGTACCATATCTATGCGGCCTCTCGCAAAGGTGTCCACCTCGAGCGCGGAAGGCATAAGGATCAGTCTCGCAGCCTCGCGCGAGGCGAGAAGCTCCGGATTGACGGTCATGGATATACCGAGGTGCTCGCTGAGATATACGGCGTGAGCGTTCTGCTTCGGGTCGCGGACCCTCGCGATACATCTCACGGTGCCCATATCCTTCGCGATGATGCAGGAGAGGAGATTGACTTCGTCCCTCGACGTCGTCGCGACTATCATGTCGGCGCTCTCGGCGCCCGCCTCGTCAAGCACTTCGTAAAGAGTTCCGTCTCCGCAAATGCCCATTATATCGTACGAATATGTTACGCGGTCGATCACCTCTCTCTGGGAGTCGATAACGCAGATGTCATGTCCTTCGTTGCAGAGTGCGCCGGCTACCGCCTCGCCCGCCTTTCCGCATCCGACGATTATTATCTTCATAATACGCTCCGCTTGCGCGGTCTCCTTTTTATACTCTTATGAAAGCGCGTTTCCTTCTTTGTCAAAGAGCGGAAGCTCTTCGAGATAGATTATGTCGTCGCGGTGAGCGGCGTCGCCCTCCGCGAGGATCGCCATTTTACCGCAGATTATGCCGCCCGCCTCGTTTACGAGCTCTTCGAGCGCGGCTATCGACTCGCCGGTGGAAATAACGTCGTCGACGAGAAGTATGCGCTTGCCCTTCATCAGCTTTGCGTCCGCGCCGTCGAGGTAGAGCTTCTGCTCGCCCTCCGTCGTTATCGAACGAACGGTAACTTCGAATACGCCGTTCATATAAAGCTTCGGCTTCTTTCTCGCGAGAAAATACTTGCGGTTCCCGTCGAGGCGAGCCATTTCGTGAACTATCGGGATGCCCTTGGATTCAGCGGTGATGGCGTAGTCGTACTCCGGCGCCTTCTTGAGAAGCTCTTTTGCGCACGCTGTCGTCAGTTCCGGGTCGCCGAAGATCACGAAAGCGCCTATCTGAAGATTCTCGTTGAGCGGGCAGAGCGGAAGCTCACGGTAGAGCCCCGCGATATTCATTTTATATGACTTTTTCATAATACGCACCTCTTATTTTGTACGCACGTCGGCGTTTAATTTGTGTGTTATCTTTCTCATGACGCCGGAGGCGACGGATTCGATCTCGTCCCCCGTGAGCGTCTTTTCGTCCGAACCTATCACGAGACGAACTGTGACGGACTTCTTTCCGGCAGGTATCTGACGTCCCTTGTACTCGTCGACGAAGAGGACTTCGCGAAGAAGGTCGCCCTCCGCCTTCTTTCCGATTATCGCGTCGTGGATGTCAGCCCACTTGGCGTCGGAATCGATGAGGAACGAGATGTCGAACGTGTTCTCCGGGAAGTCGGAAACGCGCTCGAAGCGGTTCGTTCTCGACTTGAACGGAACGAGGGAGTCAAGGTCGAGCTCAACGAGGACCGCCGTCAGCACCTTGATGCCGCAGCCGACCGCCGCTTTTCTCGAAAGAAGCCCCATATCGCCTATCTTTTTGCCGTCAAGGCAGATGTTGAGCCACGCGACCTCGTCAGCCCAGTACGGCTTTTCGACGCGCTCGAAGGTGTAGCCTTCCATGTGAGTGTAGCGCGGCATCGAGCCGACGACGCCCTTAGCGCGGCGGAAAAGACGCTCCGCGTTCTCGGGACGGCCGACGAAGGCGAGGCCGAGATGACGCTCCTGCTTCGGCAGGCTCTCGTGCGGATATTCGTTCGTATAATCGCGGTCGAGGAAGACCTTAGCGTCCTCGAAAATATCGAAAGCGTCGAATGAGTGCTCGTTCTTTACAATCGCGCGGCAGATGTTCGGAAGCAGGCTCGAGCGCAGATACTTCTCCGTGGGAGACGGAGGGGTCGAGAGCGCGAGGATGCCGTCCGTCGACGGTGTGAGCGCCGCGACGAACTCGTCGCTCATCCAGGGATAGGTGAATATCTCCTGCATATCGCAGCGGAAGGCGAGATACTCTTTTATGCGGCGGACAAGATCGCGGTCAAGCTGATTTATCGCGCCGTCGAACGACGTCGTGATCTCGCTCGCCTCGAAGTTCTCGTAGCCGTACATACGCGCGACCTCCTCCATGATGTCGGCTTTTATGCCGACGTCGCCGGTGGAGCGCCACGTCGGAACGACGACGTGCATCGTGTCGTCGGTATACGTTACCTCGAAGCCCATCGTGCCGAGCTTGCGCTCGACTATCTCCTTCGGTATCCTCATACCGAGACGGCGGTCGAGCCATTCGAGCGGAACGTCGATCTCTTTTTTAACGAGCTTCGTAGGGTATTTATCGGAGTAAGCGGTGATCTTCATTTCGGGATAGAGCTCGCGGAAGATCGAGAGCGCCATCGAGAGCGCCGCGTCGCATCTTTCGGGGTCTATCGCCTTTTCGTAACGGGAAGAGGACTCCGTGCGGTTGTCGTAGCGGAGCGCCGTGCGGCGCACGCCGCGGCTCTCGAAGTTTGCGACCTCAAGGATGACGGACGTCGTGTCCGGAAGGACGGAGTCCTTCGCGCCGCCCATAACCCCGGCGAGCGCGACCGCGCCCTCGGCGTCAGCGATAACGAGGTCGTCGGACGAGAGCTTCAGTTCTTTATCGTTGAGGAGCCCCAGCGCCTCGCCGTCGGCGGCGCGCCTCACCTCGATGTGGTCTTTGATGTGCGTCGCGTCGAACGCGTGGGTCGGCTGACCGACCGCGAGCATGACGTAGTTCGTCACGTCGACGAGCGCGTTTATCGGGCGAAGTCCCACTCTCCAGAGCCTCGTCTGCATCTTGAAAGGAGACGGCTTGACGGATAGTCCTTCGATCCTGCTTCCGATATAGCGCGGGCAGCGCTCCTCATCAAGGATCCTGACGTCGAAGGGCGTGTCGCACGAAACGTCCGCCGCCGGGATCGGCTCGAGAGGCAGATCGTACAGCGCCGCGATCTCGCGGGCGATGCCGTAGTGGCCCCAGAGGTCGGGGCGGTTCGTCATCGACTTGTTGTCTATTTCAAGGATGTAGTCGCAAAGGTCGAGCGCCTCGGCGATCGGCGTGCCGGCGGGCGCGTCGAAGGCGGAGAGGTCGACTATTTCATGATCGTCCGTCGCCGGGAAAAGGTCTTCCATACCTATCTCGACCGCGGCGCATATCATACCGAAGCTCTCGACTCCGCGGAGCTTCGCGTTTTTGATCTCGACCGGTTCGCCCTCGCCGTGCCAGCGCACGAGCGCGCCGGGGCAGGCGACGACGACCTTCATGCCCGGCTCGAGGTTCGAGCCGCCGCACACGATATCCTTCACTTCGCCGCCGACGTCCGTCCTGCATATACGGAGCTTATCGGCGTTCGGATGAGGAAGGACCTCTTTGATCTCGCCGACTACGATATTCTCGTATCTCCTTTCGAGCTCTTCAACGTCCTCGACCTCGACCGTCGACATCGTGAGGTCGTAGGCGAGCTTTTTCATATCCGCGTCGTCGGGAAGACGAACGAAATCTTTTATCCAGTTGAGCGATACCTTCATTTCAGACGTCCTCCTCTCAGTGGAACTGTTTTAAGAATTTGAGGTCCGTACCGTGGAAAAGTCTCACGTCGTCGACGCCGTAGCGCATCATGACGAGACGGTCAAGACCTATGTTTACGTAAAAGCCGGTGTACTCGTCCGGGTCGAGCCCCGCCGCGCGGAGCACGTTCGGATGAGGCGTGCCGCCGGGCATGATCTCGATCCAGCCGACGTGCTTGCAGACAGAGCAGCCCTTGCCGCCGCAGACGAGACATCCCATATCTATTTCAAAGCCCGGCTCGACGAACGGGAAGAAGCCCGCCCTCATTCTGACGGGAACGTCGCGTCCGAAGACCTTTGAAAGGATGGATTTTATCATTACCTTGCCGGCGGTGAACGTGAAGTCCTTGTCGACTATGAGCGCCTCGTACTGGAAGAACGCTCTCTCATGGCGCGCGTCCGTCGTCTCGTTGCGGTAGACGTGGCCGGGATAGACGAATCTGTAAGGGGGCTTGTGCGTCGCCATATAGCGGACGCTGTCACCCGTGAGGTGAGGACGCAGGCAGAGCTTGTCCGACGCGCTTCCGCTGTCGTGACCCTCGAGCCAGTACGTGTCCATCGACTCTCTCGCCGGGTGGTTCGGAGGGAAATTGAGGTTGTCGAACGCGTAATACTCGCTCGTGATCTCGGGTCCGCCGAATATCTCAAACCCCATCGAGCGGAACGCGTCGTTGAGGTCGTAGCACATCTGCGTTATCGGATGAAGTCCGCCGGAGGGGACCTCGTCGCCGGGCAGCGTATAGTCAAAATCGGGAGAGATGCCGAATGCTCTCAGCTCATACTCTTCCTTTTTCTTGCGAAGCAGCTCCTCTATCTCCGAGCGCACCTCGTTTGCGAGCTGTCCTATTTTCGGCCTTTCCTCGGGAGAGAGCTGACCCATGCCGCGAAGCACGCCGGTGAGCTCTCCCTTCTTGCCGAGGTACTTGATTCTGATAGCCTCGAGATCGGCGTCGCGCGACGACAGCGCTTCAATCGCCTCGGCTTTGATCTTCTGAAGAACGTCCTTCATTTTCTTCTCCTCTTTCGGTTTTTCGGTTTTCGGTTTTGAGTTTTTCGGACGGGAAAATACAAATACCCCGTCCTCAACGGGACGGGGTAAAATACTCCGCGGTACCACCCGAATTCCGGCAAAGCCGGCGCTCATATGAGATATAACGGTCTCACCCGGACCGGACTACGTGTCACCCGGTCGGCTCGGAAGTGAAATGATAAGCGGCGCACCGGACCCTTTTCAGCTGCCGGGACCCTCTCTGAAGATGCTCTTCCCGCCTCTCCGTCTTCGTCAAAGCCTTTGACAATATATAATAACATAAAACGCCTGAAAACGCAACACCTTTTTTATAATATTTTTCTTATAAACAGGCGCCGCGCTCCGTCTTAAGCGTTGTACTTAAGATAGTCCGGGTCGACCCGCTCGAGCTCCTCGACGGAGTCTATCTCGACTATCTGGTCGTGAAAGACCTCGTGTACGGTCAGGTCGATGTTCTCTATCTCCTGATTCACGATGTCGTCCCAGAAAAGAGTCTCGTACGTGCCGGGATGACGGTACGCTTCCTCGATAGCCGCGGCGACCTTCGCGGCGTCCGCCGCTTTGAACCACGCGACGCCGCACATATTGAAGCAGTCGTCGCCGTATTTGCCGACCCTCGTGATCCTCCCTTCGGCGTTCTGCTCGAAGACCCAGTCGTCGCTGTGCCCCTTCACCATCTTGCCGTAGTAGCAGGAGTGGTCGAGCTCGGCGTCGAATATCGACGGGTCGGACACGAAGAGGTCCGCCTCGCAGATGAAGCAGTCCTCGCGTCCGAGCACGGGGATCGCGGCGTGGATGGACGAGATATTGTTCACAGTCATAAACTCGGTGTTTTCGATAAAAGTCAGATTTTCAAATTTCTCCGCAAGGTGCGAAAACTGCTCTTTTTTGTACCCGACGACGACGTATATATGTTTCACGCCGCGTCTTTCGAGACCCTCTATCACGGTTTCGATCATAGATTTTCCGAATACTTTCACGAGCGGTTTCGGAGTCCTGTCGGTGAGCGGCGCCATTCTCGTTCCGAGGCCCGCCGCCATCAGTACGGCTATTTCGTTTTTCATTGTGTTTCCTCCGCCGCCCCGTCGCGGGGCGAGTAATAATTAATATTAACATATATTATAGAAAAAGGCAATAGGTTTTTGATTATACGTTTTAATCGTTTTTTGTAAAATTATTAAAGTTTTGCTGTCTTTTTGCCGCTCCGGATTAATATTATTAATGCAGGTTTTTTGAAAACCGCTTGCATTGACCGCACGGTTGTATTATAATATTAGTATATATTTTTCAGGGGGTATCAAACGATGTGCAGCTGTAACGGAAAACCGTCAGACCTCTCGCTCCTCGACGGCGTTCTCGCCGAGTACGCGTCGGTCGACGGCAGCCTCATCACCATCCTTCAGAAGGCGCAGGAGATATACGGTTATCTCCCGACAGACGTCCTTTACCGCATCGCCGAAGCGACGGGGCAAACGCCCGCAAAAGTCCTCGGCGTCGCGACTTTTTACACACAGTTCAGGTTCCGCCCGGTCGGAAAGTATCTGATACTTCTCTGCCAGGGGACCGCCTGCCACGTCAACGGCTCCGAGAGGATAGCCGACGCGGTTTACGAAACGATAGGGATAAGAGACGGAGAGACGACGGAAGACGGTCTTTTCACGCTCACGCACGTCGCGTGCCTCGGCTGCTGCAGCCTCTCCCCCGTCATGATGATAAACGGTTCCACCTACGGTTCTCTGACGCCCGCCAAGGTGAAAGAGATACTGACGTCCCTTGCAAGATCCGATAAGGAGGAGGCGTAAAAAAATGATAAGAATCGCGGTAGGCGAAGGAAGCTGCGGGATCGCGGCCGGCGCCGGTAAAGTATACGATAAGCTCGCCTCGCTTCTTCCCGAGGATATGCGCCCCGGCGTCACGGGTTGTATCGGGATGTGCTTCCTCGAGCCGATAGTAGACGTTTACGAGGACGGAAAGCTCCGCCGCTACGTCAAGGTCGACGAGGCGGGAGCGGAGAAAATAGCGTCCGCCGTCACGACGGGCGATTTTGAGGCGGCGCGCAGCCTTGAGATACTGCCCGAGGACGAGGAGTTTCTCTCAAAGCAGACGAGGATCGCGCTTCGCAACTGCGGCGTCATCGACCCGACCGACATTCAGTCGTACATAGACGCGGGCGGTTACAGCGCGATAACGAAGATACTTAAAGAGGGCGTCACGCCGGAAGAGGTCATCGAGACCGTGAAGGTCTCAGGCCTTGCCGGGCGCGGCGGCGCGGGATTCCCGACGTGGTTCAAGTGGAACGCCGCGAGAGCGTCGAAGGGCGAGAAAAAATACCTCATCTGCAACGCGGACGAGGGCGACCCCGGCGCGTTCATGGACCGCGCGGTGCTCGAGAGCGACCCGCACGATCTTCTTGAGGGTATGCTGATAGGCGCGTACGCGATAGGCGCCGACGAGGCTGTCATCTACGTCAGAGCCGAATACCCTCTCGCGATAGTAAGGCTCACCGAGGCGATAAAGCAGGCTGAGGAGAGAAACCTCGCGGGCGACCGTATCCTCGGCTCAGACTTCTCCTGCCGCTTCCGCATCAAAGCGGGCGCTGGCGCTTTCGTCTGCGGCGAGGAGACGGCACTTATCGAGTCCCTCGAGGGCAAGCGCGGAATGCCGCGTCTGAAGCCCCCCTTCCCGGCGGCGGCGGGCTACTGGCAGAAGCCTTCGAACATCAACAACGTCGAGACGTACGCTAACGTCGCGTGGATCATAAACAACGGCGGCGAGGCTTTCGCCGCGATGGGCACCGAGACGAGCCGCGGCACGAAGGTCTTCGCGCTGACAGGTAAAATAAAGAAGGGCGGCCTCGTCGAGATACCGATGGGCAAGACCCTTCGCGACGTCATCTTCGGCATCGGCGGCGGCATCAAGAGCGGACGCGACTTCAAAGCGGTGCAGATGGGCGGTCCCTCCGGAGGATGTATCCCCGCGGACCTTCTCGACACCGTCATCGACTATAAGAAACTCTCCGCGACCGGCGCCATCATGGGCTCCGGCGGTATGGTCGTCATGGATTCCTCGACCTGCATGGTCGGCATGGCGAAATTCTTTCTCGACTTCACGGCGAAGGAGTCCTGCGGCAAATGCGTTCACTGCCGCATCGGCACGAAGCGTATGCAGGAGATCTTGACGAGGATCGTCGAGGGCAAGGGACGCGAGGGCGACGTCGAGCTTCTCGAGGAGCTATGCTCCGCCATCAAGGACGGCGCGCTCTGCGGCCTCGGTCAGACGGCGCCTAACCCCGTTCTCACGACGATAAAATACTTCAGAGACGAGTACGACGCTCACATAAGAGAAAAGAGATGCCCCGCACACGAGTGCGCGGCGCTTCTGAAATATTCGATAGACGCGGACGCCTGCCGCGGATGCACGGCGTGCGCGAGAAACTGCCCTGCGGGCGCAATTACGGGAACGGTCAAGCAGCCGCACGTCATCGATCCCGAAAAATGTATCAGGTGCGGAATGTGCAAGACGGTATGCCGCTTCGGCGCCGTCAAGGTAGATTGACGGAGGTGATGATGATGAGTGAAAATATTCTGAACCTCACGATAAACGGCGTCGCCGTCACCGCGAAAGAGGGCGACACGGTCCTCGCGGCGGCGAGAGCGGCGGGTATCGAGATACCGACCCTCTGCCAGAGCGATATCGTCAAAGTTTACGGCGCGTGCGGCCTTTGCACGGTCGAGATCGAGGGCTCGCCGAAGCTCTTCCGCGCGTGCGCCACGAAGGCGGCGGACGGCATGGTCGTTCACACCGACACGCCGAGAGTCCGTCAGTCGAGAAAGATCGCGCTCGAGCTTCTGATGAGCGACCACGACGGCGACTGCCGCGGACCCTGCTCGCTGAACTGCCCCGCGGGGACCGACTGCCAGGGCTACGTCAAAAAGATCGCCGACGGCGACGACCGCGGCGCCGTCGAGCTCATAAAAGAAAAGATACCGCTTCCCGCGTCCATCGGCAGAGTCTGCCCGCACCCGTGCGAGAAGGCGTGCCGCCGCAAGATGGTCGAGGAGCCGATCTCCATCGCCCGTCTCAAATACTTCGCGGCTGACCGCGACCTCGCCGGCGACACGTACCGTCCTGCGCCATCTGGCGCGACCGGCAAAAAAGTCGCCGTCATCGGCGGCGGTCCCGCCGGACTCACAGCCGCTTACTACCTTGCCCTCAAGGGTCACGCCGTCACCGTTTACGACGCTATGCCGAAGATGGGCGGCATGCTCCGCTACGGCATTCCCGCGTACCGTCTGCCGAAGTCCGTTCTTGACCGCGAGATCGCGGAGATCGAGCGCCTCGGCGTCAAAATGGTAAACGGCGTTAAGATAGGCCGCGACGTCACGTTTGACGAGATAAAGGCGTCGTCCGACGCGGTATTCACCGCCATCGGCGCGTGGAAGTCCTCGTCCGTCAGATGCCCGGGCGAAGAGCTTGATGGCGTCGTCGGAGGCATCGACTTTCTCCGCCGCGTCGCCTTCTGGAACGCGGGCGATGGCGAAAAGCCCAAGATCGGACGTCGCGTCGCCGTCGTCGGCGGCGGCAATACTGCGATGGACGCCTGCCGCAGCTCGGTCCGCCTCGGCGCCGAAAAAGTCTACGTCATTTACAGACGCACCAGAGCGGAAATGCCCGCCGAGGACGTCGAGATCGAAGAAGCGATAGAAGAGGGCGTCGAGTTCAAGTTCTTAACGAACCCCGCCGAGATCGTCGGTGAGGACGGCCGCGTGAAGACCGTCAAGCTTCAAGTCATGGAGCTCGGCGAGCCGGACGCCTCCGGACGCCGCTCTCCCGTTCCGGTCGAGGGCAAGTTTGAGTACCTCGACGTCGACACGGTGATCTCCGCCATCGGCCAGGTCATCTCCCCCGAGGGCTTCGAGGCTCTCGAGAAGACCAAAAAAGGAACCATCGCCGCCGACGAGAACACGTACAGAACGTCCGTCGAGGGCGTCTTCGCGGGCGGCGACGCGACGAACCGCGGCGCATCTATCGCCATCGAGGCGATAGGAGAAGCGGGACGCGCGGCTGAGGTCATCGACCGCTATCTCGCCGGTATCGACGCGCCTTACAAAAAGCCTTACGTTTCCGAGCGAAACGTTACGCCGGAAATGTTCGCCGACCGCGAAAAGGCGCCCCGCGCCGTTATGCCCACGCGTCCCGCCCAAGAGCGCCGACACGACTTTGAAGAGATATATCTCGGTCTTCCCGAGGACGTCGCCCGCCGCGAGGCGAAGCGCTGTCTCTCCTGCGGCTGCCACGACTACGGCGAGTGCAAGCTCATAAAATACGCGAACGACTACGACGTTCATCCCGAACGCCTCGCCGGCGCGAAGAATGTCGCGCCGACCGAGCAAAAGCTCGTCGTCATCGAGCGCAATCCCTCCAAGTGCATCCTCTGCGGTCTCTGTTACAGAGTCTGCGACGAGGTCGCAAAGAAAGGACTGCTCGGCATCGTCGGGCGCGGATTCTCCTCCGTCATCAAGCCGGAGTTCAACGATCCCGCCGCCATCGCGGGCTGCGCCGACTGCCACCTCTGCGTCGACGAATGTCCCACCGGCGCGCTGAAGTTTCTGAAATAAAAAGACGCGGGGGAACTTTTGAAAAAGTTCCCCCACACCCCTTCAAAACTTTTGAAAGGGGCTTTTTCTTTCTAACATAAAACACGCGGCAGGTGTCCTGCCTTTTTGTTGTTTTATTTTTTATCTGAACTCTTGATTATCGTCGCACCTTCGTCCTCGCCGGTTTTGGCATTATATCTGCTGTATACACCGACTATATCGAAATCATAGACTGTCGACGAATCCTCTGTATCGTTATTATCACCTTTTGTTGCAAACGCAAGGTAAGTACCTGAGTCGTAGATCTCAACAATTCTGTGCGTGTTGAGCACGCGCTCGCCGTCGATGACAGTCCAATAAGTTATTATGTCGCCCGCATGGAGCTCGGAGGCGTCCTTGACCGGGGATACATATATTGTATCGCCTTTTTCAAAAGTCGGAAACATACTGTCATCGTAAATGTCAAGTGGTGTTTTTCCAGCATAAACATCTGTATTCTTCGTTTCTTCTTTTCCGCAACCGGCGATACTACCGAGTAGAAAAACTAAAAGAATTAGTGCCGACACTTTAATCATAAGTGATTTCATTTTTCTCTCCTTTAAATAACAAATTTGTTAAGACGAAATACCGTCCCTTTCCAAATAAAAAAGTGCGCGGCATGAAGCCACGCACAAAAAACATATGACTCCAAGCCGCTACGCAAACATTTTGATCATCATCTGCATAAGAGATAAGTGTACAAAAAGGGAGCATACATTTTTATCTAAAATAAAAATGTACACTTATACCGCAAAATATGCAGATGATGTATGATATTCAGTTTGCGTAGCAACTTTATTTTACCAAATACAAATGGAATTGTCAATTATCTCGCAAAAAATATAATAAAACACAAACAAAAAAGCCCTCATCCGTCGCCTTCCGAGAACCCCAAAAATCCTAACGGGATTTTTGAGGACCCTGCCCGCGCGACACCTTCCCCCGAGGGAAGGCTTATGTTCGCACATACCAAGGCTTCCCCTTGAGGGGAAGCTGCGTGTGTTATCATTTGAAGTGCAACAGAAAAAATTTCAAAAAAGAAGACAACATGACAATTATCGTGTAAAATGTAGTTACCAC
>CADBQA010000131.1 GCA_902796675.1 uncultured Ruminococcus sp.
CTCGCCGCCGCGTCCAACGCCATCATCGTCGGCTTCAACGTCCGTCCGGACCGCGGCGCCGTCGACAGCGCGAAGGACCAGGGCGTCGAGATAAGAACTTACCGCGTCATCTACGAGTGCATCGAAGAGATCGAAGCGGCTATGAAGGGTATGCTCGCTCCCGAGTTCCGCGAAGTCCTACTCGGTCACGCGGAAGTCCGCCAGACCATCCGCGTCCCCAACGTCGGCGTCATCGCCGGTTCCTATATCCTCGACGGCAAGGTCACGAGAAACTCCAAGATCAGAGTCGTCCGCGACGGCATCGTCGTTTTCGAGGACGAAATTTCATCCCTCAAACGCTTCAAGGACGACGTCAAAGAGGTCGCCCAGGGCTATGAGTGCGGTATCGGTCTTGAAAAGTTCAACGATATCAAGGTCGGCGACGTCCTCGAATCGTTCATAATGGAAGAGATCCCGAGATAAAAAAACGCGGCAGGAAAATTCCTGCCGCGTTTTTTAACGCCCGAAGGGCAATTCACGAAAGCTTCGGCTTTCATTTCACGAACGCAAAGCGTTCATTTCACGACGGCAAAGCCGTCATTTCACGCGGCGCGCCGCATTTCTCTCATCGGTCAGCTCCACGGGAACTACAAAATCAAAACCACGGCGGAGCCATCACAAAACAAACAATACGGCAGGTCAGATGAACTGCCGCGGTTTTGGTTTTTCGGGGTCAGAGGGGCGCTTTTTTCAAAAAGCGCCCCTCGTTTTTATTTCAGTTTCTTCGTCTTCTCGTAAGCCGCGATGACGGCGGAGGAGGCGGCGTGGCGGAACGCGCCGCGCTCAAGGGCGAGGACGCCCTCGATGGTAGTGCCGCCGGGCGAGCAGACCTCGTCCTTAAGACGTTCCGGGTGCTTGTCCGACGAGAGGGCGAGCGACGCCGCGCCAATAAGAGTCTGTTCGGCGTAGCGGAGAGCGCGGTCGCGCGGAAGCCCGCAGGCGACGGCGCCGTCGGCGAGCGCCTCGATAAAGACGTAGGCGAATGCGGGACCGCAGCCGGAAAGGGCGGCGGCGGCGTCTATCAGCTTTTCGTCGATCTTGTCGAGCGCGCCGCATCGCGACATCAGGTCGAGAAAATCTTTTTCAACGGCGTCGGATATCCCGGAGGCGGAGGTGTAGAGGATCAGCCCTTCGCCGACCGCGGCGGGGGTGTTCGGCATGATCCTTATGACGCTCTCCGTGCCGAGCGCGGACGTGACGTCGCGGAGGCTGACGCCCGCCGCCATCGAGACGGCGACCGATTTTTTTGATATTTTCGGCGCGGCGTCGGCGAGGACTTTGCCAATAATGTTAGGTTTTACTGCGAAGAATATAAACTCCGCGTTCTTGTAAATATCGTCGGCGGACGTGACTGCCGCGCCGATCGCGGCGGCGAGAGCGTCGGCTTTTTTTTCGTCGACGTCAAATAGCGCGACACCTTGACCCGTTTTTGCGACAGCCGCAGCCAGCGCGCCGCCCATATTGCCGCAGCCTATAAATCCGGCTTTGTATTTCATAGATTGCTCCTATCTCACGTTGCCGTTTCCGGTAACTACGTATTTGTATGAAGTAAGCTCCTCAAGCCCCATCGGACCTCTCGCGTGGAGCTTTTGAGTTGAGATCCCCATTTCGCACCCGAGCCCGAACTCGCCGCCGTCGGTGAAGCGCGTCGAGGCGTTGACGTACACCGCCGCGCTGTCGACGAGGGAGGTAAAGAGTTTTGCCGCCTCGCTGTTTTCCGTGACGATGGCGTCGGAGTGTCCCGTCGAGTGGCGCGACACGTGCTCTATCGCCTCGGCGACGGACGATACGGTTTTAACGGCGAGGATGTAGTCGAGAAACTCGGTGTCAAAGTCGGAGTCGCCCGCCGGGCGCCCGCTTTTAATATATTGAAGCGAATCCTCGTCGCACCTGAACTCGACCGGGACGAGACCTTTTTCAATCCTGTCCGCGACGAGGAGTTTTTCAAGGCGCGGCAGAAATTCCTTCATTATATCCTTGTGAACGACGAGAACTTCTTCCGCATTGCAGACGGAGGGACGGCTCGTCTTCGCGTTCTCGACGATCTTCAGAGCGCGATCGACGTCGGCGTCACGGTCCACGTAGACGTGGCAGATGCCGGTGCCGGTCTCGATGCAGGGGACCGTCGCGTTTTCGATACAGCTTCTTATAAGCCCCGCGCCGCCGCGGGGGATAAGAAGGTCGATAAGTCCGCGCGCCTTCATCATCTCCGTCGCGCTCTCGCGCGAGACGTCCTCGACGAGGACGACGGCGTCGGCGGGAAGACCTGCCGCTTCAAGCCCGCGTCTGAGCGCCGCGACGACCGCGGCGGAGGAGCGGTGCGCCTCTTTGCCGCTGCGGAGCACGCAGGCGTTTCCGCTCTTGACGGCGAGGGCGGCGGCGTCGGACGTGACGTTCGGGCGGCTCTCGTAGATTATGCCGACGACGCCCAGCGGCACGCTGACCTTTTCGATCTTCAGCCCGTCCGCTCTGACGCTCGAGGAGAGCGTGCGCCATGCGGGGTCGGGGAGAGAGGCGGCGTCGCGAACGCCTTTTGCCATCGCGTCGATCCGCTCTTTCGTGAGAAGGAGGCGGTCTATCATAATGTCGGAGATCCTGCCCCTTGCCGACTCGACGTCGAGGCGGTTCGCCTCGAGTATCTCATCCGACGAGCGGACGAGCTCGTCCGCCATGGCGAGGAGCGCCGCGTTTTTTTCGTCTTCCGTCGCGAGCGCGACGGCGACGGACGCCGCCTTTGCTTTTTTTATCAAATCAACAGTATTCATTTTGCCCTGAACCTCGTGCCCTTCGGCTTACCTTCAAAAATATCGTAGAGTACCGCGGGGTCGGAGCCGTTGGCGATGACCGTGTCGCACCCGGCGTCGCCCGCAATTTTCGCGCCGCGTATCTTCGTCACCATACCGCCCGTGCCCATACCGGAGACGGAGCCGCCCGCGAGAGTCTCTATCTCCTCCGTTATTTCGTCGACGACGGAGATAAGGCGCGCTCCCTTGTCTATCCTCGGGTCGGCGGTGTAAAGCCCGTCGATGTCGGAGAGAAGGACGAGAAGGTCGGAGGAGGAGCTTGCCGCGACGACGGCGGCGAGCGTGTCGTTGTCGCCGATGCCGAACTCCGCCGTCGAGACGGTGTCGTTCTCGTTTATTATCGGGAGTACTCCCATCTCGAGAAGACGCCCGACGGTCGATATGAAGTTGCGGCGGTGTTCCTCGTCGCCGACGTCGTCCGCCGTCAGAAGTATCTGCGCTATCGTGTGGTCGTATTCGGAAAAGAGCTTGTCGTATGTGTACATCAGCTCGCACTGACCGACGGCGGCGACCGCCTGCTTCGTCACGACGTCGCGCGGGCGCTCGGTGAGCGCGAGGCGTCCCATTCCCATACCGACGGCGCCGGAGGAGACGAGGATTATCTCGTGCCCGGCGTTTTTAAGGTCGGAGAGCACGCGGCAGAGCTTTTCCATGTGACGTATATTAAGCCTTCCGGTCGGGTAGGCGAGAGTCGACGTGCCGACTTTTACAACGGTTCTCATAATGCCCTCTTTATGCAAAATATTAATTGATTATATTATAATCATAAAATTTGTTAAAATCAATAGCAAAAGCGCAGATAATGAGATATTTTTTTGAGTGAAGTTTAGCACTCTCGCCCGATGTTTACAAATAATTCACAAAAATGTTTGCGTAAAATCTTGACAAAATGCGTTTATAGTGGTACATTTATAGCATAGATTTAGCACTTGAAGTTTTAGAGTGCTAAAATCCGATCGACAAGGTCAGTATAAAGGAGCGTTTTTCGTGAAAGATAACACGGGACAGTTGTCCGACAGAAAAAAACTGATTCTTAAAGCTATCATAGAGGCTCACATCGAGCTCGGCGAACCGGTCGGCAGTAAATATTTAATGAAGAACAAGAGCATCAACTACTCGTCCGCCACGATAAGAAACGAGATGGCGGAGCTCGAGGAGGTGGGCTATCTTGAACAGCCTCACACCTCGGCGGGCAGAGTTCCGTCGGAGCTGGGGTACAGGTTTTACGTCGACAGCCTGATAGAGGGCTACGACCTCACGGCGAAGGAGATCGGCGAGCTTAAAAGCACGCTGACGGAGAAACAGTCGGAGCTCGACCACATACTGAACACCGCGATGCAGCTCGCGTCGTCGATGACGAACTACACGGCGCTCGCCGTAAAGCCGAAGTTCCACGGCTTCACGGTGAAAAAGTTCAGCATAGTTCCGGTCGACGAGTACGATTTCGTCCTCGTTATGATAACGGCGACGGGCGAGACGAAGACGAGGAACCTCCGTTCCGACAGAGAGGTGACGCCCGAGGCGGCGGCTATGATGACCGAGCTTCTGAACACACACCTTGTCGGCGTGAGAGGAAGCGATATAAAATTCGACATAGTCCTCGAGATGGAGCGGCGCATGGGCGAGTACGGATTCATCGTATCCCCCATCGTCAAGAGCATCCACGAGGCGCTGACGGAGGACGGCGGCGGAGAGCTTATGGTCGAGGGTGTCAACAGACTTCTTTCGTACCCCGAGTACAGCGACGTCGACAAGCTCCAGGGCTTGCTGTCACTCTTCGAGAAGAAGGATGACCTGCTCGACGTTATCTCGGACGAGAGCGAGGCTGACCGGAGCGATTCCGTAAGAGTCTTCATAGGAAGCGAAAACGTCGTCAAGACGATGGACAATTCGACCCTGATCTTCAAGCCCATAATGCAGGGCGACAAGACCGTCGGGGCGATAGGCATAATCGGACCGACGCGAATGGACTATTCGAGGGTGATCGCGATGATAAACCGTCTGACCGACGGTATCAGCGAGATCATGAACGACAGACGAAGCCTTGCGGCGCCGAAGACGCCGGAGGGCGGTGAAACCGGAGGAGAAGCGACATGACGGATGAAATAAAAGAAGAAATTAGCGAAGACATCGGCGACAAGGCCAAAGAAGAAGCAAAAGAAGCAGAGGCGGCCGAGCCGTCCGAGGAAGTAAAAGAAACCGGGGAAAAGAAGGGCGACGGCAAAAAGGAAGAGAAGAAATTCAAATCAAAGTGCGCCGCTCTCGAAAAAGAACTCGGAGAGATAAAAAAAGCTCTCGACGAGGCGAAGGATTCGCATCTTCGCGTCGCCGCGGAGTACGACAACTTCAGAAAGCGGTCTCAAAGAGAGAAGGACGCGATATACTCCGACGCGGTGGCGGACACCGTTCGCGAGCTGCTTCCGCTCTTTGACAACCTCGACCTCGCGTCCGGCTACGTCGGCGGCGAGAACGTCGGCGAAGGGCTAGCGCTCATCTTAAAGACCGTTCCGGACATCCTCTCGAAGCTCCACGTCGAAGCGTTCGGCGAGAAGGGCGAAAAGTTCGACCCCAATTTCCACGACGCGATGATGCACGAGGAAAACGAGGAGTACGGCGAGGGTGAGATCGTCGAGGTATTCCGTAAGGGATACAAAACAGGTGACAAAATTATCAGACACGCGCTTGTAAAAGTCGCGAACTGATTATAATAAAAAATACAGAATAACGGAGGATATTTATTATGGCAAAGATTATAGGTATAGATTTGGGTACTACGAATTCGTGCGTAGCGGTTTACGAGGGCGGCGAGCCCACGGTCATCCCCAATCCGGAAGGCGCGAGAACGACACCTTCCGTCGTGGCTTTTTCCAAGACCGGCGAGAGAATGGTCGGTCAGGTAGCTAAGAGACAGTCCATCACCAACCCCGACAGAACGGTCATGAGCATCAAGCGTGAAATGGGCACGAGCCACACGGTCACCATCGACGGCAAGAAGTACACGCCTCAGGAAATTTCCGCTATGATCCTTCAGAAGCTGAAGGCAGACGCCGAGGCTTACCTCGGAACTACGGTATCCCAGGCGGTCATCACCGTCCCCGCATACTTCTCCGACGCTCAGCGTCAGGCGACGAAGGACGCGGGCAAGATCGCGGGACTCGAAGTAATGAGAATAATCAACGAGCCGACGGCGGCAGCTCTCGCCTACGGTATGGACAAAGAGCGTGAGCAGAAGGTCATGGTCTACGACCTCGGCGGCGGCACGTTCGACGTATCGCTTCTCGAGATCTCCGACGGCGTTCTTGAAGTTCTCGCGACAGCCGGCAACAACAGACTCGGCGGCGACGACTTCGACGCAAGGATCATC
>CADBQA010000132.1 GCA_902796675.1 uncultured Ruminococcus sp.
CCCGAAGGCTGGCGCGCGATCCAGTCGGCGCAATCGCTCGCCGCGGAGCGTGACCCGTACGCCGCTCTCGTCACATCACGCGACGTTTGCGAGAGCAGCTGCATACACCCGACGCGAAAAGGCGAGCTATCGGCGTGCGCCGCAAAAGCGCTCTTATAAACAAAAACGCTTCCGAGCCTTACGTCGGAAGCGTTTTATGTCATATTATCGCGTCACGCCGCCTTGTCGGTTTCGTAGTCCTGTACGGCTTCGGCGGGGGTGTACTGCTGTTCGGCTTTCGTGATGCCGTCGGGATAAATTACGGAGAAATCGTCCTTCATCGAAATCGGGATAAAGCCCTTCGCCTCGTAGTCCGCGGACTTTTCCTCCCAGTTCTGCTTGCCCCACTCGCGCTCGGAGTCGTCGGCGACTATCATATATGCCTCCGCCTTATAGGGGTTTCTCGAATCTATCGCGTAGTTCATCATACTCGTGTCGCTTCCGCTGTTGCCGAACGCCAGCACCGGACGCTTCCCTATCTCGCGCTCAACGTAGATCGCCTTGTTGCAGTTGAGGTTTTTCTGAATAAAGCCGCCGGTCAGTACAAGTTCGTCGCCGTTCTCGTACTTGAAGTTCATATTGGACGGCTCGTCCTCGTGACCCTTCTGCTTGACCTCAAAGTCCGTACCGATGACGTGCTCCGGCTCGACGTAGTCCTTGATCGGCGAATTTGCGACGATGGCGCGGGTCGTCGTGCGCTCCGTGCCGCTGATGACCCATATCTCAAAGCCGTTTTCGTACAGATACTTTACAAGCTCGACCATCGGAAGATAGAAGTTGTCGATGTATCTCATATTGTTGAAGCTTGCGGTCTTTTTCTGGCCGAAGGAAACGGCGTAATCGTAAAACTCCTCGACAGTCATTCCCGCAAACGCCTTCGCGAAATTGCGCGCGAGCGTCTCGTCCGCGACGTAACCGGGTTTGATCTCGGCGGCGACCGCCTTCAGCTCGTCAGAAACGCGCTCCGGGTGGTCGTTCAGACAGTATTCGATGAACATCATCGTATCGTAGTAGGTATAGAACGTCTCGCAGGCGAGAGTTCCGTCCATATCGAACACCGCGATGCGGTCGCTCTCGGGTATAAAGTCCTCGCCTCCCTCTTTTGTGACGGAGGTGACGAAATCAACAAGACTCTTCTTCGCGCCCGTTCCTTCGTTCCAGAGCGTGAGAGCCTCTTTATCTCCGGCGTCACACGTTCCCGGGCACTTGTATCCGACGCCGAGCGCGTAAAGAACGCCAACGGCGACGAGCGCGATCAGAGCGACCACGGCGACGGCGCGCCATATTTTCATTTGCTTTGCTGTTTTTTCCATTGTTTTCTCCTTTATACCTTTGTTTACTTATCTTCTTTGAGTTTTTCGCGGCGGCGGCGTCGCTGCTCGCGGTTGTTCGCCTCTGACGCGAATAATTCTACCGCGGCGTCCGTCAGCGCGTCGGGCCACACCTTGCCGCTGTGAACGACGTTAGCCCACGGACACAGCGTCTCGTAATCATCGTCAAAAACTATCGTATAAGGCGGACCGCATCTGTCGTTGACCGACATATAAAGGTGTCTGCCCTCGTACATAATGAGTGAGGCGTCGCCCTCTGTCATCTTTTTATCAAGCTTGTCGTACTGCTCTTTTGTGAGTTCGTAAAGATTGTAGTTCATACCGCCGCCGTACTCGCCGAAATACCGGCCTCCGTCGCTGCAGGCTCTCCAACCGTTACCTTTTTTGAATTCCATGATCTGTACCTCAGTTAAGCGGCGGCAGAGAGTGGATGTCGTAGTTGTCGTAATATATCTCAAAAGCCGTCTCAACGTCGCCGAAAAGTTCTATCAGCGCGCCCGCCTGAAACATTGTCGAGAGAGTACCCGACGGCGCTCTCCACGCCGCGTTCGAGATCACCTCGAGCTTTTCGTTTCCCGGCGAGTTCGCCCTCAGTATCGACTCCGCCTTGAAAAGAAGCTCTCCCGTCGCAATATGGTAATCGCTCGAGACTATCGCTATTTTTTTGACAGACGGATGGAGAGACGTCAGTATATCGTATGTAAATATCGCGTTCTGCGCCGTCGTTATCGAGTTGTCCTCGACGATAACTCGCTCCTTCGCGACGCCGTTTTCCACAAGCCACTTCGCCATCTCGCCCGCTTCCGACGCCGACGGATTCTCCGACGCCGTGCCGCCGCCCGTGCAGACGATGTACGCCTTAGGGTACTTCTCCGCGCTCGCAAGCGCGACTTTCAGGCGCTCGACAAGCTCGTCCTTCATCGTGCCGTCGGGGTTAAGCTGGAAGCCGAGAACGACGATGCAAAGCTCGTCCGTCTCCGGCAACCCGTCGGGTAGAACGCCGTAGCTCCGGATCTTCCCAAGCTCCGGCGACGTCCAAATATCGACGATCTTACGCCATCTCTCACCCGCGGCGGGATCTGCGGAAGAAAGATCTTTAAGGAGCGTCTCGATCCTGTCGCCCGCCTCGGTGCCGTACGTTCCGTAGTCGACCGCGATCTCCTCGACGGTCTTTTCAGCAAACTTCGCGTCGGTCTCCTTTCCACATCCTGCGAGCGAAAGGCAAACGCAAAATATCATTAAAAATGAAATAACTCCAAGCGCGGTTCGTTTTACCATGATTATTCCCTCCTGATTTATAAGTCTTCAACGTCGATCACGTGGA
>CADBQA010000133.1 GCA_902796675.1 uncultured Ruminococcus sp.
GACGTATCCGTGAACCCCAAAAAATCTTTCGATTTTTTGAGGACCCCGGCATAATACGCCTACCGCGGCGAGATCACCGAATCTACCTGCGTTTCTCTCACTCTGACTGAGGCTGAAGACTTTGTCTTCAGCCTCAGGCGCCGCTCCGGAGAGCGGCGCCTTCGTTGGTTTTTGCATATCGGCATTACTGCCATTCGACGATTACGTGGTACTGCGTCTTCGTGCCGTCCTTGAGAGTTACCTCGAGGTCGTACTCGTTGATGCCGTCAGCCTTGAGAGACTTGAAGTATACGAACCACTTGTCGTCTATCTCGTCGTTCTGGACTTCGCGATAAGTCTTGCCCTTGTCGGGAGTCTGGAACAGGTGAGGCTTCTGCTCGGAGATTACTCTGATGGAAGCGCCCTTCGGGATGAGAACTCTCATCGTCGCCGACTTGTAGCCGGGCTTGGATACCACGTAGATGAGGTCGTCGCGTCCGGGCTCGAAGCCGGTCTGGTACTTGTCGGCGTTGTAACCGGGCTCTACGCCTTCGCGGTGTACGGGGTCCTTAGCGAACGTTACGTTGACCGTGTATTCGTAGATTGTGCCGTTGACCTTGACGAGGACCTTCTCCGTACGAGGAACGCCGCCGTCGGACGGGATGATGAAGTATCTGATTCCCTGAGCGTCGGTATCCGCGCTGTATTTAACGTCCTTGATCTTGATCTGGCAGCCGTCGGCGAACGCATCGTCCGTCCACGTGAAGATATCGTTGCCGTATCCGGGGAGCTTGAGCTGGAATACCGCCGTGGGCTGTCCGGGTTTAGCGACGAGCGTTATAGTTCTCGCCTCGTTGTCGATAGCGTAGGACGAAAGTCTGAACGAAGGAATGAGCTGGAGGTCGATCGGTCCGCCGTACGGGATCTCTTCCTCTTCGAGGATCTCGCCGCAGACAGTACATCTGATGACCTTGAGTCCGGGCTCGTCCTCCGTCGCGGGTCTTACGATCTCCCAGTCAGCGGCGGGGGTGTGAGGTCCGAGCGGGAGAGGTTCGTCGAAGCTGTCGTCGCATCTCGTGCACTTGTAGGTGATGTGGCCTGCCGTGACGCAGGTGGATTCGACTCTCTCGAACTCCTGATAGTCGTGATCGAGAGCGTCTATCGTCTCCTCGTACGTTGCGCCGCACTCGGAGCACTCGTAGTAGATCGTGCCGTCTTCCGTGCAGGTCGCGTCGTCTCTTGAAACTTCGACGTAGTCGTGAGCCTGAACGGTGATCGTTCCGACATCGACGTGTCTGTCAAGGTCGGGCGCGATCTTCGCGGTGATGTAATCGCCCGCGGTCTCATGACTGAAGCTGAAGCTCCACGGATTGTATCCTACGCCGTACGTTGCGAGGACTTCGCCGGGCACCATTTCGTGGCTCTCGTCCGTATAAGGCGTGATCGCCGCGAGGATATCGGAAGCGAGCGAGTCTATGTCAGCCTTGTTGAGACCGGCTCTTATCGCCGCCTTCGTTTCGGTGGAGATGTTCTTGAGAGACGTTACGTCGTCTAACGTGAAGGAGTATACGTTGAAGTCGCCGATGTGCATCGCGGCGCCCGCGTAGGTGTGGAACGCCTCGTCCATTGCGAGCTCGATCGCAGCCGCCTTCGCGACTTCGCCCGTTGCCGCCTCGGACTTCTTGTCGACGTGGACTTCGATCTCGCCGTTGCCGTTGTCAATGATGAAGTAATGTTCGTTTCTGACAAGGCCGTCCTTCTGCTCGAATCCCGCCTTCAGCATAGCGGAGACGTCGGATGCGTACGTGCCGCCGGAGATCGTTACGTTTCCGGTGACCGTTCCCGTTACGCCCGCGCCGCTGTCGGTAGCATAAGAGCTGTCGAGTATTCTGAGCGCCGCGTTCGCGGTGACGCTGCCGTTTACCGTGTATCCGTGGAGATCGAGGTTGGCATCGGCGGGGATCACGAGGTCGCCCGCGATATCCTTGAGAAGGATGACGATGGTCTTGTCGTGGATCTTTGCGATGTCTGTCGCGAGATCCTTCGAGTAGAGGATCTTGCCGAAGCCTGACGCCTTGCTGTCGATGATGAGAGCTTCGTAATCGTCGACCGTGTTGGTTATGTTGACGAATACGTTCGCGTCGAGACCCGTGGATCTCTCTTTAACGAGGTTCTTGAGAGTTTCCTTGACTTCGAAGTGCTCGAAGAGAGCCTCGATGTCATAATGGATGTCCGCGTCGTAAACTCCCGCTGTATCCGAGTTGAGGCTTATCGTGGAGTTGTTGATGATGTTGCGGGCTGCCTTCAGACCCTTGGAATAGAATCTGTCATAGGAGGAGAGGTCGACCGTCTTGCCGAGTTTTTCCGCTGTGTTCTCGAATGTGCCGAGGTCGATGGTCTCATCGTCCGTGAGGAATTCGATGAACTGCTTTGCGATCTCGAGCGCGCGGTCAACATCTTTTGCGTTTTCAAGCTTGCCGAGCTCTGTGTTGTCGTAAAGTTCAACAGCGGCGAGGTAAGCCTGGAACGCTCTCTCGGGGAGAGTGAGGTTTGCCTCGATGCGTCCGCCTGTCGCGGCGATCGTGCCGTACTCGGACGCTTTGTTGGCAACCTTATAGATCTTCTTGAGGTCGTCGGCGCTCTTGCCGAAGTCCTCGAGAGTCACGTAAAGTTTTACGTTCTTGCCGGGGTCGGTCTCGTTCTGACCGAACGTCATATCAAACTCGAGAAGCTTTGCGCCGAGTATATCCGTGTCGTTTATCTGCTTCGTGCCAACCTTGATGACTTTCTTGCCGTCGGAGGTCGTCTCGCCGATGACCGTCGCGCCTGCGATGGGCGCCATTTCGTTCAGAGTGCCGTCGGGGTTTATCGCCGCCTTTATTGTCTCGAGGTCGGCGTCGCTGTTCAGGAACGCGTCGATGAGCGCCTGGACGGAAATTTCGCTGTCCTCACGGATGAGCTGTCCGCCGAGCGTGATGTATGTGTAGCTGCTCTTCGTGAGAGCTTCCATAGCGTTCGTAACCGCGGATTTTGCGGCGGATACGCTCTTCGGCGACATACGGAATACTATCGTCCAGTTTTCAGACGCGTCTTCCATCGGGATAAGGGCGAATGCGAGGTTGTTACCGTCGAGCATGCCCGCGTCCGCGATGCCTTGGTTGATCTCTTCAACGAGCGAGAGGAGATATTCGCGTTCCGTGTCGAGTATCTCGCGTCTGATGATGCCGTATGAGCCGTCGGCGAACTGAGAAGCGGTGATGGGTACGTTCTTCGCTTCATCGCCTACCGTGTAGGAGACTCCGTCGAACGTGTACTTGTATACCACTCCTTCCTCGGCGGATGCGGGGAGGGTGATGAACATATCGTCGTAGTAGAATGTGAGATTGTCGACGTCGGCGTCGTTCTCATCTCTCACAACACAGGTGTAAGCGTTGGGAGAGAAGACGGCGAGCGCGGAGACGTCTTCCGCGGGAATGGTCGTGCCTTCCGAGAGACCGAGTTCGCGCGCTGCGCCGTAGTGCTCGGTGTCAACACCGATCTCGGCGGCGAGCTCATCTATCTTCGCGTTGACCGCCTCGATCGTCGCTGCGGTCACCGTTTCGCCCGCAGGGAAGGTAACGGCTCCGCTCTTGGAAGCGAGCTCCGTCCCGCGGCTGTCGCGGAGGACGACTTTGACGTTGACGGACATCCTGTCGGGAGCCGCCGCCGTCAGCTTCTTGGTGAGAGCAAGCTCACCGGAGGGAGACGTGAAGCGGTTCGTGTGACCGACAGACGCCGCTATCGCTTCAGCGAGGGAAGCGACCGATGTGCTCGTCGTATCTACCGCCGCGTTCGGGGACGCGAGGGTGACCGCGGAGAGCACGTCGTAAATGGACTGTATCTTCTCGAGGTAATCTTCCTTCTCAATGTCTTCAAGAAGAGGAACGAATTCCGGGTCGGCGAGGACTGTGCCGAGGTTTTCGCGGAGTATCGCCGCCTGCGTTCTCATCTTGAGGCTGTTGTTGTCTCTGTAATAGAACGCGATGCCTTCTTCATTGAAGGAAGTGATGTATTCGTAGAGGTAGAGAGACGCGACGGACTTGTCAACGCACGCGTTGACGATAGCCTTGACGGCGTCCTTCGCAGCCTGTCCCATATCGGAGCCGTTGACGCCGATCTTTATCTGGTTGAGAGTCGGCTGGTCGAGCTTGCCGAGTTTGGAGTAGATGGTGTTGAGAAGCTCGAGGTCTGCGATCTGCGCTTCAACTTCATCCGCGAGGATGTCGGGGAGGTTCAGCGTTTCAAGGACGACCTCTTCGGGGATGTTCGTGAGAACCGTTTTGTAGACGACCTCCACCTGATCGAACGCAGCCGCGTCAAACGTTGCGACGCTGCCGGTGAACGTGAAGGAGGCGACAGCCGCGCCGTCCTTTATCGCGACGCCGGATACGGGGATCCAGTCGACGCCTTCGATGCCGGTGCGGTACGTTTCCGCGTCAACGCGGTAAGAGCCGCCGACGCTTGAAACCGCGACGAGTCCGTCCTCGTTCGTGGGCTCTCTGAGAAGAACGTTTTCGGTCTTCAGAGCCGCGGAGTCGAGGATAGCCTGCTGCTCGGGGGTGAGGTCGGATGCGTATACGTCGGCGACAAGCTTGCCGAGCTTGACAACGTCCCACGGCTTGCCCGCGGAGCGTTTGATCTGCACATCGTGGTCGACGGTGTAGACGTCTCCCTGAAGGAACTGCGCGTCCTCTATCGTGTAGTCGTATACGAGAGCGGCGTCGGAGTTCGCGGGAAGGGTGAGATTGTATCCGTAGGGAACGGATGCGGGAAGCTCCGTCTCAAAGTCGTAGGAGAGCGCGACTGTCTTCGGAGCGTATTCGATGACGTACTCGGTGTCGGCGTTGATCTGTTCGGGAAGCGCGGACGCGGTCCTTGTGAAGTTCGCGCCGTCAACGATGCCCCACGCTGCGAGCGCCAGCGCCTCGATGCCGTTTGCGGCCACCGCCGCTTCAACGTCGGATGAGGTCGTGCCGGCGGCGACGCGGATCGTCGCGCTGTGGTCGTCAAGAGCGGTGAGAGCCGCCGAGTCTACCGTGCCGGGCGCGACGTAGGAAGCCTTGAGGACTACCGTGACGTCGTATTGCGCAACGCTTTGGGAGACGGTAACGGGAGAGAGCTTCAGCGCGGTCTTCGCGCCGTCCGCGTGATACTCCGCGCCTGCCATATCCTCGACGAGAGCGTCGAGCGCGACATAATCGCCGTCTGTGAGACCGGCCTTGAGAACGGACGCGCCCGAAAGGACTTTCCATTCGTCCTCGACGGATCCCTTCGTGCCTGCGAGAAGAGCGTCGATGGCGTTGAGAGCGAGTGTGATCTTTCTGCCCCGCGCCGTCGTCTTACCGATGACGGTCCTCATTATGGTTTCAACTTCCGCGTCTTCTCTGATGGTCTTGATGTCGTTGTACGTTCTTACTGCGGCGGCGCGGAAGTCGGAGCCCTTTTCAAAGAGGAACGCCGTCTTCGATGCTGCGTCCGCGTATTCGTCGGCGAGGTTTGCAATGTCGAAGAAGCCGTCGTTTGCGTCCGCCTCGGCCTTGACTCTGAGTATAGCCGCGATGGTGTCCGCGGAACTCAGCTTTGCGCCGCCCGCGAGGGAACCGTCGGTAAGGCTTACGAAGTAGTCTATGTTGCCGGATACCGTATAGAAGTTTGCGTCGTAGTCCGCGACGTTTTCTGTGTTTTCGATACCCTTTGCGAGGTAGTATCCGCCGTTCAGAAGCTTAAGCTGTACGGCTTCGTCTACCGCGACTTCGAGGACGTAGTCAGCCTCGACCGTGTAGGAAGCGCCGTCGTATGCGAAAGCGCCGTTTCCTGCCGCGTCAAGCTCAACGTCTTCGCTCCCCGTCGTCCAGACTACTCTTGCCGCGGCGGGCTGCCACGTGTAGCCGTCCTGAACGTAGGGGGCTGCCGCTATCGTCTTTGCTTCCGGGTCAACGTCGATGAGAGTGCTCTCGGACGGCGCCGGGAAGGTCAGAGACGAGGAGGCGACGAAGTTTGACTTAAGGAAGTTTTTCTCGCCTTCCGTCAAGCCGTCGTAGTTGCCGGCGACAAGCTCCGCTTCGCTTACGGTGACTGTCTCCTCCGGCGCCGCGCCCACCGTGAGAATGGCGGAAAGCGCGCTGACCGGGATCATCAGAATAAGCGCGAGCAAGAGCGATATCGCCTTGTTCATGTGCCTGCTTTTCATGATTTCTCCTCCGAAAAGTTAAATAATTTAATAATCAGACATTGAGTATAAAAAGGTATAATATACCCCAGTTACCATAATTATATATTTTTACGTAATATTTGTCAATAAAAATAACAAAAAAAGTCACCCTGTAACGCAAGATGCTCTAAAGGACAGTTAATCAAAGCCGGCTGAAGTAAGGAAAATGATCCTTATCTCAGCCGGCTTTTGTTGCAGAATGGCGCAAGCAGGACGTTTGTGAGCCAAACGTAAAAAAGTGAAATCTTTTGCCTTACGGCAAAAGGTGAAATCTTCGGGCGTTGCCCTTAGGTGAAATCGAACGCTTATGCGTTCGGTGAAATGAAATCCACCCACCGCCGTCGAGGCGATTTCACTGCCCGCAGGGCAATTTCA
>CADBQA010000134.1 GCA_902796675.1 uncultured Ruminococcus sp.
CGCCGCTTTTGCAAGCGCCATAAGGTACGCGTGCTTGGCGTACTTTCTCGCTCCCGCGGATACCTGAAGGATAACGGGGCTCTTCGCTTCCGCCGCCGCCTCGGTGATAGCCTGGATGATCTCCATGTTGTTGATGTTGAAAGCGCCTATCGCGTAGCCGCCCTCATACGCTTTTTTGAACATTTCCTTTGTTGTTACAAGTGCCATGTCTGCCTCCCGAATGAAAATTTTTTTACAGTTTTATTTTAACCCCTGCGAATTGAAAAATCAAGCCGATTATGAAAAAATAGGAGTATTTTAAGCAGATTGACAAAAATCGTTGAAATTTTACGATATTTATGATACAATACTAATGAATAAAACCAGGAAAGACTTTTACGTATGGATTATAATTTTGTCTCCGCGGCGAAATGTTCTTCGTATGAAGCGGATGAAGTGAAGGACGCCTTCGACAGACTTCTCGCGCCCCTCGGAGGGCTCTCGTTCGTAAAACCGGGGATGACGGTCGCGGTCAAGGTGAACCTCGTCGCGGCGATGAAGCCGGAGCGCGGCGCCACGACCCATCCTGCGCTCGTCGCCGAGCTCTGCCGCAGGATCACGGAGGTCGGAGCGACGGCGGTCGTCGGCGATTCTCCCGGCGGACCTTTCACGGGGATCTATCTGAGCGGCGTGTACTCTTCGACCGGAATGAGCGCCGCGGGTGTTCCGCTCAACCGCGATTTCGACGTGGAGCGGTGCGACTTTCCGGAGGGCGAGGTGATGAAGGACTTTTCGTTCTCGTCGTGGCTTCTCCGCGCGGACGCCGTCATAAATTTCGCGAAGCTGAAAACCCACGGGATGATGGGGATGTCGGCGGCGGTCAAGAACCTCTTCGGCGGCATACCCGGCACGATAAAACCGGAGTACCACTACCGTTTTCCGAACACAAAGAGTTTTGCGAATATGCTCATTGATATCGACGAGTTTCTCCGCCCCGCGCTGTCTATCGTCGACGGCGTAGTCGGTATGGAGGGCAACGGACCGACCATGGGTAAAGCGAGGGAGATAGGCGTCCTCGCCGCTTCGCGCTCGCCCTATGCGCTCGATTCGTTTTGCGCGTCTGTCGTCGGGCTTTCGGAGGCCGGCGTCCCGACCCTTCAGCTCGCGCGCGAGCGCGGTCTCGTGCCTCCCGTTGACATGATCGAGGTCGTCGGCGACGGCGCGGACGTCAGAATAGGGAACTTCGAGAACGTTGAGCGCTCGAACGATATAGAATTTTTCGTCGGGCTCGTCGGTATCAAAGGAAAGGTTTTCAACAAGATAGCCCGCGCGGCGCTCTCGACGAGACCTAAGCTGAAAGGGTCGGAGTGCGTCGGATGCCGCAAGTGCGAGGGTATATGCCCCGCGAAGGCGATAACGATGAAGGGAAAAAAGCCTCACATCGACCGCAGCGTCTGCATCAGATGCTTCTGCTGTCAGGAGTTCTGCCCGAAGGGGGCCCTTAAGGTACACCGTCCCGTCGTCGCGAAGATCCTTACCAAAAGCGGAAAATAGATTTGAATTTAATTTATCCAAAAGGAGATTTTGATATGGCAAAGAACAGGTACATTGGCGAATATCCGGTCATCGGCATCCGTCCGACCATCGACGGCAGACGCGGGCCGATGAAGCTCCGCGAGAGCCTCGAGGATCAGACTATGGGTATGGCGAAGGCGGCGAAAAAACTCTTTGAAGAGAATCTTCGCTACTCCAACGGCGACCCCGTAAAGGTCGTCATCGCCGACACTACGATAGGGCGCGTTCCCGAGAGCGCGGCTTGCGCCGACAAGTTCCGCCGCGAGGGCGTCGACATAACTCTGACCGTCACTCCCTGCTGGTGCTACGGCTCCGAGACCATGGATATGGACCCCCACACGATAAAAGCGGTATGGGGCTTCAACGGCACGGAGCGTCCCGGCGCCGTTTATCTCGCCTCCGTCCTTGCGACACACGCGCAAAAGGGACTTCCCGCGTTCGGTATCTACGGACACGAGGTACAGGATATCGGCGACGTCACGAACATCCCCGAGGACGTCAAGGAAAAGCTCCTCAGATTCGGCAGAGCGGCGATAGCGGCTAAGACGATGAGAGGCAAGAGCTACCTCCAGATAGGCTCCGTCACGATGGGTATCGGCGGCTCCATTATGGATCAGTCGTTCATCGAGGAGTACCTCGGTATGAGAGTCGAATCCGTCGACGAAGTCGAGATCCTTCGCCGCATGGAAGAGGGCATCTACGTCAAAGAGGACGTCGAGCGCGCTCTCGCGTGGACGAAGGCTCACTGCAAAGAGGGACGCGACGACAACCCCGATTTCGTAAAATTCAGCCCCGAGCAGAAGGAGAAGCAGTGGGAGTTCACGATCAAGATGTACTGCATCATCAAGGACCTCATGAACGGCAACCCCAACCTTCCCGCGGGCTTTGAAGAAGAGATGGCGGGCCACAACGCGATCGCGGCGGGCTTCCAGGGACAGAGACAGTGGACCGACCACTGGCCGAACTGCGACTATCCCGAGGCGGTCCTCAACTCCACGTTCGACTTCACCGGCGCGCGCGAGCCGTACATCCTCGCAACGGAGAACGATATACTCAACGGCATCGGCATGCTCTTTATGAAGCTGCTCACGAACCGCGCTCAGATATTCGCGGACGTCCGCACGTTCTGGTCGCCCGAATCCGTAAAGCGCGTCACGGGCTACGAGCTCGAGGGCAAGGCTCTTGAAAACGGAGGCATCATCCACCTGCTCAACTCCGGCGCCGCCTGCCTCGACGCCTGCGGAGAAGCGACGGACGAGAACGGCAACCACCTCATGAAGCAGTGGTGGGACGTCACGGAAGAAGACATCGAGAAGATGAGCGCCGCCACCGTTTGGTGCGAGGCGGGCTTTGACAACTTCCGCGGCGGCGGATTCTCCAGCCACTTCGTAACGCGCGCCGAAATGCCCGCTACGATGATAAGACTCAACCTCGTCAAGGGTCTCGGACCGGTCCTCCAGATAGCAGAGGGCTGGACGGTCAAGCTTCCCGACGACGTGACCGACACTCTTATGGAGCGCACCAACCCGACGTGGCCCTGCACCTGGTTCACGCCTCGCTGCAACGGCGTCGCGGGCGATCCGTTCGAGAACGCTTACAGCCTCATGAACAACTGGGGCGCAAACCACGGCGCGATCAGCTACGGACACGTTGGAGCCGACCTCATCACGCTCTGCTCCATGCTCCGTATACCGATCTCGCTCCACAACGTCCCCGCGACGGATATCTTCCGTCCCGCCTCCTTCAACCTCTTCGGAGCCGACAAGGAAGGACAGGATTTCAGAGCCTGCGCCGCTTACGGACCTCTCTACAAATAAAAAAACGGAGCGGGCGACGCCCGCGAGGATTATATACAAACAGCGCCGCAATCGCGACGCTGTTTTTCTTCCTCGCTGCGTTTCGGATCGATGAAGGGCATCGATCCCTACGAGTAACAGACGGTCACCTGTATACCCGTAGGGCAAGATGCCCACATCTTGCCGCTGTTCCGGCGCAGAGAAGGATCGTTTCGGATCGATGAAGGGCATCGATCCCTACGAGTAACAGACAGTCACCTGTATACCCGTAGGGCAAGATGCCCACATCTTGCCGCTGTTTCTGCGCAATGTGTATTACCTACCAACGCAGAAGGTTTTATTTCGCGCGTACCAAGGCTTCCCCTTTGGGGTTCTCGGAAGGCGACGGATGAGGGCAGATGCGGCGCGATGCGCCGCGCGATATGCCGCCGGATGCGGCGCGATATATTTGCCCTGCAAATGCGATATGTCAGGCTTTGCCCGACGCGATATGTCCGCGGTGCGGACGAGAGTAATAGCCGCGGTGTTCCCCCAAGGAAGGGCTGAAAAAACCGGCTGAAACGAATCAATTTCGTTTCAGCCGGTTTTGGCGTTATTATTTTTTCACGTATTCGGCGATATCTTCGATTTTGCAGTCGAGAGCTTCGCACAATTTATCGAGCGTTTTTGTTTCAACGTTTTCATTCGCGCGAAGACGGCGCACGGTTTTGCTGTCGATCCCGCACCGTTCTCTGAGGGCGTATGTCGACACGCCTTTTGCTTTCATGGTAACCCACAGTTTATCGAAAACGATCATCTTTCAAATCCCCCTTGACTTTTTATATTATGGGGATTATAATCTGAATTATTAAGGGGATATAACCCCCATATAATAACGAAAGCAAAGGTGGATATGGGTTCTTGTTGTTTTTTCGGTCACGGCAAAGGCGTCGGAGTTGACAACGTAAAATTGAAGCGAGCGATACTCGAAGCTATTGACGGCGGGATTCGAATTTTTTACGTCGGGAACAACGGAGATTTTGATTCTCTTGTTGCAAAAACTATGTCTGAAATACAAAAAGAGTTTCCGACCGTCAGATGGTTTATAGTGACCGCTTATATTGACGATGCTGAAACGATTCCTTACGGCAATGCGATTTATCCGGAAGGACTTGAACTTACGCCGAAAAGATACTGTATAGACAAGAGGAACCGCTGGATGATAGATAGATCCGACGTAGTGATAACCTACGTAGCGCGTCCTTTCGGAAATGCGGAGAAATATAAGAGAATAGCTGAGAAGAAAGGAAAGACGGTGCTGAATCTCGTTTAATATTCACGGAGCAAAGCGAGATTACACGGAGCGCGAGGATTCACACGCCGAAGGCGAACGGGTCTCCACCCTCTGTGTCACCCTGATCCGCGAACC
>CADBQA010000135.1 GCA_902796675.1 uncultured Ruminococcus sp.
ACGTTGACTGCGGCGATTTCGTCGTCATCATCAACGCTGACAAGGCGGTCCTCACGGGAAAGAAACTCGAACAGAAGTACTACTATCATCATTCCGGATACATCGGCGGTCTCAAGGCCGTTCAGTATAAGGAAATCATGGCGAAACGCCCCGAGTTCGCAATGGAGCTTGCAGTTAAAGGCATGCTTCCCCACAACTCCATCGGCGCGAAAGCCATCAACCGTCTCAAGGTTTACGCCGGCGACGCCCACAAGCACGCCGCTCAGAAACCCGAAGAGTACGAAGTAAAAATGTAAGAAAGGACGGACTGAATAATGTATACAAGTGCAAAGCCTTATTTCTACGGCACAGGCAGAAGAAAAAGTTCTGTTGCCAGAGTTCGTCTTTTCCCCGGTACCGGCACGATCACGATAAACGGCCGTGACATCGACGAGTATTTCGGTCTCGAGACCCTCAAGCTCGTCATCAACCAGCCCTTCGGCGTAACCGGCACAATGGGCAAGTTCGACATCGTTGCAAGCGTCAAGGGCGGCGGCTTCTCCGGTCAGGCAGGCGCTATCCGTCACGGCGTAGCCCGCGCTCTCCTTCTCGCTGACGAGACCTACCGTCCCGCCCTCAAGAAGGCAGGCTTCCTCACTCGTGACCCGAGAATGAAGGAAAGAAAGAAGTACGGACTCAAAGCGGCTCGTCGCGCATCCCAGTTCTCCAAGAGATAACGGAAATCATCAAGAATATGAATTGCCCTGTAAGAATTGTCTTTCAGGGCTTTTCTTTAAAGTTATTTACAAGATCGCTGAAAAATCAGGAGACAACCGTGATGAACGTAAAAGAATACACCGAAAGGATAGTAAAGAACGTAAGCCGTGTTATCATCGGCAAGGACGAGGTCATCCGTCAGCTCGTCGTGTGCTTTCTCGCGGGAGGACACGTCCTTCTCGAGGATCTGCCCGGAAGCGGCAAGACCATGCTTCTTCGCGCATTTGCAAAGAGCATCGGCGGCAGCTTCAAGCGCATACAGTTCACGCCGGACCTTCTTCCGTCCGACCTGACAGGCATCAACTTCTACAACCAGAAAGAGGGCGAATTCGTTTTCAGAAAAGGCCCTGTCTTCTCAAACGTAGTCCTTGCGGATGAGATAAACCGCGCGACGCCGAGAACCCAGTCTGCTCTCCTCGAGGCGATGGAGGAGCGTCAGGTCACCGCGGACGGCGAGACCTACGCGCTCGACGAGCCTTTCATCGTAATGGGCACTCAGAACCCCATCGAATCCTACGGCACGTTCCCGCTTCCCGAGGCGCAGCTTGACAGATTCTTTATGAAGCTCAGCATGGGATATATGGAAAGAGATCAGGAGATCTCGCTTATGGGGCGGCGCGACGCGAAGGACATAATCGGCGAGCTTGACGCGGCGATCGATGCCTCCGACACGGCATCGGCGCGAAGAGAGGCAGCCGCCGTCACAGTCTCCGACGACGTGAAGGCGTACATTATGGACATAGTCGAAAAGACGAGAAACAGCCGCGAGACCGCCTGCGGCGTCTCCGCGAGAGGCACGATAGCGCTCTACAAGGCGTCTCAGATAACCGCCGCCATGTCGGGCAGGAACTACGTTATCCCCGAAGACGTTAAATGCGAAGCGATACCCGTTCTCTCCCACCGTATGCTGACCGCGCCCGGAAGTCACCGCGACGTTGAAAACATAATGAGAAGAATTCTTGCCGATACCGCGGTCCCGCTCGAAAACGTATGATAGCTTTCGTACTGGCAGGGTTCGCGGCGATAATTCTCATACTCGAATTCTTGATCTCCCCGAGGGCGGTACGCCATCTGCCGCTTCACCACACCTTCGACACGAAGCTCGCGGAACCGGGCGAGACGGTCCGATACACCGGCACGCTCGTCAACAACTGGTTTCTGCCGATCCTTTACGTATACTTTTTCGAGTATATGCCGAAGGGCGCGACGATAAACGGAAAAGACGAAAATCACGAGACGCACAGCCTGTTTTTGCTTCCGCACAGCAGATACCGCCACACCATCCTCTTCACGCTTCCGAAGCGCGGAATTTACCGCGACGGCAAATACTACGTGCAGACAGGCGACTTTCTCGGCTTCAGATCTATCGTCAAATCCGAAAAGATAGAATGCGCCATAACGGTAATGCCGAAGCTGTGCGACGACGAAAATGTGTTGAAGATACTCGGCGGATATGTCGGCGATATTTCGGTCAGACGCTTCATACTCGAAGACCCGGTTCTGACCGTCGGCTGCCTCGACTACACGGGGCGCGAGCCGATGAAAAAGATCTCGTGGAACCACAGCGCGAGAGCAGGCAAGCTCATGGTGAAAAACAACGACTTCACCGTGGACGCGAACGCCGTGATCGTGCTCAACATGGCGTCGGGGAGCGACGAGGAAAAGGAAAAAAGCCTCGAGATCGTGCGCACCGTAAGCGAGAAGCTCGAAGCGGAGCGCATCCCCTATCAGTTCATCTCCAACGGGGACGCCGGAAACCTCGAAGAGGGCTTCGGTACGAGGCACTTGAACCAGCTTATGACAAACCTCGGCCGCTCGATGCTCTACTCCTACACTTCGTTTTACAATCTGATCGACCGCTGCATAAGGGAGCGAAAAAAGAGCCGCAGTTATTTCATAGTCAGCGCGCCGCTGTCGGACGACGAGCGTGAAGCCGTCGCCCGCCTCAGGCATTACAGCGAATATGAGATATGCGTTCTGGAAGCGGAGGTGGAACGTAATGCGGATAATTAACGCGCTCACGACCGTCTGCGACTTCCTCCTCGGGTTCACCGTCGCCGCGCTTTTCGCGCCCGTATCCGAATCTTGGCTGTTGATAGGCGTTATACTTGCACTCGGCTTTTTGTCGTCTCTCATACTTCAAACGACAAAGGGCGGCGTCGCACAAAGGATCATTTGCTCCCTTCTTCCGGCGTTTGGGCTCGCCGTCGCGAAAAGTATTTATGAAATAATCGCCGCGGCGATCATTCTTTCGTTTGCGGCAGTCTTCACGATCTCCGGAAAGAGCGGCGACAGCTACGAGGACTACAGATACAGGTTCGGCGTCCCCGCCGTTCCGGTAACGGCGATTTTCATCATCTGCACGACCGAGTGGCCAGTTCGCCCGGCGGCGTCCGTTTGCGCCGCGGCGTACCTCTTTACCGGCGTGCTCGTTCTTCGCAGAAAGCGGATGGGAAGCGGGGCGGGGCTGAAACTTCGGATCGCAAACGTGACGTGTCTTTTCGCGGTCGCGGCGCTATCCGTCTTATCTCTCGTTCTGCTTTATCTACTCATCGCGAACTCCAAGGTCGTGTTTGAAACGCTCTTGCTCCCGTTCGGGCTCTTGTTCAGCGGGATCTCTTACCTGCTCGAACACTTTTTGAATCTATTCAAGCCGCCGGTCCCTATCAGCGTTGAAACCGCCGAAGAAACGACGTCAGAGACCTTCGAGCACATCGAAGTGCCCGAAACTTCAAGCGTCGCGCCGCGCGACGATTCCGGCTACCTGCTCGCGGAGCAGATCATAAGCATCATCATTTTTGTGTTAGTTCTTGCGCTGATAGCTTTTCTTCTCTTCTGCCTATACAGGTTTATAAATAATTCCCGCGTCGGCAAAAAGAGCGACGCGGTCGAAGAGGGCGCGGCACAGCCCGCACGTTTGGGCATCCGTTTTCCGCGCAAAAGGCAAAAGAAGAGGGTGGCGTCAAAGACGAACAACGAGAAGATACGTTCGATCTACTACGACTATCTTATATATCTCAAGATTTGCGGCGTCGACATAGCGCGCGACACAACGTCGTCGGACGTTCTCGACGCTTCGAGCGAATCAGCTTACGACGACGCAAAGCGAATGAGGGAGCTCTATATTCGCGCAAGATACAAAAGCGGCGAGGAGTGCGGCGATAAAGACGTCGAGGAGGCAAAACGCCTTCTCGCGGAGATCAGAGCAAAAGCCACCGATCACCTTTCAAGTCAAAAAAGCATAACAAAAACGGGGTCTTAACGATCCCGTTTTTTTATTTGTTTTCCGTAAACGTAAAACCTTCAAGCGGCGTGTAAACGAATCCGTCGCCGTCCGAGGTGACGGAACCTGTCCCCGCCGCGGCATATTCCGACGCGTTGTCGGCGAGATAGTAAGGCAGCGCGGCGTACACCATATCGGCGCAGGACACGTCGCGCGACCACACGACCGCGCTTGACGAGGTCCCGTGAGGGAGCGCGTCGGAGATGGAAATATACCTTGTCACCCTTGTGCCGTCGGCGTACTCGTAGTAATAAGGCTCCTCCTCGTCGCTCGCCTTGAACGGATGAAGCGAGCATATGGCGGCGCCCTCCGCGTAGGTGAGCGCTCCGGCGACCGTTACGCCCTCTTTTCCGTCGATATAAACGTTGTAGGTGTACTCTGTCTTCGATTTATCAAAGTTCCGGATAAAGCCGTCGAAAGACGACAGGGCGCCGTGCACGAAGCCCTCCGACGTCATATCATCCGCTATGAGGTCGGCGATATGCGCGTTTTTTATCCATCCGAAATCGATGAAACGTGTGACGCCGGTCTCTTTTGCAAATGCAAGATATTCGTCGCTGACGCGGAGCGTCGCCTCGCCGTCTTTAAGCTCGACAGATATATGCGCGCTGTCGGAAGCAAAGGCGAGAGTTTCAGCGTACTCACGCGCGAGGTCCTCGTTTTTCGCGGGATCCCACGTCGCGGCGTCCTCATCGTTGGACGAAGAGAAAAGTGTCTCGTAATAAGCGTATACGGGCCCGAGAAAGAGGCTTCTCGTACCGTCGGCGACCGCCTTTTCGAGGCAGTTATAGAGTTCCTCCGGTATCTTCATCTTCACGTTGGGCGACGTGTTCAGCGACGCGACGTTTACGACGTCGTCAAACTTTTCATCCGGATGAAAAAGGCGGTAATAAAATGCCGCCTTTTCATTATACAGATTTGTCACCGCTTTCAGCTCGGCAGTCGGGGATATGCCCGACACGCCGATGTTGTAGGTGAAGACGAACTCGGAAGAACAGTTGGCCGCGCTCGCGGTACACTCTATCGTCTGATATCCGGTCTCCGCGGAAATGAGATTCCCTATTGCGTATGAAAACGCCGAGATCGCGATGGCGATGAGAGTCACGACGAGCGCCACCCGTATCCAAAGCTTCCGCTTTGAGCCGGGCGCTTCAAGTTCGATTTCTTTTTTCATTTTATCAGATTATCGAGAGCAGGAGCAGGATCCCGAAGAGCGCCAGCAGCGCGGCGCGGAACCCAAGCCCGATAAACGCTCCCTTTCTGCACGACTTTCTGTTCCTCATATAGTTGTGCTTTCTGAATATTCCGCCCGTTATAAGTCCGATTATCGGAAGTATGAACGAGAGGATGGAGAGCCAGATGCTTCCCGTATCGTGTATCGGGGTGTCGAGGATAGGCTCGCGGGATACGTTTTCCTCTTCCGCGACGGGCTCCTCCGCCGCCTCTCCCGGTTCCCTTATCGTGATAGCCTTGATCGGTACGCCTGCTTCTCTGATCTTCTTGTACTCCTCGATCTCGGAGGGGCTGCCGAAAACGTAGTGATCGTGACCGATATATGTCAGCTCCGGTTTCTCGACGCTGTAATCGTGAACGGAGGGATCGTACGTGAACGGGACCTTGTTCTTTTCAAGAAGCGGGTCGGGTATCGGGATAGCGGAAATAAGAGACTTCGTATACGGATGGAGCGGGTAGTCGAAAAGCTCCTCCGCGGTCGTTACCTCGACTATATCGCCCTTGTAGATAACGCCGATACGGTCGGAGATGAAGCGGACTATCGAGAGGTCGTGCGCGATGAACAGGTAAGTCGTTCCGCGCTCCTCCTGGAACTTTTTGAGGAGGTTCAGCACCTGCGCTCTGATCGAAACGTCGAGAGCGGAGATAGGCTCGTCGGCGACGACGAGCTCCGGCTCCATGACCATGGCTCTTGCAAGTCCTATACGCTGACGCTGGCCGCCGGAGAACTCGTGAGGATAACGCGTGAGATGCTCGGGGAGAAGACCGACTTCCTCGATCATATTCTCGACCTTCGCGACGCGGTCAGCCTCGTTTTTATACAGATGGAAGTTGTAGAGACCCTCGGATATGATATAATCGACCGTTGCGCGCTCGTTAAGGGACGCGGCGGGGTCCTGGAATACCATCTGGATATTTCTTATAACTTCCCTGTCGAGAGAATGGGGTATTTTGCCGGAGATCCTGACGCCCTTGTAATCTATCTCGCCCGCGGCGCAGGGGTTTACTCTGATCACGGCGCGTCCTATCGTCGTCTTACCGGAACCGGATTCTCCGACGAGCGAGAAAGTCTCGCCCTTATAAATGTCGAACGACGCGTTCTTAACGGCGCGGTTGAGGCTGTCGCCTTTGCCGAACGTGATATCCACGTTTTTCAGAGAAAGAAGGATCTCCTTGCCGTTCTCGGCTATCGGACCGTGTTCGGGTATGTGGTGAGCGGTTTCACCCAGGACGGGCTGGTTATTCTTTTCAAGTTTTTCTTTTGACATAACTTCCCCTCCCGTCAAATATTGAACGCTTCGATAAGCTTTTCATGGATGTCTTTGATCGCGTCCGGCTTTTCGATCTTCGGCGCTCTCGGGTCAAGCAGCCACGTCTTCGCGAAGTGCGTTTCGGTGACCTTGAACGTCGGAGGCTCTTTGATCGTGTCGATCTTCAGGCAATACGGGTTGCGAGGCGCAAACGGATCGCCGATGATCGTGTTGTAAAGGGACGGCGGCGTACCTGTGATGGAGTAAAGCTTCGTGTTTCTCTGCGCAAGCTGAGGAAGCGACGAGAGCAGCGCCCAGGTATAAGGATGGCGCGGATCGAAGAAGACTTCGTCAACGTTGCCGAGCTCAACGATCTGCCCCGCGTAGAGGACGGCGACGCGGTCTGCGATATTCGCGACGACGCCGAGGTCGTGAGTGATGAATACTATCGTGTAGTTGAATTCCTTCTGAAGGCTCTTGAGAAGGTTGAGTATCTGCGCCTGGATCGTAACGTCGAGAGCTGTTGTCGGCTCGTCGCAGATGAGGATCTTAGGCTGGCAGGAGAGAGCTATCGCGATGACGATACGCTGTCTCATACCGCCGGAATACTGGAACGGATAGTCGTCGTAACGGTTCTCCGCGTTCGGTATGCCGACCTTCTTCATAAGAGCGAGCGCGCGCTCTCTCGCCTCGGTCTCGGAGCACTTCTGGTGCTTCAGAATAATAGAGGTTATCTGTTTTCCTATCGTGATGATGGGGTTGAGCGACGTCATGGGGTCCTGGAATACGGTCGCTATCTTCTTACCTCTGATCTGCGTCCAGTCGGTGGACTCTTTGATCTTTGCGAGGTTGAGGATACATTCGCCGTGGAGCTTCGTCTCGGTCTCGCTTATGTACTTGACGCGGAAGATTACGTTGTCAAATACACCGTTGCGTTCGTTCTCGTTATCGAGATCGACGCCGAGCTTCATCGCCTTGAGACAAGCCTTTACGAGCGCGGAGCGCATTCTCGGTCCGCGGATGCCGCCGATTCTGCCTGTGGAGAGCATGATCTCCTTCGCAAGCGTGAGGTTTCTCTCGGATTTTTCCGGAGTCGCTTCATATTTGCACGCCTCGGCGTACTCGGCTTCAAGATCCGCAAGACGCTTGTTGTATTCCTTGATATAGGCGTCGTCCGCCTTGGCGGCAGCCACGCGCTCTGCGATATGCTGCTTCTTCTCTATTTCGAGAGCTTTGATCTGTCTGTCGTAAGCTTCGATCTTCGATTCCGTCTCTTTGATCTCGGCCTTCTGCTTTGAGGTGTCGAGCGTGAGCTTGTAGTTATACGCCTCGGTCTTCACGAATTTGAGGTCGTGAAGTCTCGTGTCGTATTTAGCCTCGTCCTCATCGGTCAGCGCGAAACGCTTCTTGTTTTCGCTCTGAAGATCGAGGATCTTGCGGTATACGGGGGCGCCGTGCTCAAGTCCCGCGCCGGCGTCAAGCTTTGCGCGGATGCGTTCGACCGCTTTTTTGTTTGCGTTGTTGTAAACGACGTCGGTCGACACGAGCTCTTCATCGTTGAAGATTATGTCGCCGTGGCTTACGAATCCGTTTGAATCGAGCATGCCGGCGAACGTCTTCGTGAAGACGGATTTACCGGAGCCGGACTCGCCGACTATCGCGATGGATTCGTTTTCGTATATATCGAGGGAGATCCCGCGGATAGCCGTGAGGATCCTGCCTCTGACGTGGAATTTGACTTCGAGGTCCTTGACGGACAGTATTACTTTTCTGTTATCCATCGTCTACCTCACATATGCGTTCTCGGGTCGGATGCGTCGCCGAGGTTCTGACCGACGACGTAAAGAACTATCGTGATGATAGAAGCTATAGCGACGGGAGCCCAGAACTCGAGCTGCATACCGGGTGTGAACATCGACGGCTGAGCCGTGCCGATGAGCTTACCGAGAGAGATATCCGACATCGTAAGACCGATGTAGCTGAGGAACACTTCGTAAGAAATGTAGGACGGGATCTCCGTCGCGGCGAGCGTCACGATGACCGATACCATAAAGGGCATTATGTTCTTCATGGCGATACGGAGCGTGGACGTGCCGAGGCAGCGCGACGCGAGGTTGTACTCGCGGTCGCGGATGATGACGACCTGTGTTCTAATGAAGTACGCTATCGCGAGCCAGCCGGTGACGGTCAGGGCGAATACGAGCGACCAGAAGCTTGCGCTCAGTATCATGACGATAACGGAAATAAGCAGGATGTACGGCACGTTGCCGATGATGTTGTAGACTTCCTGCATTATGAGGTCGAATTTCTTCGAGAAGCCCCATACCGCGCCGACTATCGTGCCGATGACCATATTGATCAGCGCACAGACGAACGCGAGGGACAGCGACAGACGGGAGCCGACCCAGATCGCGTCGAAGGTGGATTCACCCGCGCCGCCGGAGCCGAGGATCCAGTGGATAACGCTGTCGTTGGGATGCATCTCTATCGCCTTTGCGGGGGTAAGGTGTTTACCGCCCTCGACAAGGACGTGCGCAAATCTGTCGTAGTTCGAGAATATCGGATAGATATACGCGAACGCGACGATGATAGCGAGAAGTATCAGTATCACTATGTTTATCTTCTTACGGAAGAAAACACGGAAAACGGAATGCCAGTAGCTGTAACGGGGCGCCGTGATCTTTTCAGCCGCGAGGCTGTCGTTGTCAACGTGCGAGAAAAGTTCCTCTTCGGACATATTGAGGTCGGTAAGATCTATCATTTCATTCATCTCATATCACCTCGCTTTGCTTGTAAAGGAAATTCTCGGGTCTACCGTCGCCATCAGGATATCGCCGAGGATCAGCGATACTATCGAGAGCAGCGCGTAGAACAAAGTCAGACCGACGATAACGCCGTTGTCGTTCGCGTTGATAGCGTTTGTAAGGAGGTTGCCGGCGCCGGGAACGAGATAAACGCGCTCCGTGATGATCGCGCCGACGAGCGCTCCGAGAACGCTGCCGGGGATACCGTGTATGATCGGTATCGCCGCGTTTTTAAGAATGTGCTTTGTGAAGATCTCCCCTTCCGAAAGACCGCCGGAACGGGCGAATCTTACGTAGTCGGAGTTCATCTGGTCTATCATGTAGCGGCGCAGCCACTTCATGAGGTTTGCGACGGACGGGAGCGCCAGCGATACTATCGGGAGGATATACATCTTCCACGACTCGTTATTGACGTCCATGATACTCGGCAGTCCGAGACTTCGTCCTATCGCCTGGAACATAAATATGTACGCAAGGCTCGGGACCGCTATAATAAAGATGATGTAAAGCGTGCCGAGCTTGTCTACGAGCTTGTCCTTCTGCTTCGCCATGAGTATGCCGAGCGGAACGCCGAGCATATAGGCGAGAACGACGGATATGATGCCTATCACGAACGAGAAGCCGATCTTCGACTTACTTGCCTTGAGCGTGCTGACGTTCGTGTAGTCGTCGGTGAAGCGGTCGGAGATCGTTTCACTGAGGTCGTGCGAACCTTCGGAGTACGTCGCGGTGTGCAGATCGTCCGCGCTGTCCTCGACAAGACCCGTCGGGTACGTTATAAGGCGCTTGACGTATTTGCCCTGCGTCGTCGTCATCGTTTCAAAGACGTCGACGCCCTTGTTGATGGAGTACGAAGTACCCATATTGATAGAGAGAAGGTTCTGGTGGATATAAGGGAAATTACTGTCTGTGTACACGAGATACTTGTGTCTCGTGCCGTTACCGATGATGGCGGGCGAGAAAGGAGTCTCTCCCGTTTTTGGATCTGTATATGCCGGATCATGGAGAGTGAACGTAAGCTTTCTCTCTCCGATGTCAGTTTCTTCGTTAACGTAGTGGATGTTGTCCACAGAGAAAATGCCCCCGAAATATTTGAGAAGTCGGGTGACGAGCGGCACGTTCTTGTATGTAAACATTACCTGTTTGCCGCCGTTGTTGAGTTTTTTGGTGCGGACGGAATAATAGTCCGCGTTCAGTCTGACTACATTGTAGCCTTTTGACTGGTAATAATCGACGAACTGATGTATGAGTTTGGAAGCCTCGGGCGAATCCTTTTCCGAGAAGAGCTCCGCCACCTGCTTGCCGTTTACATCCTTAGTTTCGGCGAGAGGCGCGATCTCCGCCGCTTTGGCGCGTTCTTCTTCCGTTATGCTGCCGTTTTTGACGAGGCTGACGAGATATTCGTTGTATGTGACATAGTCGATATACCCATACTTCTCCCATTGCTCGTACTTATAGGTCTCGCGTACATTACTCGATTTTTTAGAGAACAAAGGGTCGCCGCCGAATATCTTTTCACGGTCTGTCAAAGAATAGATCAAGAGCATAACTACGGCAACAACAATTATCACCGAGATCAGTCCGTGCAACAGACGTCTGAGTAAATACTTTGTCATAACAATCTTCCTAAAATTACTAATTAATAGCAGTAATATAACTTGCACAATAAGAGGATGAAATAAATTCATCCTCTTACCGTGCAAAATTTAATCAATCACTTGATTTTACTCGGAACCTGTACCAATTATTTGATTAATACAGACCGATGTTCTTAGCCATACCGCCGGGCTGGCCGAGCATCGTGTCGAGGTAAGTCTGCGGGTCACCGAAGTCAGGACCCCAGCCGCATACGTCTACGATGTTGTAGTTCATAGCGTCGCCGGTTTCCGGATAGTAACCTGCATTGTACCAGTTGAGTGCGTTGGAGCCGCCGGTCTTTACGAGAACGACTTCAACCTGACCGTCGAGAGAAGCCTCGATGGACTGCTTAAGAGCGTTAGCTCTCTGCGTGTAAACTTCGCTGATATCGTAGTAAGGAAGCTCGAGTTTGATCGGCTTTTCTGCGGAGAATTCAACGCCTACTGCCTTGAGTTCTTCAGCTGCCTTAGCAAGGAGTTCCTTAGCGTACGTCGGGTTGTACCAACCGTCAAATCCTGCGGAAGAACCGATGCCGCCGTCAGCTTCGGGATCCCAAACCTTGATCTGGTAACCGTCAGCGTCGATCTGATCCTGCATGATCTTGCCGTAGTACGTGCCTGCAGCGTATGCCTTGCCGTTTACTTCGACGTCTTCAGGAAGAGTTACGAACGTACCGGGTGTGTAGGAGTTAACGAGGTTCGTGTTCTTGAGCTCGTCGCCCTGGGTCGTAGCGTTATAAGCGCCGCGGTCGAGAGCTGTCGTGATAGCGAGACGGAAGTTCTGATTGCTCATAGCGAGGTTCGTGAAGAGTTTCTCTTCATCGGTCATCGTTGTGGGAGCGATCGTCGGGTCGTCGAAGTTGCCGTACTGAGCACGATAGAGGTTGAGGAACATCGGGTAGGACGTAGCGTCCGTGGATGCAACGTATGCGTACTCGTCGAAGAGACCGTCGGTCTTGCACTTCTCAAGAGCCTGAGTGTTCAGAACTGCGCCTGCGAATTTGCCTTCCTTGAAGAAGTCGTAGGAAGCTGTCGGGTTCTTACCGTCGAGGAATGTCCAAACGATCTTCTTAATGTTCATTTCGTCCTTTGCGTAGAACTCGGGGTTCTGCTCGAAGACGATGGAGTTTTCAGCCGTGTTGGAGGTTACGAGGTATGCGCCGCAGTAACCGATGTCGTCCGGAGTCTTACCGTATGTGTAAGCATCGGATTCAGCAACAGCTGCGAATTCGGAAACGCCGTAAACGCCGCCCTTAGCCTTGAACTGAACTTCGCTCATAGGAGCAAAGATGTTGTAACCGAACATCGTGAGGAAGTACGGTGTGGGAGCTTCGAGTGTGTACTCGAGCGTGTAGTCGTCAACAGCCTTAACGCCGACTTCTGCGAAATCGGTAACTTCTTCGTCCATGTATTCCTGAGCATTCTTGATGATGCCGGAAACGAGGTACTCAAGGCCGCCCTTAGCGTCGAGCATGTGATGCATGCCGGCTACGAAAGAGTTAGCGGTAACGGGTTCAAGAACCTTACCCTGGGAGTCGACCCAGTTTACGCCTTCACGGATCTTGAAGGTGTAGGTGAGTCCGTCTTCGGAAACGGTAGGCATCTCAGCTGCGAGTGCGGGAACCTGCTCGTTCTCGATGTTGTACTCAAGAAGACCTGTGTAGGTGTTTACGATAGCTTCGGAGTCAGCAGCTCTGTAG
>CADBQA010000136.1 GCA_902796675.1 uncultured Ruminococcus sp.
ACAATATGAACGTTGGAGTTATAGTACCGCTCGCAAATTACGAGCAGGAATTTGAAAAGCTCGGAGAATACGGCATTGATCACTGCCAGTTCAACGCCTGGGACGATTCCTCGTATCTGACGGAGGAGCTCGCTCTGAAGGTGAAGAAGAAGGCGGCGGAGTGCGGCATCACGATAACGGGAGTCTGGCGCGGCTGGTCCGGTCCGAAGGTATGGAACTTCACGGAGGGTCCGACGACGCTCGGTCTCGTTCCGCCCGAATACCGCAAGGAGAGGATAGCCGACCTCAAGGTCGGAAGCGACTTTGCCGCCGTTCTCGGAGTTGATAAAGTCATAACACACATGGGATTTTTACCGGAATTTCCCGGCGACCCGGAATATCCGGCGATATGCGACGCGATCCGCGAGGTCGCACAGTACTGCAAAGAGAGGGGACAGTACCTTCTCTTTGAGACGGGTCAGGAGACGCCCGTCACCCTTCTTCGCACGATCGAGAGGGTGGGCACGGGCAACCTCGGCATAAACCTCGATCCGGCAAACCTAATTCTTTACGGCAAGGCTAACCCGGTCGACGCGCTCGACGTCTTCGGCAAGTACGTCATGGAGCTTCACGGCAAGGACGGAAGATACCCGACGACGGGGACGTGGCTCGGGGAAGAGGTGAGGATCGGCGACGGCAAGGTCTGCTTCGAGAGGCTGATACCGCGCCTTCACGAGCTCGGCTTCGACGGGACTATCACGATCGAGCGCGAGATCGCCGGCGAGGAGCAGGTGCGCGACATAATATACGCGAAGTCGTTCCTCGAGGACATCATTTCGCGTCTTCCGGCGTAAGGAGGTCATTATGAAAAAAGTACTTCTTGTAGGTCTCGGAACGATGGGCACGGGCCACTTCTTCTCCCACCGTACGGCGGCGGGCTCCGATCTTATCGCGGTCTGCGACGTAAGATACGATATGGCGAAGGAGAAGCTGACGAACTTTCAGTCCGACACGCCCCTTTACGACGATATGGTCAAGGCTATCGAGGACTGCCGTCCCGACGTCGTCGACATCGTGACGCCGACGTTCACTCACGCGGAGCTTGCGATAAAGGCTATGGAAATGGGCTGCGACGTCCTCTGTGAAAAGCCGATGGCGCTGACGGCGGCGGAGTGCGAGAGGATGATCGAGGCTTCCCGCCGCACCGGACGGAGGCTGATGATCGCGCACGTCGTAAGATTCATGGCGCCGTATATGTACCTCAAGAGCGTGATAGAGGGCGGAAAATTCGGCCGTCTTCTCAGGCTCGATATGAAGAGGATCTCGGCGATACCGAGGTCGAGCAGCGACAACTGGATGCAGGACGACGAGCTCTCCGGCGGCGTTATCCTCGACCTTTCCATTCACGACATTGATTTCGCAAGATATATGTTCGGCGATCCGAAGAAGGTCTCGGGTCTTTACTACACCCAGCGCGATCTGACCGAATACGCGACGGCGGATCTTACCTACGACGGCTTCTCCGTCTCCGTTGAGACCGGCTGGTACAAGGCGTGGATACCGTTCACCTGCGGCTACACGGCGGTCTTTGAAAACGGTATGGTAACGGCGGCGGGCGACGACGTCTTTGAGAACGGAAACAAGATCGAGCTGAAGCCTGAAATGGAGGAGCTTTCGATCGGCTCCCCCTGCGACACGCTCGACGGCTACGCAAGAGAGATACAGTATTTCATATCGCGCCTTGAGAGCGGCGGGGAGTTCGACGCCTCCACACCCGAATCCTCTCTCGGCACCGTCGCCCTTTGCAGAAAGATTATCGAGGTTTGTGACAAAATATGATAAATATTTACAGACGCGACCTTGAAGAATTTATGAAGCTTCTCGGCTTTGACGCCGACGCGGCGTCGACGCTCCTCGCCCTCTTTGACGAGATAGTTTCAAACGACGTCTGCCGCGCGTACCTCGAACATCACGTCTCGCGTTACGTCGAGGAGGAGACCATCGAGTTCGGGATGGTGATAAACGACGCCGTCCTCTCGGCGCGCGAGCTGAAGGGACCGGAGTACGGCTGCAAAATGGTGTTTTTCCTCTGCTGCGCGATGTACTCCTACCCGGTTTATGAGAAACACGGGCTTTCCGAAAAAGTCTGGCTCGATTCGATGGAGGACTTCCGTTTCAAGCTTAACGAGTGCCACAGGATGTACGGCGAGTGGGGGACCTTCGTCAACTGGTTCGGCAGATTTTACACGGCGGAGCTTCTCGCCTTCGGCAGACTTGAATTTGAAATAGTCGAGGCGCCGCGCGACTTCAAGAGCGGCGAGATCGACGTCAAGGCGGGGCAGAAGGTCATCAACGTACATATCCCGTCAAACGAAAAGATCCCGCTTTCAAAGGCGGAATGTGACAAGTCCTACCGCCTCGCGGCGGAGTATTTCGGCCCGCAGCTCGGCGGCGCGCCCGTCGTCTTTATGTGCGGCTCGTGGCTCCTCTTCGAGGGGATGAAGTCGTTTCTGCCGCCTCACTCTAACATACTTCGCTTCGCGTCCGAGTACACGATAGCGGAGAGGTACGACACGGTCGACGACCTTTGGAGGATCTTCTACCGCGAGGGGTGCGAGGCGGAGCCCGAAGCGCTCCCCGAGGACACGTCGATGATGCGCGGTTATAAGAAACTGCTCCTCAACGGCGATATGCCCGGCGGCGCGCTCGGATATAAGCTATATAAAGCTATATAAATAAGATGAATTGTCAAGTGAAGTGCAACAAATTCTGAATTGAGTCCGTAAACAAATCAACTGGTTTTTTAAAGCCGAGAACTTTTTTAGG
>CADBQA010000137.1 GCA_902796675.1 uncultured Ruminococcus sp.
CAGAGGACGATAAATTCAGGCTTGAAAATTGAGCCGCAAAGGCGAAAGCGCCGACTTCCCGTCGGCGCCCTTTCTTTTCCCTCTGTCGCAGCGTTTCGGATCGATGTGGGCATCGATCCCTACGGCAGGCGGGCGATCACCGTAATTTGAAAAATAAAAATAAAACGTATAGCATTATTCAAAAAAATATGTTAGAATAGATTGAAAACTGATAAGCGGCGGGTAACTGATGAAAAACTTACACGATACAAATGAAAAATACGTCTTCACGGAGTCGATGCGTCGGATATTCGACGCGATACCGGCGCGAGAGGTGCCGAACCGCGTCAAGGAGATGTCGTGGACAAATACGAACCTCGACGGAAAGACGCCGTTTCTCGACGCTTTCGAGGAGTACGCAGGGGAGCCTTACGTCGTAAAGCTCGCTCACGCGATAGTCCGCTCCTGGCTCGTGACGGAGAAGAAAATATATCCCGGCGACATGGTCGTCGGCGTGACGCGCCCGATGCGCGAGGCGCACGAGCATTTCAGTTGGGGCATCGTCGGTCAGATATGGAGCGATGAGGTCAAGAACAGCGACGCTTACCGCGAATGCTACGACGAGATATACAAGAGATTCGAGAAGCTGTATCTGTCGGACGAACAGACGATGCAGCAGGGCAAATTTGACGATAAGCTAAACCCGCGCTGGGAGGAGATCTTCGGCAAGGGAACCGAGACCGGCGGGCTTATGTGGGTCGGAGGTTATCAGGGACACACGGTGCCGTCGTATCCGCTTCTTCTCACGCTCGGCATCGGCGGCGCGAGAGAAAAAGTCAAGAAATATATGAAGGTCTACGAGGGGGACGAAAAGAAGCAGGAGCTTTACCGCGCCATGCTCATAATCCTCGACGGTCTGCGCGACTTCGCGCTCGCCTACGCCGCAGAAGCACAGAGGATGGCGGCGGAGAATCCGGCTGATGAGATACTTTATAAGACGGTTGCCGAAAACTGTAAGGCAATTTCCGAAAACGCTCCGAAGACTCTGGGCGAAGCGTGCCAGCTCATGTGGTTTTACTGCCTTTGGGACTGGTGCGACTGCGTCGGCAGAGCCGATCAGTATCTCTATCCCTTCTATGAAAAATGCGTCCGCGAGGAGGGCAGAGAGCGCGCCGAGGAGTATATCGCCGCGCTCTGGTTCAAGCTCTTTGAGAACGGCATACACAACGTGACGCTCGCGGGCGTCAAGCGCGACGGCACGGACGCGACGAACGAGCTGACCTATCTCATGCTCCAGATCTGCCGCACGGCGCACAAAACGCACCCGAGAGTTTCCGTCCGTTTCCACGAAAATTCGCCCCGCGACCTTATGGACCTTGTCGTCAGGATGTGGTCGGAGGGGATGAGCGACCCGACCGTCGCGTCGGATAAGAACGCGATCGAAGGGCTTACGGAATACGGCGTGCCGGTGGAGGACGCGAGAGACTACACGATCCTCGGCTGTCAGGAGATCGAGATACCCGGAAAATCGAACTTCGGTTGCGAGGACGGGAATATGAACCTCGCGAAGATATTTGAATACACGATAAACGACGGATGCAACAGGGAGGGTCAGCGCGTCGGACTTCCGACAGGGTATCTGACCGACTACGACAACGTCGAGGACCTTTTCGAGGCGTACTGCAGGCAGATATCATACTTCGTCCCGATATGGGCGGAGCTAACGAATTACGGCGTCGACGTGCGAGCGGCGAACGTTGCGAAGCTCGTCAAGTCGATATTTACCGAGGCGTGCGTCGAGCGCGGACTCAACCTCGACGACGGAGGCTCGATATACAATTACGGCGTTATAGAGACCGCGGGTTCCGCCGCCGTGGGAGACAGCTTCACGGCGATAGAGGACGTCGTTTTCAACCGTCATCTGATGACTATGGAGACCCTCCGCGCCGCTCTTGACGCGAACTTCGAGGGATATGAAAAAGAGCGCAAGGCGCTCCTTTCCGCTCCGAAATTCGGCAACGACGACGATCGCGCCGACGAGTGGTGCCGCCGCGTCCTCGACTTCTTCTGGAGCGAGGTAGGCAAGTACAGATCCCGCCGCGGCGACGTCTTTACGGGCGCCTGCTCGCTTCTCGAGAGCGGGATCGAACTCGGCAAGTGGACGTGGGCGATGCCAGACGGCAGACGCGCCGGCGAGCCTCTTTCCAATACGATAGGTCCGCGCGAGGGCAACGACGTCTCCGGCGTCACGGCGATGCTGAGATCGGTTTGCAAGCTCCCGCTGAAAAAGGGCGTGGGAGGCACGACGCTGAACGTCCTCTTCCCGGCGGGAACGATGACGACGGAGGGCGACCGCAAGGCGGTAGCCGATGCGATGAGAGCGTTCACGCTGAACGGCGGACAGCTCGCGCAGATAACGACCGCCGACCTTGAGGCGATGCGCGACGCGCAAGTCCACCCCGAGTGCCACCGCGACCTCATCGTCAGGATAGGCGGATTCTCGATAGAATTCGTCCAGCTCAACCGCGAGGTGCAGAACGAGGTCATTTCCCGCTACGCCGCGAAATAAGTAAATACAATCTTATCATTGACATTGTCGTTTTTTAGTATTATACTATTTATACATCATCAGCATAAAGCGAGGTCATGTCGTGGAGAACGCCAAGTACAAGTATAAAGTCATAACGATCCCGAACATTCTGTCGTTTTTCAGAATGGTTCTCATAGTTCCGTTCGTGTGGCTTTACAGCTTCAGAGAAAATACGTTCTGGGCGTTGTTCGTACTCGGCGTATCGGGCGTCAGCGACGTTGTGGACGGCTTCATAGCGAGAAGGTTCGGTATGGTCAGCAACGTCGGAAGGATCCTTGACCCCATAGCCGACAAGCTGACTCAGATCGCCGTTCTCGTATGTCTGTGCCTCAAGTGCAGCAGGATGATAATCGTCGTCTCCGTCCTCGTCGCGAAAGAGCTCGCCAACGGCATCATAGGGCTTGTTATGATGCACATAAACCGCGACTCTCTCGACGCGAAGTGGCACGGAAAGCTGACGACTGTCGTCATATATTTCACCGGCGTATTTCACCTTATATGGTGGGAAAAGGTATACGAATCCTCCGCGATGAATATCATCTCGTGGATAATGGTCGGTCTTTGCCTTGCGCTTATGGTTTATTCTTTCGTTATGTACACGATAAGAAACGTCAGAATAATCCACGGTCAGAAAGAAGAATGATTTGTCCCGCGGCGGGCAGCTTTGCTCCCTCCGCGGGTATTTTTGAAAGACGGAGAAAAAATGGAAAAACCTCTTACCGGAAAAAACGTGCTTGCAATAGGCGACAGCCTCACCTCGGACGGAAGGTGGCAGAAGGAATTTGAAAGAGTCACCGGAGCCGCCGTCACGACTCACGCGAGGGGCGGCGTCGGAATAATAGATATGGTCTTCGGGCTCGGCGCCTCTGATTCGAAGGATATGAGATACGACCCGTACACGGGCGCGAACCGCGAGCTGCCGCCGCTCGAGGCGCGCGACTTTGAGGGACGCGACGCCGTCATTTTCTACGGCGGCTACAACGAGCGCCACATGGAATACGGGACCATCGACGACGTATACCCGCGCGACGACACGCTCTACGGAAAGTTCAACACCGTTATGACAAAGATTTATTCTCTCCTTCGCGAGGCGAAAAACGGCTCCTGTCGCGTTTATATGATAGCGCCGCATTGCGTGGGGCGTTACGACTGGGTCGACGCGGACGGAACGGAGGAGTTTCCGAAGGGAAGCGGCCGCACCCTCGGGACGATGGCGGAGGTCGTCGGGAACATTGCCGAAAAATACGGCGCGGCGTTCTTCGACGCGTACCACCTTTCCGGTATCGGACCCGATAACTGGAATATCTATGCGAACTCTCCCGTCGCCCTTCGCCCCGACTACGATCCCGAAAAGAAATACGAGGCGCCGTACCCGATGTACGCCGACCAGGCGCACCTGAACGGCGAGGGGTACGCTAAAATGGGACGTGCGATAGCCCTCTTCGTACAGAAAAATTACCAAAACTCTTGTATATAATTTTTTTGTATGATATAATTTTGTAAAGGAACCGCTTGCGGTCAAAGAAATAAGATCTTTTTAATCACCGAAAGGAGTTTATGTTATGGGACTTATCAAAGCAGGACTCGGAGCTCTCGGCGGAACTCTCGCCGATCAGTGGAAGGAGTTTTTCTACTGTGAAGCTCTCGACAAGGACGTCATGGTCGTGAAGGGCCAGAAGCGCGTCGGAAACCGCTCCTCGAACACGAAGGGAAGCGACAACATCATCTCCAACGGATCGGGCATCGCCGTCGCCGACGGCCAGTGCATGATCATCGTTGAGCAGGGCAAGGTCGTCGAAGTCTGCGCCGAACCCGGCGAATTCACCTACGACACCTCCAGCGAGCCGTCCATCTTCGCCGGCAGCCTCGGCGAGAGCATCAAGCAGACGTTCAAGACTCTCGGCAGGCGTTTTACATACGGCGGCGACACGGGCAAGGACCAGAGAGTTTATTACTTCAACCTCAAGGAACTCATCGACAACAAGTTCGGCACGCCGAATCCCATCCCCTTCCGCGTGGTTGACTCCAAGATCAACCTCGACATCGACGTTTCCGTCAGATGCAGCGGCGTTTACTCCTACAAGATAGTAGACCCGATCCTTTTCTACACGAACGTCTGCGGCAACGTTGAACGCGAGTACAACCGCTCCGAGCTCGACACGCAGCTCAAGACCGAGTTCATCAGCGCGCTCGCTCCCGCGTTCGCGCGCCTGTCCGACCTCGAGATCAGACCTAATCAGATAGCGAGCCACAACCAGGAGATCGAGGAAGCCATGAACGAGGCTCTCTCCCAGAAGTGGGGCGAGCTGCGCGGACTCAAGGTCGTCTCCGTCGCCATGAACCCCGTAACTCTTCCCGAGGAAGACGCGGCGGCTATCAAGCAGGCGCAGAGAGCTGCCATCAACCGCGATCCCACCATGGCGGCGGCGCAGATCGTCGGCGCTCAGGCGGACGCTATGAGAGACGCGGCGAAGAACGAGGGCGGCGCGATGAACGGATTTGTCGGTATGGGTATGGCGATGAACGCCGGCGGTATGAACGCGGCTAACCTCTTCGCAATGGGTCAGCAGCAACAGCAGCAGGCTCCCAAAGCACCCGAAGCCCCGAAGGCTCCGGCTGCCGACACGTGGACCTGCCCGACCTGCGGCAAACAGGCGGCGGGCAAATTCTGCACAGAGTGCGGAACGAAGAAGCCCGAGGACGGCTGGACCTGTCCGTCCTGCGGTAAGGTGAACAAGGGCAAGTTCTGCGAGGAGTGCGGAACGAAGAAGCCCGCAGGCGAGCCGCTTTACAAGTGCGACAAGTGCGGTTGGGAACCCGAGGATCCCCACCATCCTCCGAAGTTCTGCCCGCAGTGCGGCGACAAATTCGACGACAACGATATTCAGGGTTAATCATTGAAACGCGGGCAGCGCGCATATTGTGCGCTGCCCTTATCAAAACGGAGGAAATATGGCATCACAGCTTGAATATAAGTGTCCGTGCTGCGGAGGCGCCATCGCCTTCGACACCACGCTCCAGAAGCTCAAATGTCCTTATTGCGACACGGAGTTCGACGTCGATACGCTCAAGCATTACGACGAAGAACTCAAAAACGACAGACCCGATGAAATGGACTGGAATATGTCCGACGGAGCGGAGTGGAAAGAGGGCGAAACGGACGGTATGCGCGTCTACGTCTGCCGTTCCTGCGGCGGCGAGATAATCGGCGACGACACCCTCGCGGCGACGAGCTGCCCGTACTGCGGAAACCCCGTCGTGCTTATGGGTCAGTTCGCGGGCGACCTCAAGCCCGACCTCGTCATCCCCTTCAAGCTCGACAAAAAGGCGGCGAAGGAAGGACTTACGAACCACCTCAAGGGCAAAAGGCTTCTCCCCAAAATCTTCAAGGATCAGAACCATATCGACGAGATAAAGGGACTATACGTTCCGTTCTGGCTCTTCGACGCGACGGCTGACGCGAGCATCAGATACAAGGCGACGAGGGTGCGTCACTGGAGCGATTCGAGATACAACTACACCGAGACTTCGTACTACGCGCTGATGAGAGGCGGAAGCGTCTCGTTCTCCGCGGTCCCTGTCGACGGCTCTTCCAAAATGGAAGACGAACTTATGGAGTCGATAGAGCCTTACGATATGTCCCAGGCGGTCGACTTTCAGACGGCTTATCTCGCCGGATACCTCGCGGATAAATACGACGTCGACGAGGACGCGAGCGTCGGAAGGGCGAATGAGAGGATCAAACGCTCCACGGAGCAGGAGTTCGCCTCGACCTGCGTCGGCTATACCGGCGTCATCCCCGAAAACAGCAACATCAAGCTTTTCGGCGGGCGCGCGAAGTACGCGCTCCTTCCCGTGTGGATACTCAATACGACCTGGAACGGACAGAATTACAGATTCGCAATGAACGGTCAGACGGGCAAGTTCGTCGGCAACCTTCCGACCGATAAAAAAGCTCTCTTAAGATGGCTTTTCTCCCTCGGTCTCGGTATCGCCGCGGCGGTCCTCGCCGTACTCTTCCTCTTCTGGAAGTTAAGGGGGTGAGCGCGTGAAAAAG
>CADBQA010000138.1 GCA_902796675.1 uncultured Ruminococcus sp.
GATGTGGGCATCGAGCCCTACGGATTTGTAGGTGTTCCTTCATTATTACCTAATCATTGCTGCTCTACCAAGTTTGTCTTCACTCTGAAAAAGCCTTTCGGCTCTTTTTTATTTTCCGAGATTATGTAATCCGAAGTTTATTTCCTGCGCTCTGGTGCCCTCGTCTCTGTAAATGCTCTTTGTGCTGCCGCCTCCCGATTTCGGCTTTTCTCTCGCCTGGTCGAAGTCGACGCGAACCGCAAATACAACTACGACGGCTCCCGTCAAAATAAGTATCGGCAGCGCGAGGTCAGGATTTGCCGGACGAAGGAGCGGATAGGCGACAGCCGCCGCGAGCGGCAGAACGGTCGAGATGCGAAGCGCCAGCATCTGACGCTTGAAAATTCTTATCGTGGAGGTGAAGCCGTACTCTTTTAACTCTTCAAGCTTTGACCGTCTAATAAACTCAGTCATAAGAAGGAAGGTCACGAATAGGAGCGCCGCCTGAATGATCAGCAAAACGGTTATGACCTTATAGTCGGCGGCTGCAGCTTCGTCCCAGAGGGAAACCTCCTCCGAGTGGTATTCCGAGAAGAACGCCGAGAGCCGCATGTTCGCAAGGACCGACGAGACGGCGAGCGCCGCTCCGCCGACGACGGCAATTACGCGCTCGAAAACACTCTTTGAGTGGATCACCGTCATAGCGGTAATGACGAGCGCCGCGACGGCTTTCGGAAGAAAGTCTATTCCGTCGACGAAAAGGAATATGCATAGAAACGCGGACGCGATAAACGGCGTTCTCTCAAGGCGCCACTTTTTAGAGTTCCAAAAGACTATGTCGTCCGCCTTCGCCGCCTCAGCCGCCGCGAGAGCGTTCTGCGGCGTCGCGCGGTCGGCGCGGTAGCGTTTGAAGTTCTTTATGACAAGTACCACCGCGACGATGAACGGAACGAAAGTCACCGCCGCCGCGAGTATATAGAGCATCCATTTTGAGTCTGACGGATAGTATCTGCCGTCGTTGGCGATCACGCTTCCGAATCTGCCGTTTGAAACGATCTCCGCGGTCTCCGGGAGAAACCCGACGACAAGACGAAACACTGTAAAGACGGTAAGGAAGATTTTGAGCGACGAGAACTTCGACGACGGCGTCGTCAGGTCCGGATTGCAGTAGCGCGACTGAAGCTCGTCGAGGCAGGTAAGGATACCTCTTATCGCGGGGATCAGAATAATGAACTCCATCGCCGCCGCGACGATCGAAAGGATCATCTTGACGCCGCCCTCAGTTCCGTAAAACAGATAACCGAGAACGGGCTTCGCGGCGCCGACGAGCGCGACGCGCCACATACGCCGCCATAAATATTCGGTTTCCTCGTTGAGAAGGACTATCTTTCTTATCCCGTACATAACGAGGAACGCGCCGATAAAATCCGGGAGAACGTCCCAGAGCCAGACGACGGGATTAAGAAAGAATATAAGACCCAGAGCGATCAGAACCGTGTTCATACCGCATCCTCCGTTAATAAGTCAAGCGCCGCAGCACTTCTTGTATTTTTTACCCGAGCCGCACGGACACGGGTCGTTTCTGCCGACCTTTTTAGTCTTATTGACGACGGGCTTTTTCTTGACGGTCCCGTCGCCTCCGGTGGTGCCTGCGATCTTGTAGACCTGGCGTCTGACCTCGGCTTTTTCACGCGGAATGACGGAGAGAACGTCGCGGACCGTGTCGTCGCGTATCTCGTCGACCATTCCGGCGAAGAGGTCGCCGCCGTAAATCCTGTATTCGGAGATAGGACTGCGGTTTGCGTAAGCCTGAAGACCTATCGACTCCATTAAGCTGTCCATAGCCTCGAGGTGATCCATCCACTTTATATCGACGTTGCGAAGGAGAAGCGCCCTTTCGACCTCTCTCATACGCTCACGACCGAATACCTTCTCCTCTTTCTCCGTGTATATCGCCATAGCGCGGTCGAGAAGAGTCTTTTTGACCTCTTCCCTCGCCGCCTTGACGTCGGAGGTATCGAGATCTTCAAAGTCGTCCTTCTTGACGAGAAGGTTCATATACTTGGACTTGAGACCCTCGATATCCCATGCGGCGGGGTCTTCATCGTGGAGGTGGGAGTCGACGGCTTCCGTCACGGTGTCGTTTATCATGGAGACGATCTTAGAGCGGAGGTCGGCGCCCGAGAGGACTTCGTTGCGCTCGTTGTATATTATCTTTCTCTGCTCGTTCATGACGTCGTCGTACTGGAGAACGTTTTTACGCGCGTTGAAGTGCCGTCCCTCTATCTGCTTCTGCGCCTTTTCGATGTAGGGCGACATGAGCTTTTCGTCGACGGGCTGACCCTCCTCGAGACGGAAGCGGTTCAGAAGCGCGAGCGCGCGGTCGCCGCCGAAAATGCGCATCAGGTCGTCCTCGAACGATACGAAGAACTTGGACTCGCCCGGGTCTCCCTGACGTCCGGAACGGCCGCGAAGCTGATTGTCGATACGGCGGCTCTCGTGACGTTCGGTGCCGATGACGTAAAGTCCGCCCGCCTCGCAGACTTTTTCCGCGAGGGGCTTAATCTCTTCTTTATACTTGTCGTAGAGGCTGTGGAAGTAGCGTCTCGCGTCCATTATCTCTTCCGAGACGGACTGCGAGGAGCCCGTCGCGAGCGCGATCATCTCCTCCTCGTAACCGGCGCGGCGCATCTCCTCTTTCGCAAGGTACTCCGCGTTGCCGCCGAGCATGATATCCGTACCGCGTCCCGCCATATTCGTGGAGATCGTGACGGCGCCGAGCTTGCCCGCCTGGGCGACGATCTGCGCCTCTTTCTCATGGAACTTCGCGTTGAGGACGGTGTGAGGTATGCCGACCGCCTTCAGCTTCTTTGAGAGCGCCTCGGACTTATCTATCGAGACCGTGCCGACAAGGACCGGCTGTCCTTTCTCGTGGCACTTCTTTATCTGCTCGATGACCGCGGCGTCCTTCTCTTTTATGGTCTTGTAAATTACGTCCGGGTGATCCACTCTTATCATCGGCTTGTTCGTCGGTATCTCAACGCAGTCGAGCGAGTAGATCTCACGGAACTCCTCCTCCTCGGTGAGGGCGGTACCCGTCATACCGGAGAGCTTGGTGTACATTCTGAAATAGTTCTGTAAAGTTATCGTCGCGATGGTGCGGTTCTCTTTCTTTATCGCGACGTGCTCCTTCGCCTCTATCGCCTGGTGAAGTCCGTCGGAATAGCGGCGGCCGGGCATAACGCGTCCGGTGAACGCATCGACTATGAAGACCTCGTCGTCCTTGACGATGTAGTCGACGTCGCGCTTCATAACGCCGTGCGCCTTTATAGCCTGGATAACGTGGTGGGAGATAGCGGAGTTTTCGGGCGCGGAAAAGTTCTCGATGCCGAAGAACTCCTCGGCTTTTTTGATACCGCTCGCGGTGAGCGTCGCGTTTCTCGCTTTCTCGTCGACGATATAGTCCTCGGTCAGGTCGTCGTAGTCCTCCTTCGTGTCCATCTCCTTGACGACGTACTTTCTGAAGCGGGAGACGAGCTCGTCCGCTCTCTGGTAGAGGTCGTCCGCGCGGTCGCCGTGACCGGAGATGATAAGAGGAGTTCTCGACTCGTCGATAAGGATAGAGTCGACCTCGTCGACTATCGCAAAGTTGAAGCCGCGCTGTACCACGCGCTCCTTGTACGTCGCCATATTGTCGCGGAGGTAGTCAAATCCCATCTCGTTGTTAGTGCCGTATGTTATATCGCACGCGTAAGCCTTCTGCTTTTCCTCGACGGACTGCTCCGCGAGGACGAGACCGGTCGTCAGTCCCAGAAACTCGTGGACGCGGCCCATCTCCTCGCAGCCTATTTTTGCGAGGTATTCGTTTACTGTCACGACGTGAACGCCCTTGCCCGTCAGCGCGTTGAGGTAGGACGGAAGGACCGCGACGAGCGTCTTGCCCTCGCCGGTCTTCATCTCGGCGATACGCCCCTGGTGGAGGACGATGCCGCATATAAGCTGTACTCTGAACGGACGCTTGCCGAGAACGCGGTCAGCCGCTTCCCTGACGAGCGCGTACGCCTCGGGGAGAATGTCATCGAGCGTCTCGCCCGCGGCGAGTCTTTCCTTGAACTCACCCGTCATAGCGAGCATTTCCGCGTCGGTCATCGCCGCCATTTTCGGCGCGAGAGCCTCTATTTTGTTGACTGTCGGTATTATCTTTTTTATCTGGTGGTCGCTGTACGTTCCGAATATCTTTGATATCAAACTTGCCATAACCGCTCCTGTAGTCGTAAAGTTATACATTGTATATTATAGCACAGAGTTCTGTATTTTTCCATACTTTATAATTAAAAAACGATTAAGTCTTGATTTTTTCGCACGCCGGAGTATACTTTATCCTGTAAGGAGTTTATTATGGCTGACGTTAATATCGTACTTCACGAGCCGGAGATACCGCAGAACACCGGCAACATAGCGCGCACCTGCGCCGCGACGGGCGCGGCGCTGCACCTGATCCGCCCTCTCGGATTTGAGATAACCGACCGCAACCTCAAGCGCGCCGGGCTCGACTACTGGGACAAGCTCGAGATATACTACTACGATTCGATTGAAGAATTCTTCGAGAAGAACCCGGGCGCGGACTTTTATCTTTTCACGACGAAGGCGCCGAGGGTATACACGGACGTCGAATACCGCTATCCCTGCTACCTCGTTTTCGGTAAGGAGACAAAGGGGCTTCCCGAGGACCTGTTACGGCGGAATCTCGACCGATGCGTCCGCCTCCCGATGAGGGAGAACCTCAGGAGCCTCAACCTTTCGAACACCGTCGCGGTCGCCGTCTTTGAGGCGCTCCGACAGCACGGCTTCGAGGGACTTAAGGCCGAATCCGAATATCTGAAATAAAAAAAGCCCTTTCGGGCTTTCAGGCTGAAGACAGAGTCTTCAGCCTGAGTCAGAGGAAGAGAAACGCCGGTAGATTTGGTGATCTCGCCGCGGTAGGCGTAGTGACCTACGTCCAGCGGC
>CADBQA010000139.1 GCA_902796675.1 uncultured Ruminococcus sp.
AACTTGGTAGAGCAGCAATGACAGGCAAAAAGGTGACATAAGCATTACATCATAAAAAGATGAAATATCACCGAAAATCAAAGAGGATATGGGCTACGGAGTAAACCCGTAGCCCATATCCGTCATTGCTTTTCGGTGCTCTCGCCGCTGGACGTATCCGTGAACCCCAAAAAATCTTTCGATTTTTTGAGGACCCCGGCATAATACGCCTACCGAGGCGAGATCACCAAATCTACCGGCGTTTCTCTCACTCTGACCCAGGCTGAAGACTTTGTCTTCAGCCTGGACCGCCGTCGTAAGACGGCGGTTTCGTTATATTTTATTAAAAATGACGGAATAGGTAATAAAATTTTGTAATGATAAAATATGTAAAAGTGACTCTTTTCCCTTGATAAAAGGTCAAGATTGTATTATAATATTAAAAGTATAAATATCGGGAGGCAGCCATGGCGAAGAAAAGCGTCAATACTGAAATTGAGGCGTCGCGTTTTCACGACGGCGCGAATTTTTCGGCGTACGATTTTCTCGGCTGTCATTTTCATTTTGACGCGAAACGCGCAGTCTACGTTTACGTTTTCAGAGTATGGGCGCCCCGGGCGGACTCGGTAAAACTCGTCGGAGATATTACGACGTGGGACACGGCGCGCGCTCCGAAAATGGAGAAGGGCGCCTACGGCGTATGGGAGATCACCATCGAGCGCGAGCGGGATTTTGAAAACACGAATTACAAATACGCCGTTAAAGCGGGACGAAAGACGGTATTAAAGTCCGACCCCTTTGCGTTTTATTCGCAGACGAGAGGTGAGAGCGCGTCGATAATAAGAAATATCGACTCGCTCACGTTCACCGACGGCGAGTGGATGAAGCGCCGACGCAAGGCGTATTTCGGAAATACCGAACGGAAGAAGCGTCATTTTTACCCATCTCCTCTGAATATTTACGAAGTTCACCTCGGCTCGTGGCACACGAAGGACGACAAACCCGTCGCCGACGGCAAGCACTATCTTAACTACCGCGAGATCGCGGACAGGCTCGCCGAGTACCTTGTCGATATGGGCTACACGCACGCCGAGCTGATGCCGATAATGGAGCATCCTTTCGACGGCTCGTGGGGCTACCAGGTGACGGGGTATTTCGCTCCGACGTCGCGCTTCGGCACGCCGGACGACTTCGCTTACTTCGTCGACAGACTTCACAACGCGGGTATCGGCGTCATCCTCGACTGGGTACCGGCTCACTTTCCGAAGGATGAAAACGGACTTATAGATTTCGACGGAAAGCCGCTTTACGAATATACAGATCGCCGCCGAATGGAGCACAAGGGCTGGGGCACGAGGTGCTTTGACGTCGGGCGGCGCGAGGTGCAGAGCTTTCTTATCTCAAACGCGCTCTTCTGGCTCGGAAAATACCACGTCGACGGGCTTCGCGTCGACGCCGTCGCGTCGATGCTCTACCTCGACTACGACCGCGCGCCGGGCGAATGGACGCCGAACGAGAACGGCGGAAACGAGTGCCTTGAAGCGGTTGAGTTCTTCAAAAAGCTTAACACCGCGGTCTTCGCCGAGTTTCCCGACGCGCTGATGATAGCGGAGGAGTCGACGGCGTGGCCGATGGTGACAAGACCCGCGTCCGACGGCGGGCTCGGCTTCAACTTCAAGTGGAATATGGGCTTTGCGAACGATATGTACTGGTACGTCTCGCGCGACCCGATATACAGACAGTACGATCACAACAAACTGACGTTCCCGATGATGTACGCTTTCTCGGAGAACTTCATCCTGCCCGTCTCCCACGACGAGGTCGTTCACGGAAAGAAATCACTTCTCGACAAAATGTGGGGGAAGTACGACGACAAGTTCTCGATGATGAGAGCGTATCTTACGTTTCTTATGACGATGCCGGGCAAAAAGCTTCTCTTTATGGGGACCGAGTTCGCGCAGTACAGAGAATGGGATTTTTCAAATTCTCTCGAATGGTTCATGACGGAGTACCCGCGCCACGCCGAGATGCAGAGCTTTATAAAAACGCTGAATCACTTGTATCTCGACACACCGGCGCTCTATAAGATAGACGACGGCTGGGACGGTTTCGAGTGGATAGACCCCGACCGATGCGGCGACAATACTGTGATATACAAAAGGGTCGACACCGCCGGTAAAGAGCTCATCGTCGTTGTAAACTTTTCGCCCGTCGGCAGACGCGACTACACATTCCCCGCGAAGAGCGGAGAATATTCGCTGATACTCAACTCCGACGACCCCGAGTTCGGCGGCACCGGATTTTTGACGGACGGCGCAGTAAAGGCGGCGCGCGGAGTCTTCAGGTTCGACCTCCCGCCTTACGCCGCGCTTATATTCAGAAAAACGATAAATCGAAAACGCACATAAAATATTGAGACGAAAGAAGGATATGCTATGTACAAGAAAACCGAATGTGTCGCCATGCTCCTGGCAGGCGGTCAGGGAAGCAGGCTCTACGCGCTGACCGAAAAAACGGCAAAGCCCGCCGTCGCTTTCGGGGGAAAGTACAGGATTATCGACTTTCCCATGTCCAACTGCGTAAATTCAGGAATTTACACCGTCGGCGTACTCACTCAGTATCAGCCGCTCGTCCTTAACGAATATATCGGAAAAGGAGGACCGTGGGACCTCGACCGCGCGAACAGCGGAGTCACCGTCCTGCCGCCTTACCAGGCGAAGGGGGGCGCTGACTGGTACAAGGGCACCGCGAACGCGATATATCAGAACCTTGACTTTATAAACAGATACGATCCGGACTACGTTCTCGTCCTCTCCGGCGACCATATCTACAAGATGGATTACAGCCTTATGCTCAAGGCTCACAAGAGCTCGGGCGCTGACGCGACCATCGCCGTTCTCGAAGTACCGATAGAGGAAGCGTCACGTTTCGGCATTATGAACACCGACGAAAACCTCAAGATCGTCGAGTTCGAGGAGAAACCCGCTCACCCGAAGAGCAACAAGGCGTCGATGGGTATATACATCTTCTCGAAGGACGTTCTTGAGAAGTATCTTATAGACGACGAGAAGAATCCGAACTCGTCCAACGACTTCGGCAAGGACGTGATCCCCGCGATGCTTCGCGACGGACTTCGCCTTTTCGCATATCCTTTCAAGGGGTACTGGAAGGACGTCGGAACGATAGACAGCCTTTGGGAGGCGAATATGGACCTTCTCGGAAGCAATCCCGTTTTCAGCCTCAGAGACCGCGATTTCAGGATCTTTTCGAGAAACGACTCCCGCCCGCCTCACAGAATGGGCGAGAGCGCGAGAGTCATAAACTCTCTCGTTACCGAAGGGTGCGACATCGAGGGCGTCGTTCAGAACTGCGTCCTCTCGGGCGGCGTCAAGGTAGAGCGCGGAGCGTTCATCAAGGACTCCGTGATCCTCTCCGACGTCGTGATAGGCGAGGGCGCGACTGTCAATTACAGTATAATCGACAGCAACGTCAAAGTCGGAGCGGGCTCCGTCATAGGTAAGGCGAAGGGCGAGGGAACAAAGGTCACCGTCGTCGCCGGAGGACTCGATATCAAGGACGGCACCGTCGTTCCGGACGGCGTCATGGCTGATAAAAAATACTTTGACGGGCTCACCGTAAAGGAGGAATTGTAATGTCTGCCGCAGGGATCATATTTTCTAACGTACACGACAACAATATGCCGGAGCTGACGAGCGCGAGGACGACCGCTTCCGTTCCTTTCGGATGCAGGTACAGATTCATCGACTTTACGCTCTCCAATATGGTAAACTCCAATATCTACAACATCAGCGTAATTACGAACAATAACTATCTCTCGCTTATGGACCACATCGGGTCCGGCAAGGACTGGGACCTCGCGCGCAGATCGGGAGGTATCAAAATGCTGCCTCCGAACATCGCGCCATACTCCTATGGCGGACAGAACACGACGGGTCTCTCCCGTCTTGAGGCGCTCAAAGGCGTCAACTACTCCGTCTCGAAAATAAAGGACGAGTACGTAGTTCTTTCCGACTGCGACGTCATCTGCAACATAGACCTTAACAGCATGATAGATTATCACGCGAAGTCCGGCGCCGATATGACGCTCGCCGTCAAGAAAATGTATATCACGAAGGAAAAAGCGAGAAACAGCGTCATTATGGAAGCGGACGAGGACGGCAAGGTCACGGGTATACTCAACTATCCGCGCGATTTCAGCGGAGAGGCGGAGGTCTGCCTGAATATGATAGTAATGAAGAGCGAATACTTAAAGCTCCTCATAAGAGACGCCATCGCGAGAAACTACCACAGCCTCACGAAAGACGTCATAGCTAACAAGATACCGACGTCAGACATCAGAGTTTACAGATACGACGGCTACTTTGCCGCGATCTACTCGGTCGAGGACTACTTTGCGGCAAGCATGGACCTTATCGCTGACGAGGCGGCGCGACGCGCTCTGTTCGAGGTGAAGAACAGACCCGTTCTCACAAAGATCAGAAACTCAGAGCCGACGTATTACAGCGACGCGTCGAGAGTTAAAAACGCCCTTATCGCAGACGGCTGCGTCATCGAGGGCAACGTCGAGAATTCGATCCTGTTCAGAGGCGTCAAGGTCGGCAGGGATACGACGGTCAGAAATTCTATACTTATGCAGGACACCGTGCTCGGCGAGGGTTGCTACCTCAACTGTGTAATTACGGACAAGAACGTCGTCGTGCGCGACGGAGTAATGCTCTCCGGCGCCGCGACCCAGCCGTATTACGTCGCAAAAAGAAAAATGATCTGACGGCATCGACCGTGTTGAAAGGACTAATATGAAGATTTTATATGTGTCGCCGGAGGCGCTTCCTTTCGCATCGACGGGAGGGCTCGGCGACGTCGTGGGCTCTCTCCCACCGGCTGTCAAAGCCGCGCTCGGGGAAGGCGCCGACGTCAGAGTCGTTCTTCCGTTTTACCCTGTCGTAAAAGAAAAGTTTTCGGACGTTGTCAAATTCGAGGGGGAGATGCGTGTTACTCTCGCCTGGAGACGGCTTTTCTGCGGAATTAGGAGCGCCGTCAAGGACGGAGTTAAATTCTATTTTCTCGAAAACGATTATTATTTTATGCGCGACAAGTTCTATGGCGCGTTTGACGACGGCGAGAGATTCGCTTTCTTCTCACGCGCGGTCGTAGACCTTATGGGCGCTGTGGATTTCTTCCCGGACGTCCTCCACGCGAACGATTGGCAGAGCGCGCTCTCCGTTATCTATCTCAAGCAGAAGTACGCTCATATACCCGAATACTCGAAGATAAGGACCGTCTACACGATCCACAACATCGAGTATCAGGGAATTTACGGCTTCGACATCCTCCACGACGTCTTCGACCTTGACGACAAGGACAGGAATATCGTCGACTACAACGGCAATATAAACCTCACAAAGGGCGCGATAACCGTTTCCGACCGCGTGACGACTGTCAGCGAAAGATACGCCGAGGAGATCATGACGCCGTATTATTCGCACGGTCTGTCGGCGATCCTTGAGCTATGCTCCGATAAGCTCTCCGGCATCGTCAACGGTATCGACGTCGGTTATTACGATCCCTCAACCGACCCCGCGCTGAAGCACCATTTCACGGCGCAAAAGCTCGAAGGGAAGAAAAAGTGCAAGGTCGAGCTGCAGAGGATGTGCGGATTTGAAGAGAGGCGTGAGACGCCCGTCATCGCCATGATATCCCGCCTTGCGGCGCACAAGGGCTTCGACCTCGTCCGCTGCGTTCTCGGAGAAATGCTCGAATACGACGATATCCAGGTCGTTCTTCTCGGTACGGGCGAGCCCGAGTTTGAAAACTATTTCAGGGAGCTCGAGGCAAAATACCCCGCGAAATTCAAGGCGTTCATAGAATTCAACAAGGACCTTTCAAAGCGTATCTACGCCGGAGCCGATATGTTCCTCATGCCGTCGAAGAGCGAGCCTTGCGGCCTTTCTCAAATGATAGCTTCGAGATACGGCGCGGTGCCGATAGTCAGGGAGACCGGCGGTCTTTACGACACGATAAAGCCCTACAACCGTTACGACGGCACGGGCAACGGCTTTTCCTTCGCCAATTACAACGCGCACGAGATGATGGCGGTCGTCCGTATGGCGGAAGAGCTTTTCTGCGACAGAAGAGCGTGGCTCCGCCTCGTGCGTCGCGTTATGGCGGTCGATTTCTCGTGGAACGTATCCGCGAAAAAATACATCGAACTTTATAAATCGCTCACTTGATGGGCAGAATGGAAAGAATCTATATGGGAATTAACGAAAAGTACAACGAACAGTCTATCAGGGAGGCGATCGAGAAAAAGCTTTCGGGCTACTTCGGATCCGACCCCGCGAGCGCGACGGAGAAACAGATTTACAAGTCTGTCATTATGACCGTCAAGGATATCCTCGCCGAAAAGCGCACCGCGTTCAAGGAAGAGACGAAAAAGCAGAAGGCGAAAAAAACCTACTATCTCTGTATGGAGTTTCTTATCGGTCCGTCGCTGATGAACAATCTTCGCAACCTCGGACTTGAAAAGATATACGCGGACGTACTCTCCGATATGGGGTACGACCTCGGCAAGATCGCTAAAGCTGAGCCCGACCCGGGACTCGGCAACGGCGGCCTCGGAAGACTTGCCGCCTGCTTTATGGATTCACTGACGACTCTCGGCTATCCGTCGACGGGCTTCTCGATCTGCTACGAATACGGTCTTTTCAAGCAGAAGATCATAGACGGCAACCAGGTCGAGCTTCCCGACACGTGGCTTCACGGCGGCGACGTCTGGCTCGTTCCGAGAACGGACAAGACTTTCTCCGTCAAGTTCGGCGGTCACGTCAGCGAAAAGTGGGAGAACGGCAGACTCGCCGTCACTCACGACGATTACGACGAGGTAATGGCGGTACCGTACGACATGATGATATCCGGCGCCGACACCCCCGCCGTCAACAACCTCAGACTTTGGAGAGCACACAACAACACGAATATCAATATGAGTCTCTTCTCGCAGGGGCAGTATATGAAGGCTATGCAGGAGAACACGAACGCGGAGCTTATCTCCAAAGTTCTTTATCCTTCCGACGAGCACGAGGAGGGAAAACTCCTCCGCCTCAGCCAGGAGTATTTCCTCGTTTCGGCGTCTCTCCAGAGCATTATCTCCGACCACCTCGCGGTCTACGGCAGCCTTTACAATTTCGCGGAAAAAGTCGCGATCCATATGAACGACACTCACCCCGCTCTCGCCGTGCCCGAGCTTATGAGAATACTGATGGACACGTATTCCTACTCGTGGGAGAACGCGTGGTCGATCGTAACGTCTGTTATAACTTTTACTAACCACACGGTCATGCCCGAGGCGCTCGAAAGCTGGAATATAGATCTGTTCAGAGTCAAGCTTCCGAGAATATTCACGATAGTGGAGGAGATCAACCGCAGACTCTCCGCCGACCTTTGGAATCTCTATCCCGGCGACTGGGACAGAATTTCGAGAATGTCCGTAATATGCGACGGCAGAGTCAGAATGGATAACCTTTGCGTCGCCGCGTCCCACACGGTCAACGGCGTTTCCGTTCTCCATTCCGAGATACTGAAAAAATCCCTTTTCCACGACTATTACAAGGCGATGCCATACAAGTTTACGAACGTAACGAACGGCATCGCTCACAGAAGATGGCTCTGCGGCGCGAACCCCGAGCTTGACAAACTCCTTGAGGAGTGCATCGGCCCCGGCTTCAGACGCGACCCGGAACAGCTTCGCGAATTCAAAAAGTTCGAGAACGACGCGTCCGTACTCGAGCGTCTTGAAAAGATCAAGACAGGCAACAAAGAGAGATTCGCAAGCTATATTTACAACACCACCGGCGTAAAGCTCGACACGTCGACGATATTCGACGTTCAGGTCAAGAGGATACACGAGTATAAGAGACAGACGATGAACGCGCTCAAGATCATCGCCTACTACAATATGCTGAAGGAAAACCCGAACGCCGACGTCGCGCCCTGCACGTTCGTTTTCGGCGGAAAAGCGGCGCCGAGCTACTACCTCGCGAAGGATATAATCCGACTTATATGGAGCATCGGCAACGAGATCGAAAACGACCCCGTCATAAGAGAAAAGATGAGAGTCGTCTTCCTTGAGAATTATTCCGTTTCAAACGCGGAGATACTTATCCCCGCGTCTGATATAAGCGAGCAGATCTCCCTCGCCGGAAAAGAAGCGAGCGGCACCGGATGCATGAAATTCATGATAAACGGCGCGCTCACGATAGGCACTCTCGACGGCGCTAACGTAGAAATGAGAGACGCCGTGGGAGATGAGAACATCTATATCTTCGGTCTCAACGCCGACCAGGTCGAAGAGCTTTGGAAGACCGGTTACGACTCGGCTTCGTTCGTCAGAAAGAGCGAATGGCTCGGCGGAGTTATGGACGCACTCAACCGCGGCTTCTCCGGGACGTCGTTCAATGGTCTTGTCAATTACTTCCTTTACTCGCACGGCGTCGCCGACCCGTATATGTGCCTTGCGGACTTTGAGTCATATATGGCAATGTCCGGACGTATCAGAGAGGATTACAAGGACAGAGAGTCGTGGCTCAGAAAGTCGCTTAAGAATATCGCGGCGGCGGGCTTCTTCGCTTCCGACAGGAGCATAAAGGAATACGCTGATAATATCTGGCACGTAAAACCGGTCGTCTGATATGATAACAGAGAAAAAGTACCTTATAAAAACCGAAGAGAGACGCGATATGTCTCTCTTCGGCGCTTTTCCGAATGAGGGAATTATCAGGTTCGAACTTCATTTCACCGACGAGGAGACGCCGTCTTCCGTCACGATGAAGATACATTCCGACGGACTTGCCGACGGCGGGCACGAGGAGTACCGCGACTATGAGTTTTCCCTCGACGACGGCGTGTTTTTCGTCGAGATCCAGGCGGATGAGCTTTCGTCTCTCACGAAGAACGGGCTTCTGTTTTACAGATATTTCGTCACGGTCTCGTCCTGTACTTACACCCTCGGCGGCGAGGAGGTCGAGCGCCTTCTCGGGTCGGAGGAGTATGGCGAGCGTCAGCTTCTCATCTACGACGAGGATTTCAAGACGCCCGATTTTATTAAAGGCGGCGAGATCTATCACATATTCGTCGACAGATTCGCGACGTCGGGCAAATACCCCGTCAAGGAAGGCGCGAAACTGAACCCCGATTGGGAAAACGGAATACCCGAGTACGCGCCTTATCGCGGCGCGCCCGTCAAAAACAACGATTTTTTCGGCGGGGACCTCACCGGCGCCGCGGAAAAAATCGAACATATAGCGTCGCTCGGGGTCACGACGGTGTATCTGTCGCCCGTTTTTGAGTCTGTTTCAAACCACAAGTACGACACCGGCGACTATATGAAAGTCGACTCGATGTTCGGCGGAGACGGTGCGCTTAAATACTTTATCGAAAAGTGCGCCGAGCGCGGGATCTCCGTTATTCTCGACGGTGTTTTCAACCACACCGGCGACGACAGCGTGTATTTTGACCGCTATCATAAGTATACAAACGGCGCTTATTACGATAAGGATTCACCGTACTTCGGCTGGTATAATTTTTACGATTACCCGGAGGAATACGAGTGCTGGTGGGGTATCAAGATCCTGCCGAGAGTCGACTGCTCAAACAGCAGCTTCAGAGAGTATATCCTCGGCGACGGCGGCGTCGTCGAGAAGTATATGAGAATGGGCGCGGCGGGCTTCCGTCTCGACGTCGCGGACGAACTCTCCGACGTTTTCCTTGACGAGCTCCGACGCAAGGTCAAGTCGGAAAGAGAAGACTCGATAGTGCTCGGCGAGGTCTGGGAAGATGCGTCGAGAAAAGTATCGTATTCCGACAGGAGACGGTATCTGACCGGTCGTCAGCTCGATTCTGTTATGAACTATCCTCTTCGCGGAGGGGTCATAGCCTTTATCAAATACGGTGAACACGAAATACTGAAAACCGCGCTTGAGACAGTATACCGCCATTATCCGAAGGGCGTCAGCGATTCCTTGATGAACTTCCTCGGTACTCACGATACGGAGAGAATAATCACCGTTCTCGCGGGCGAGCCTGACGACGGAAAGAGCCACGACGAGCTCTCGCGCATGCATCTCACCGAGCGCGAAAGAATGATAGGGAGAAGCCTCGTTAAGTGCGCGTGGAGCATCGTCGCGACGAGCTACGGAGTGCCGTCGATCTTTTACGGAGACGAGACCGGGCTCGAGGGATATCACGATCCGTTTTGCAGGATGCCGTATCCGTGGGGGCACGAGGATGAAGAACTTCTCGGCTTTTATAAGAGGATGGGCGCATTCAGAAAAGGAGAGCCTCTCTTCAAGGAAGGGCTTTTCAGAGTTGTGTCGTCGGGCGAGAACTTCTTCGTCACAAAACGCTTTGACGGTGAAAGGGCGCTTTACACCGTCGTGACGCGCGGAGAATCGTTTGAGTTTGACGCGCCGGACGCCGTTTGCGTATTTGATTCGGACATACCAGACGCGGAAAAGATAGATGATCCATTTGTCGTTCCGCCTTACACTGCGAGAATCTTTGTAAAATAAAAGCATACCGGGTTCGTTTTAGCGAACCCGGTAATTCTATATTCTTGTAATGATTCTGAATTCAAACGCCGCGAAGACGTCTTTTGGTATTAGCTCAACTTTCAAAAGCTCTTTGCCGTTCGTAAAGTGCTCCGGAATTTCAAAATCTGAGTCTCCGATGGGCGCGTGGGAATTTGTCTCCGGTATCAGCCAGTATCCCACGTGTTCACCGTCGATCCTGACCTCCGTCGACGCCGGACCCGCCGAAAGATCGGTCAACACCCGGAGTACCGCACCCCGGTTGCTTTTGTCAATGGCGGCGGTGAAGCTGAAAGACGACTTATGAAGCGCGCCGCGCCGCGAGAGTTTTGCAGAGTTGCGGTCGCCCTCGATTTTTCCCGAAAGTGTGTAAAGAGCGTCGTCGTCGATCTTTGTATATTCGTGAAGCTTTCTCGACGAAGCGGACGATACGTCGATAAGATCCGTCAGTCTTTGCGACGGATGGGGAAGTCTGTACGAGAAGCAGGAGCTTGAGTAGTAAGAGTAAGTCTGTCCCACCGCGCCGTGCTGGATCGTCAGAACAATGCCGTTTTCAAAAGCGATCGGCATATCGTGGAAGAAACGGTAGTATCCCGCGTCGACGTCGGGCGCGAAGGTCTCACCGGGAGGGAGGATGTTGTTCACGCATCCTGCGACCGGAGAGTCGTATTTTTTATTTGGCCAGTAACATCCGAGGTAAAGGTCTTCCGTTCCCGTACCGTTGATAGAAGGGGATATTTCTCCGTCAATGTAAAAGTGTTCGTTGCCCTCGCACCACTGTCCTCCTCGGCAGGTCTGTACGAGACCGACGACGTGCCCTCTGCCGTAAAATTCTCCGAGCTTCCAGTCCTCGAAGAGCTCCGTCTCGCCCCGTCTGTAATTGACGTAAAGATGTCCCGTCGTCTCGGGGTCGTAACGGTTTTCTTCGATTTTAAGTTTGATCGTAAGCTCTACGGGGTCTCCCACAAACTTGACAAGGCACATCGAGATCCTTTTCCAATAGGGCATCGGGAGATAGCAGTGCATTCTGATCTTTCCGTCAGCCTTTTCCGATTTAGCGGCGATCGTTTCGATGCCTGTGTAACCGAGCGGTTCAGCGAAAAGGTACGTTATCGGGCAGGCGATCTTTGAGATCGGGTCATTGTCGAACGCAAAGTCGATTTTTACGTTTGAAAGATCGACCCCCTCGTCGTACTCGATGCAGAACTCTGTCACGACGCCCGATTCGTCGGCGATATATCCGTCCGTATAGTTGTGTTCAAGCTTCAGAGTCTTGACGACGGTATATTCTTCCGCCGGACGCTCATACTTTCCTTCAAAAGCTGACAGCATTTTTTCGCTGACGCCCGCGGAGAGTCTTTCCTTTACGTTGTCCTTGAAACGCTCGTAAAGAATATGGTAGTAAAAATCAAGATTAGACCCGGTTACGGTGATCTTTATCCCGCGTTCAAAATACAAAGGCTTGAAGAAGTTTCCGCAGAAGCAGTCGCCGTACGCCCATTGACCGCGCTCGAGAAAAGTGTTATCGGGTCCGCAAAGCTCGGGGACCGCACCGTTGAAAAATCCTCTGACGGAGCAAACGTATCTCGGTTCCGCCTCCCCGTCGAAATATATTTTCATCTCGGTGTCGTCGGTTGTGACGGCTGCCCAGAAACTTCTGATACATCCGGCTCCGTTCTCCTCGAGCATGACCATCGCTCCGTCGGCGTCTTTATACAAAAACTGTCCCCAGTCGCCGTTTTCTTCTTTCCTGTCGAAGCTTGCGACCTGCATGGGGCGCGAACCCGTGTCAATAACGGGAAGATCCTTCAAATCATAATAATCGTGCAACATACCGACTCCTCCTTCGTCTGTTTTTATGATATCATATTCATTTATTAAAATCAATACATTCTTTAATTATTAATTATTTTCACTTGAACTGTTTAAAAATATATGATATAATTAAACGATTAAAAATTTCACGGTGATCGTAATGAAAAAGATTGACAGGATCGTTTTACGCGAGACGCTATTCGTTGCGGCGGGCAGCGCCTTGTTATCAATACTGATGAACGCCGTTTTTCTCGTGATCGGCAAGTGGGATCTTACCGTGCTTTTCGGCACGCTGCTCGGTTACGCGGCGTCGGTACTCAACTTCTTTCTGATGGGTATAACGGTACAGAATTCAGTCGGCAAGGAAGAGAAAACAATTAAGACCACGGTCCGTTTTTCGATGGTTTTCCGTGAGCTCCTTATGCTCGGGATCGCCGTCGCGGCGTACTTTTTGAAGGGTGTGTTCAATATCATACCCCTGCTTATCGCCTATTTCTTCCCGAGAATAGTCGTTATGTTCAGACCGAAGTTCAAACTCAAGGGCGAGGATAACGACCCCGGCGAAAATAACGGATAAAAGGCGTTTAACCTTTTCGTAAAAAGGATGTGATTCTTATTGAATGTAAATAAAGTAAAAGGCGCAAAGCGAAAACTTGACGCGCTTGACTGTCTTCTTATAGTTCTCGCGGCTCTTCCGATAGTCGCTTGCATGGTGCTGAAAGTTCTGACGAACCCCGCCTCGGACGGTATAAATATATCGGGACCGCTGATATATTTCACGATACCGACGCCGATCCAGCCGCTTTACGTCACGGAGTCGCAGATAAATTCTCTCGCTGTGATACTCTCGGTGCTCTTTTTGTGCATATTCCTCACGAGGGGACTTAAGACGAGACCCGACAGTACGAGGCAGATCGTCGCCGAGTGGATAGTGGAAAAGACGGAAAGTCTTGTGAAGAGCAATATGGGTACGTATTTCTCGAGCTTTCCCCCCTTCATCGCGGCGATACTCGCGCTTTCCGCGCTCTCAAGCCTTCTGACTCTCGTCGGGCTTTTCCCGCCGACGTCGGACCTTAACGTGGTAGCGGGATGGGCGATCCTCGTTTTCATTCTCATTACCTATTATAAAATGAAGTGCGGACCGCTGCATTACATCAAGGAAATGGCGTCGCCGGTGGTTATGACGCCGATGAACGTCATAAGCGAGATCGCGACGCCGATCTCGATGTCCTTCCGTCATTACGGAAACGTTCTCTCCGGCTCCGTCGTATCGGCTCTTGTCGGGACCGCGCTGCAGGGTCTTTCTCTCTCGATCTTCGGCGGTCTCCCGGGACCGTTTGGCTCATTTCCGTACTTTCGCATCGGCATCCCGGCGGTCCTTTCTCTTTATTTCGATATTTTCTCCGGATGTATCCAGGCGTTCATCTTCGCTATGCTGACGATGCTTTATATCGCGAACGGTTTCCCGGAGGAGCTGTATTTCAAAAGGAAACAAAAGAAAAATAATAAAAACGATCTTATAAAAAGTGAGGTAAACTAAAATGGAACTTGCAATCGGTATTATTCTCGGATGCTGCGCTCTCGGCGCAGGTATGGCGATGATCGCGGGTATCGGCCCCGGTATAGGCGAGGGCAACGCTGTCGCAAAAGCGTGTGAAGCCATCGGACGTCAGCCCGAGTCGAAGAGCAGCGTTACGTCTACGATGATCATGGGCTGCGCTATCGCGGAGACCACCGGCCTTTACGCTCTCGTTATCGCTATCCTTCTTATATTCGTCGCGCCCAATATGCTCGTCGATATCCTCAAGACCGCAGTCGGCGCTTAAACTATGCAGACGCAGGAAATCATCAACGTCAATATATGGCTGATACTGATCTCTCTGTGTAACCTCGTTATTCTTTTCCTGATCCTGAAAAAGTTTCTTTTCAAGCCGGTAAAAAAGGTCCTTGCCGAAAGGCAGGCGGAGTACGACGCTAAGTTCGCGGAAGCGGACGGCAAGCTCGCCGAGGCGGAAGCGGTCAAAGCCGAACTCGACGCCAAGTTTGCAAGCGCCGACGACGAAGCCGAACGCATACTTAAGGACGCCAAGGACAACGCCGAGAGGCGCGGCGTCGCGATCGTTACGGAGGCAAAGGACAAAGCCGACCTCATCGTTAAGAACGCTGAATCGGAAGCTGAACTCAGACGCCGCAAAGCGGAAGAATCCATTAAGGACGATATCGCCGACGTGTCGGTTGAGATAGCCGAAAAGATCATCGGACGCGAGGTCACGGAGCGCGACCACAGAAGACTTGTTGACGAGTTCATAAACAAAATGGGTGACGAAGAATGACGGTGCCAAGTAAAGAATACGCGGAGTCGTTGTTCTCGCTTGCGCTCGAGAACAATAAAGAGGCGGAGTACCTTGAGGAGCTGAAGTTTTTCGAGGGCCTTATCAATGAAACTCCGGAGTACGCCGAGCTTCTGTCGTCTCCCGCTCTCACAAGGGAGGAGAGAACGGCGGCGTTAGATCTCGCCGTCGGCGACAGATTTTCCGAGTACGTTACGTCTTTTTTGAAAATACTTGCGGAGTCGGGAGAAATGAAGATTTTTCCCGAGTGCGTCGCGGAGTATGAGAAGATGTACCGCGAGGAGATGAAACGCTCCGCCGTAAAGGTCACGTCGGCGCTCGCGCTTACCGACGGGGAAAAAGAGCGGATCGAAAAGAAAATAGAGAAGATAGTAAAGGGCAAGTGCGACGTGACTTACGTCACCGACCCGTCGATCATGGGCGGCGTTATAATCGAAACCGAGGACGCCGTTATCGACGGAAGCCTTAAAAAGAGTCTTCTCGAGGTGAAGGAAGTGATCAAAAAATGAGAGGTTCACCGGACGAAATCAGCAGTATCATAAAAGAACAGATAAAGAACTATAAGTCCCGTATAGAGATGACGGAGACCGGCAAGGTAATATCGACAGGCGACAATATCGCGGGCGTTTACGGTCTTCGCAACTGTATGGCGGGCGAGCTTCTCGAATTTGACGGAGGGTCATTCGGTCTCGCGCAAAACCTCGAGGAGGAAACCGTTTCCGTCGCTATTCTTTCGGATAACAACGACATCGTCGAGGGTACGACGGTCCGCCGCACCGGGAGAGTCCTTTCGGTTCCGGCGGGCGAGGCGTTTCTCGGCAGAGTCGTCGACGCGCTCGGCAGACCCATCGACGGCGCGGGAGAGATAGTCTCGTCGAAGATGATGCCGATCGAAGCGGAAGCCCCCGGCATTATCGAAAGACGAAGCGTCAGCGTTCCGATGCACACCGGCATCAAGGCGATAGACTCAATGATCCCGATAGGACGCGGTCAGCGCGAGCTTATCATCGGCGACCGTCAGACGGGTAAATCGGAGATAGTTTTCGATACCATAATAAATCAGAAGGATTCGGGCGTGATCTGTATCTACGTCGCGATAGGTCAGAAGAGCATTACAGTCGTTCAGCTTGCGGAAGAACTAAAACGCTGCGGTGCTATGGATCACACGATCATCGTTTCGGCGTCGGCTTCCGACACGGCGCCGCTCCAGTATATCGCGCCGTATTCCGGCTGCGCCATGGCGGAGTATTTCAGAGAGCAGGGTAAGGACGTCCTCATAATTTACGACGACCTCAGCAAGCACGCGGTCGCGTACCGCGCACTCTCCCTTCTCATAAGACGTCCGCCGGGACGTGAAGCGTACCCGGGCGACGTATTTTATCTTCACTCCCGTCTTCTCGAAAGAGCGGCTTGCGTCGACCCCGCGTACGGCGGCGGCTCGATCACCGCGCTTCCTGTTATCGAAACACAGGCTGGCGACGTTTCAGCGTATATTCCTACGAACGTGATCTCGATCACCGACGGGCAGATATTCCTCGAAACGGAGCTTTTCCACTCCGGAGTAATGCCGGCTATCAACCCCGGTATATCGGTCTCCAGAGTCGGCGGCGCCGCCCAGCTCAAGGCGATGAAAAAGGTCTCGGGACCGCTCAAGCTCCTGTATTCGCAGTACAGAGAACTCAAGAGCTTCGCACAGTTCGGAAGCGATCTTGACGCGGACACCAAAGCGCGTCTCGCGCTCGGCGAGCGTATCGTCGAAGTTCTGAAACAGAACAGAAACGCGCCGATAAGACCGGGATGCCAGGTTTCTATCATCTACGCCGTTATCAACGGCCATCTTGACGACGTTGAAGTCTCCAAGATCAAAGAGTGGGAGAATGAATTTTATATTCTTCTTGAGGATAAATACGCCGACCTGCTCGAAAGATTCGAGACAGGTTACTATGAAAAAGAAGACGTTGACGCGCTCGAGCGCGCCATCGCCGAGATGAAGAAGAGGAAGTAATGGCTTACGATATTAAAGCCCTTAAAACAAGGATCAAGAGCGTCGATTCCACCTTCCATCTTACAAAAGCCATGGGGCTTGTCGCCTCGTCCAAGGTCAGACGCGCGACGGAAGCGATGATAAAGGCGAAGAGCTTCGCCGCGTCGCTTGCCGATACTATGAAGTCGCTCTCCGCCTGCAAAAGCTGCGGTAATTCTCCTTATATGAGAAGCGGCGGCGAGAGAACGCGCATCATCGTCATAGCAGGCGACCGCGGTCTCGCGGGAGGGTATAACAACAACGTGTTCAGACTCACAAGAGAGTTTCCGGACGCGGAGTTTATCCCCGTCGGAAAGCGCGCTTGCGACAAGTTCGGAGAAGGCTTTGCGTCGTGCGAGAAATTTTCGTCGTCGGACGCCGACGCGCTGACGGAGAATCTTCTTTCGGACTTTGCAAAAGAAAAGTATGACCGCCTCGGGATCATCACAACGGAATATATCTCAATGATGAAGCAGGAGCCGTACGTCAGGTGGGTGCTTCCCATTGAACGCGAGGACTCTTCGTCATCCGGAACGATATTCGAGCCGAACGAGGAGGAAGTCTTCCCGTGGGCGGTGAGGCTGTACGTTTCCGGCGTGATAATGGAGAGCGTAAGAGAGAGCTTTGCGTCTGAGGTCGCGGCAAGGCGAGTCGCCATGGACGCCGCGGGCAAGAACGCAAAGAAGATGATAGACGATCTTACCATCAAGTATAACAGGGCAAGACAGGGAGCTATAACTCAGGAGATCACCGAGATCGTTGCCGGAGCAGGCAGATCTTGACGTAAGGAGTGATACAGTTGGAAAACGTTAATACAGGAAAAGTCGTTCAGGTCATGGGACCTGTCGTCGACGTCCGATTCGAGGCGGGAAATCTCCCGCATATATACAACGCGCTGACGATCCCGATCGGTGACAGAAAGCTGACCGTCGAAGTTGCACAGCACATAGGCGACAACACCGCGAGATGTATCGCGATGGCGTCGACAGACGGGCTCTCAAGAGGGACCGTCGTGACCGATACGGGCGCGCCTATCAGCGTGCCCGTCGGCAGAGAAACGCTCGGAAGGATCTTCAACGTTCTCGGCGATACCGTCGACGGCGGGGAAGAGATAAAGGACGCGCCTCGTCGCAGTATCCACCGCGCGCCGCCCTCGTATGAAGAGCTTTCTACGTCGACCGAGATATTCGAGACCGGCATCAAGGTCATCGACCTTATCTGCCCCTATTCCAAAGGCGGCAAGATAGGTCTTTTCGGCGGCGCCGGCGTCGGCAAGACGGTCATCATAATGGAGCTTATTCATAATATCGCGAAGGAGCACGGCGGCCTTTCCGTCTTCACCGGAGTCGGAGAACGCACCCGCGAGGGCAACGACCTTTATTATGAAATGAAAGAATCCGGAGTCCTCTCCAAGACCGCCTTGATCTACGGTCAGATGAACGAGCCTCCGGGAGCGAGAATGAGAGTCGCGCTCTCCGGCCTTACCGTCGCCGAAAACTTCCGTGACGAGGAAGGGCAGGACGTGCTTCTCTTCATTGACAACATTTTCAGATTTACGCAAGCGGGCAGCGAGGTTTCCGCGCTTCTCGGACGTATGCCGTCCGCGGTCGGTTATCAGCCGACGCTCGCTAACGAAATGGGTACTCTCCAAGAGCGTATCACGTCGACTAAACGCGGCTCGATAACTTCCGTACAGGCGGTCTACGTTCCCGCCGACGACCTTACCGACCCCGCTCCGGCGACTACCTTCGCGCACCTTGACGCAACGACAGTCCTTTCAAGAAGCATCGCGTCGCAGGGTATTTATCCCGCGGTCGATCCGCTTGAATCGACGAGCCGTATCCTCTCACCCGATATAGTCGGAGAGGAGCATTACGCCGTCGCAAAAGAAGTCCAGAGGATTCTCCAGAGATACGCCGAACTTATGGATATTATCGCCATCATGGGTATGGACGAACTCTCCGAGGATGATAAAATGCTCGTTCAGCGCGCGAGAAAGATACAGAGATTCCTCTCGCAGCCTTTCTACGTATCCGAAAAGTTCACGGGTTATCCGGGCGTTTACGTTCCGATATCCGAGACTATCCGTGGTTTCCGTGAGATAATTGAAGGAAAGCACGACGACGTTCCGGAGTCCTGCTTCCTCTTCGCCGGTACGATAGACGACGCCGTCGCAAGGGCAAAGGAGATGTAATGAATTCATTTAAGCTGACGGTCTCCACGCCGGACGGCAACGCCTATGAGGGGGGCGCGGAGGCGTTATTTGTGAGAGGCACGGAGGGCGACCTCGCCGTCCTCGCAAATCACGCGCCCCTTGTGACCGCCGTTAAGGAGTGTATTTGCAGGATTCTTCCGGAGGACGGCGACGAGATATCCGCCGAGATCAAAGGCGGGCTTCTGACCGTCTCCGACGGCGGCGACACCATTCTGCTGACTACGACGTTCAAAAACATATAAAACAAAAGGCACCCTATTGGGTGCCTTCTGTTGTTGGTGCGAGAAACGGGACTTGCTCGGCACACTGCCGTGTGCCGACACGCCCAGCGTCGGCGGAAAACCCTCCCCCGGAGGCTTTTCCTTCCGCGTTCTTCGAACGCTCCCTCCTGTTCAAGTCCCGTTTCAGATGATAAACAATAAAGGACATCCGAATGGATGTCCTCTATTGTTGGTGCGAGAAACGGGACTTGGTCTGCCTGCGGGCAGACCTTTCCGCGGCTCTTGACCGTCCCCCGGACGGTCAATTCACTACCGCTCCCCTTCAAGTCCCGTTTCAGGTGATAAACAATAAAGGACATCCGAATGGATGTCCTCTATTGTTGGTGCGAGAAACGGGACTTGAACCCGTACGGTGTGAACCACACGCCCCTCAAACGTGCGCGTCTGCCAGTTCCGCCACTCTC
>CADBQA010000140.1 GCA_902796675.1 uncultured Ruminococcus sp.
GCGGCGACGTATCTTTTCGCCTGCGTTGTGAAAAGCTCGGCGTACTTGCCGCCACGCGCCATCAGCTCGGCGTGGTTCCCTTCTTCTATAAGCTCGCCCGACTCTATGACGAATATCTTCGTCGCCGTCGTCGCGCTCGATAGACGGTGAGAGACGAACAGCGTCGTCTTTCCCTCGCGAAGACGCTCGAACTGGTCGAAGATCTCCTGCTCGGCTATCGCGTCGAGCGACGCCGTCGGCTCGTCAAGGATGAGAAAATCGGCGTCGGCGTAAAACGCCCTCGCAACGGATAGCTTCTGCCACTGACCGGTCGAGAGCTCGGTACCGTCCGGATCAAAATATTTCATAAGGCTCGTCGAGTAGCCGTTCTTCATTTTTTCAATGAAGCCGTCGGCGTCGGCGTTCCTCGCCGCCTCCGCGATCGCCGCCTCGTCGTATCCGCGGGAAACGTTTCCGAACATGATGTTCTCGCCCGCGGTAAAGGCGTACCGTCCGAAGTCCTGAAAGATTATTCCGAACGTTCCGTAAAGCTCACTCACGTCGTAGCGCCTGATGTCCTCGCCGTCGAGGAGTATCACTCCGCTCGTCGGGTCGTAGAGCCTTGTGAGAAGCTTTATAAGCGTCGTCTTGCCGGCGCCGTTGAGCCCCACGAGGACCGCCGTCTCACCCTCTTTTATCGTGAGGTTGACGCCTTTTATGACGGGGTGGTCGGAGCCGGGATACGTGAACCAAACGTCGCGGAATTCTATTCTGTGAGCGACGCCGCGCTTTACGTGAAGCGCCTCGCCGAGCGGCTTGATGCGGCTTTTCTCATTCATGAACGCTATCATATTGTCTATGAAGAGAGTCCCCTCGTAGACCGTCGCAAAGGTCGTGATGAGCGAGGTGATACAGGACGCGACGGAGTTCAGCGCGCCTGTGTACAGCGTGTAGTCGCCGACCGCTATCGCCCCGTCGTATACCTTTCTCGCAATGTAGAGAAAGAGCGCGCAGTTGACGCCGCTCGAGGCGAGCGAGACGCCGACGTTCCAGCCGCTCTCGGCGTAGATGAGCCGCCTGATCCCGAGAAAATACCGACCGAAGGTCTCTTTATAACAGTTTATGAAGGTGTCGGAGAGTCCGAACATCCTTATCTCCTTCACCATATCCTTGTTAGTCAAAAGGTCGCCGTAATACTGCATCTGGCGGCGGTCCTTCGAGCGGCGCCTCATATACTCGAAATTCTTCTTGCGGTAGACGAAACTGACTATCGCCGTCGGTATCGAGAAGACGATTATCGCAAGGGGCGCTATCGGCGAGACCGAAACGAGTATGACTATAAACGACACGAGGCTTATCACCGTGCTGACGACCCCGAAGACGGATTGAAGTATCGAGACAGGTCTGAAGCTCGCCTCGCGGCTCGCGTTTTCAAGCTTCTCGTAAAACTCCGGCATATCGAAGGACGAAATATCCGTCTCTTTCGTCTTCTCGAGGATCTTCAGCTTGATGTGATTCGTCACGACCTCGCCAGATATCCTCGTGACGGTGCCGTAAAGGAGCGCAAGTACGGATTGCGCGAAAATAAAGACGAACTGAAGGACGAGAAGACCCGCTATTGATGAAAACTCCCCCTCTTGCTTGACCGCTATCGTAACGAGCGAGTTTATAAGTTCTTTCGAGATAAGCGCGCCGACTACCGGAAGCACGCCGTTTACGACGGAATTCGCCGTCATAAGGAACAGAAGCGACGGCTTCGCTTCCCATACGAGGCGGAATATGTAAAAGAGGCGCGACGTAAAACCGCCGACGACTTCCTTTAAGTATCTCGGAACGTCGCGCAGGTTTTTCGGCTTCTTCGGTTTAAGCTTGTCGTAGTCCGGTCCTCTCGGCGGGCCCATCATACCGATCGCCTCCTTTTTTCGCTGATGCAAACAAAAATCAATTATAATTATACAACATAAAAAAACAAACTTCAATATTTATTTATAAAATACTTTGACAAGCGGCGCGCCCCGCGTTATAATAGACTTATAAAAACAAGAAAGGCGACACACTATGAGCGTTTTCGGAAAATGCGACCTTCTCCTCCCCTACTTTGCGGCGGAAGACGAAAGATGGAACATCTGGTCCGTCATAGCGTGCGACCAGCACACGTCCGACCCCTCGTACTGGGAAAGAGCGGAAAGGGCGGCGTCGCGCGGCGCGTCGACGCTCGGGCTCATCCTCCCCGAGGCGTACCTCGGGACCGACCGTGAAACGGCGGCGAAGGAAAGAATAAAAAAATACCCGGAGAAGATCTCCGGAATACTGAAAGAATATAAGGACGCGCTCGTCTACGTCGAGAGAACTCTCTCGTCCGGCGACGTCCGCCGGGGACTCGTCGGCGCCGTGGACCTCGACTGCTACGACTACAAAAAGGGATCAACGCCCGCCGTTCGCCCCACCGAGGGGACCGTAGTCGAGAGGATACCTCCGCGCCTTGCCGTAAGACGGGACTCGACGTACGAGGCGAGCCACGTTATGCTTTTCACCGAGGGCGCCGAGCTTTTCGATATGCTGACGTCTTCAAAGGATTCGATGCATACGCTCTACGATTTCGACCTCGCCGAGGGCGGCGGTCACGTCACTGGCCGCCTCGTCTCGGGCGACATCCTCGTTCGCGCGGAGGAGATGATCTCGTCTTACGAGACAGAGCGCGCGGAGGCGGGTAAAATAGTATACTCGGTCGGCGACGGAAACCATTCCCTCGCCTCGGCGAAGGCGTACCTCGAGGAGCTCCGCGAGGCGGGCGCCGACCCGCGCGGCGCGGCGCGCGCGCTCGTCGAGCTTATCCCGATCACAGACCGCGCGATAGTCTTCGAGCCGATATACAAGCACGTGACGGGGGTCGAGCAAGACGACCTTATCCGCTTCGTCAAAGAAGCGACGGCGGGCGACGGCGCGTCTGTCACCGCGGTCACGCCGGAGGGCGAGCAAACTTTTACGGTAAAGAAGACGGACGACTCCGTCGTCTGCGGCACTCTGCAGGAGGCGATAGACCGCTACACGGCAAAGCGCGGCGGAAAGTGTGACTACATCCACGGAAAGGACGAGCTTCTCTCGCTCGCAAGGGAGAGCGGCGTCGGCTTCCTTTTCGACGGGATCGACAAATCCGAGCTTTTCCCCTACGTAGAGGCGAACGGCGTCCTGCCGAGAAAAGCATTCTCCATGGGCGAGGCTTGCGAAAAACGCTACTACACGGAACTTAGACGGCTGAAATAAACGGCGGGATCGCTCCCGCCGTTTTTTATTTACTTTACTTAAAATACTTGACCGCTGCCTCGAACATCTTTATATCGTAGTTGCCGGGTACGTTTTTATAAAGATCCTTACCGACGCGCTCGCTGTGTCCCATCTTACCGAAGACGCGCCCGTCCGGGGAGGTGATCCCCTCTATCGCGTACGCGCTGTCGTTCGGGTTGAAGCGCACGTCGCTCGTCGGTACCCCGTCGAGGTCGACGTACTGCGTCGCTATCTGTCCGTTTTCGGCGAGCGAGCGGATAACGCCGTCAGACGCGAAAAACCTTCCCTCTCCGTGGGAGATCGGCACGCTGTATATCTCGCCGGGCGCCGTGAACGACAGCCACGGCGACTTGTTCGAAACGATCCGCGTGCGGACTATCTTGGACTGGTGACGCGCTATCGTGTTGAAGGTGAGCGTCGGGCAGTTCTCATCCGTGTCGATTATCTTCCCGTAGGGAACGAGCCCGAGCTTGATAAGCGCCTGGAAGCCGTTGCAGATGCCGCACATAAGTCCGTCGCGCCGATCAAGAAGGTCCGTGACGCCGTCGCGCACCGCCGCGTTGCGGAAGAACGCGGTGATGAATTTTCCGCTTCCGTCCGGCTCGTCGCCGCCGGAGAAGCCTCCGGGGATAAAGACTATCTGAGACGAGGCAAGCTCCTTTGCGAACTCGTCGACCGAGCGCGAGACGTCGGACGCCGAAAGGTTCTTTACTACGATAAGCTTCGCTTCCGCACCGGCTCTCTCGACCGCCCTCGCGCTGTCGTATTCGCAGTTAGTTCCGGGAAATACGGGGATAAGGACTCTCGGGCGGGCGTGCTTGACCGCGGGCGACGGGTACGACGGCGCCGCAAAGTCCGCGACCGCGCAATCCTTCTTTGCCTGCTTTATATTGCAGGGATAAACGCTCTCGAGACGGCTCTCGTAAGCATCAAGAATATCTGATACCGAAACTTCTTCCGCGCCGCGGGTGAATTTTCCGTTCTCCGTGACCGTTCCGACGAAGACCGCGTCCGGCGCCGCGTCGCCCTCGATCTCAAGTATGAACGAGCCGTAAGCGTTGCAGAACAGTTCGGGGACGGTCAGAGCGTCGCCGAACTTGAAGCCGAATCCGTTTCCGAAGCAGGAAGAGGCGACGGCGTGCGCGATACCGCCCTTTGTAGGCGTGACGCAGGAGACGGCTTTGCCCGAACGAAGGAGTTCAGTAACGCGACCGAAGAGCGCGACGAGGGACTCCGGCTCCGGAAGACCGTCATCTTTGTACCGGGGCGCGAGCAAAACGACGCTGTTTCCCGCCTTTTTGAACTCTGGCGAGACGACGTTTCCGGTCTTATCCGTCGTTACGGCGAAAGACACGAGCGTCGGCGGAACGTCGATTTTTTCAAACGAGCCGGACATGGAGTCCTTGCCGCCTATCGAGCCGATACCGAGGTCCATTTGAGCCCTGAACGCTCCGAGGAGCGCCGAAAGCGGCTCGCCCCACCTTTCGGGGTCGGCGCCGGGCTTTTTGAAATACTCCTGAAAAGTGAGGTAGGTGTCGTCAAACGACGCGCCCGACGCTATCAGCTTTGAGACGGATTCGACGACGGCGAGATACGCGCCGTGATACGGGCTCGCCTCAGTTACGTACGGATCGAATCCCCACGCCATAAGCGAGCAGTCGTCCGTCTCGCCGCGCGGAGACGAGATCTTCTGCACCATCGCCTGCGCCGGGGTCAGCTGATATTTGCCGCCGAAGGGCATGAGAACGCTGCCCGCGCCGATAGTCGAGTCAAATCTCTCGGCAAGTCCGCGTTTTGAGCAGGTATTGAGGTCGGACGCGACCCTCTTCAGGTTGTCGGTAAAGGAGCCCTCGACCTCTTTTTTTATGCTTCCGGGAGCGGCGGCGTGTACTTTGATATGCTTTTTCGCGCCGTTGGAATTCAAAAATTCACGGCTGATGTCGACGATCTTTTTGCCGTTCCAAGTCATCGTAAGACGCGGTTCTTCCTTGACGGCGGCGATGGGCGTCGCCGACAGGTTCTCCCCCTTCGAGAGCTCGAGGAATCTTGCGACGTCGTCCCGTTCGACGACGACCGCCATACGTTCCTGCGATTCGGAGATCGCGATCTCCGTGCCGTCGAGTCCTTCGTACTTCTTCGGGACCGCGTCAAGGTCTATGTCGAGCCCGTCCGCGAGCTCGCCGACGGCGACGGAAACGCCGCCCGCGCCGAAGTCGTTGCATCTTTTTATGAGACGCGCCGCCTCGGGATTTCTGAAAAGTCTCTGAAGCTTTCTCTCCTCCGGCGCGTTGCCCTTCTGCACCTCCGCGCCGCAAGTCTCGACGCTGTGCGCGTTATGAGCCTTCGAGGAGCCGGTCGCGCCGCCGATGCCGTCCCGTCCCGTCGCGCCTCCGAGAAGGATGACGACGTCGCCCGGAGCGGGGCGAATGCGCCTTACGTTAGCGGCGGGCGCGGCGGCGATAACGGCGCCTATCTCCATACGCTTCGCGGCGTATCCGGGATGGTAGACCTCGTCGACGATCCCCGTCGCAAGACCTATCTGATTGCCGTAGGACGAATACCCCGCCGCCGCCTCCGTCACGATCTTTCTCTGCGGAAGCTTGCCGGGGATCGTTTCAGACACCGGTACCGTCGGGTCGGCGGCTCCGGTCACGCGCATGGCGCCGTAGACGTAGGCGCGTCCCGAGAGCGGGTCGCGTATCGCGCCGCCGATGCAGGTGGAAGCGCCGCCGAACGGCTCGATCTCCGTCGGGTGATTGTGAGTTTCGTTTTTGAAAAGAAGGAGCCACGGCTCCGTCACGCCGTCGAGCGTCACGTTGATTTTTACCGTGCAGGCGTTGATCTCTTCGGATTCGTCAAGGCGATCGAGCTTCCCCGCCTTTTTAAGATATTTGACGGCGACCGTCGCAATATCCATAAGCGATACGGGCTTTTTGTCGCCGACCTCCTCCCTTGCGCGAAGGTACTCGCCGTACGCCCGCGAGAGAAGGGCGTCCTCGAACTCGACGCTGTCGATCTCCGTTAGGAATGTGGTGTGGCGGCAGTGATCGGACCAGTAGGTGTCGATCATCCTGATTTCCGTTATCGTCGGGTCGCGTCCTTCGCGCGCGAAATAATCGCGGCAGAACTCGGCGTCGTCGACGTCCATCGCGAGCGAGAGCTCCGCGACGAATTTTTCAAGTCCCGCGCGGTCGAGCTTCGTAAAGCCCGCGACCGTCTCGACCTCCGTCGGGACGGAAAAGTCCGTCCTCAGAGTCTTCGGCATATCCATACCGACATCGCGCGAATCCACGGGGTTGATGACGTATTTTTTTATGCGGTCGAGCTCGCCGTCTCCGACGTCGCCGTAAAGCGCATAAACCTTCGCGCTCTTTACGGTCGGGCGCTCGCCCTGCGACATTATCTGTATGCACTGCGCCGCGCTGTCGGCGCGCTGGTCAAACTGACCGGGAAGGTATTCCGCGGCGAATACGACAGCGCCCGAAAGGTCGGGGCATGACGACGCTTCGTCGAGCTGTGGCTCCGAAAAAACGGTCTTGACGGAGCGGTCGAACAGCTCGGGAGTGATATTTTCAACGTCGTATCTGTTGAAAAGGCGGACGTCCGTGACGGACGTGACGCCGAGAAGCTCCCTTATGTCGGAAAGGAGCGCCTTCGCTTCGAGCGCGAGCTCCCTTTTCTTTTCAACGTAGATTCTGTAAACCAAATTCAGACCTCCCTTGCCTTCAGGGCGCGCGCGCCGATGTCATGACGGTAGTAAGCGTTGTCGAAATGAATGCGTCGGACGGTCCCGTAAGCCTCGGCGAGCGCCTCCGCGAGCGTGTCGGCGACTTCCGTGACGCCGAGGACCCTGCCGCCGGACGTGACGAGGACGCCGTCTTTTTCCTTCGCGCCGGCTACGTATACCTTTTCGAGCGCGTCGTCGGGAATAGTTATTTCAAAGCCTTTTTCGTAAGAGGCGGGATACCCGTCGCTCGCCATTATGACGCAGGCGGCGCACTTGTCGGAGAACGATACCTCCTGCTTATCGAGCGTGCCGTCAGTCGTCGCGATCATGATATCGAGCAGGTCGCTTTTGAGCAGAGGAAGCACGACCTGCGTTTCGGGGTCGCCGAAGCGGCAGTTGTACTCTATCACCTTCGGACCGTCTTCCGTTATCATAAGTCCGAAGTAAAGGCAGCCGCGAAACGTTCTGCCCTCAGCCCTCATAGCCTCCACCGTCGGTATGAAGATCTCCTTCATACAGCGATCTGCGACCTCGTCCGTGTAGTACGGGTTCGGCGCGACGGTACCCATACCGCCGGTGTTGAGACCGCGGTCGCCGTCCTTTGCGCGCTTGTGGTCCATAGAGGATACCATGGGCTTTATACACTTGCCGTCTGTGAACGCGAGGACGGATACCTCGGGCCCGGTCAGATATTCCTCGATGACGACGCTCTCGCCGCTCTTGCCGAACTTTTTATCCCTCATCATCGAAACGACGGCGTCCTTCGCCTCGTCCGCCGTCTCCGCGATGACGACGCCCTTTCCGAGCGCGAGTCCGTCGGCTTTGACGACGATGGGAGTCTTCGCGGACTCAAGATAAGAGAGCGCGGAATCCATATCGGAAAAGGTCTCGTACTTTGCCGTCGGTATGCCGTATTTTTTCATAAGTTCCTTCGAGAAGACCTTGCTCCCCTCGATCACCGCCGCTCTCGCGTCCGGACCGAAGCAGGGTATGCCCTTTTCGTTCAGCGCGTCGACGCACCCGAGAACGAGCGGGTCGTCCGGCGTCACGACGGCGTAGTCGATACCGCGCTCGACGGCGAAGGAGACTATACCCGCGACGTCCGTCGCGGCGATCGGAACGCACTCCGCGTCGCGCGCGATGCCGCCGTTTCCCGGGGCGGCGTATATCTTCTCTACCGATTTGTTTTCTTTCAGTTTTTTGATGACGGCGTGCTCGCGGCCGCCCCCGCCTACAACGAGAATTTTCATAAAGTCTCCTGTCAATGGTGGAAGAGTCTCATTCCGGTAAAGCACATTACCATACCGTATTTGTCCGCCGCGGCGATGACGAGGTCGTCGCGTATCGAGCCGCCGGGCTCGGCGATGTATCTGACGCCGCTTCGCTTCGCGCGCTCGACGTTGTCGCCGAACGGGAAGAACGCGTCGGAGCCGAGAGCGACGCCGTCGACCGCCGCGAGGTATGCCGCCTGCTCTTCGCGCGTGAAAGGCTCCGGACGGGTCTTGAAGTATTTCTGCCAGTTGCCCTCGGCGCATACGTCCTCTTCGTTCTGATTTATGTAGCCGTCTATCACGTTGTCGCGGTCGGGTCTGCCGATGTCGTCTCTGAAAGGAAGCGAGAGGACCTTGTCAGCCTGACGGAGGAACCAGGTGTCCGCCTTCGTGCCGGCAAGGCGCGTACAATGGATACGCGACTGCTGACCCGCGCCGACGCCTATCGCCTGACCGTCTACCGCGTAGCAGACGGAGTTCGACTGCGTGTATTTTAGAGTTATGAGCGAGATCACGAGGTCGCGCGCCGCGCTCTCGGGAAGCTCTTTTTCAGCCGTCACGATATTTGCAAGAAGCTCGCGACCTATCTTTAAATTGTTCCTTCCCTGCTCGAACGTGACGCCATATACCTGCTTCGTCTCTTTTTCGGCGGGAACGTAGGCGGGGTCGATCTTTACGATGTTGTAGCCGCCCTTGCGCTTCGACTTCAGTATCTCGAGCGCCTCGGGCTCGTATCCGGGGGCGATGACGCCGTCGGATACCTCGCGCTTTATCAGTTTCGCCGTGGTGACGTCGCAGACGTCGGAGAGCGCGACCCAGTCGCCGAAGGAGCACATACGGTCGGTGCCGCGCGCTCTCGCGTAAGCGCACGCGAGGGGAGATGAATCGAGCTCCGGCACGTCGTCGACGAAGCAGGCGCGCTTTAGCTTATCGGAGAGCGGTATGCCCACCGCCGCCGACGTCGGGCTGACGTGCTTGAAGGAGGTGACGGCGGGAAGGCCGAGCGCCTCCTTGAGCTCTTTAACGAGCTGCCAGGAGTTGAAAGCGTCGAGGAAGTTTATATAACCGGGTCTGCCGTTCAAAATCTCAATCGGCAGATCGCTCCCGTCCGCCATATATATTTTTGAGGGCTTCTGATTCGGATTGCATCCGTACTTGAGTTCAAATTCCTTCATACTTTATTCGTCCTCCCCGTTTTTATTGATCAAATATTCCGTTTCCTCTGAGTCTCCGACTTCGCTGACGTAGAGCGATATCCTGTTGTCGGCGTCGAGCGCCTCCCAGAGGTCCGCCGTGAATTTTTCCGCGTCGTCCGGTATCTCGATCCTCTCGGGCTCGCCCTGAAACGACGGAAGCGGACTTCCGTTGCCGACGTAGGTGTGGATGAAGTGTCCGACGCCCGGCTTTGAGGGGTAGTTGAAGAAGAATCTCACGCAGCCGCTCCCCTCCGCATCCGCGGATTTCAGTATGCTCATTTTATATGTGAAGGAGCCGTCGCCGTACGTCACCATCGCGCTGATACGCGGCGTGAAGTTAGGCGCGTCGGGCTCGAACTCTCGCGTCGACAGCGCGCTCTCAAAAGTGCCGCCGGCGGCGAGCGCGTCGATTATCGTATCCGTCTGGTCGCCGTTCGTAACGACGGTGTTGTTTTCATATTCGCCCGCCGCGCGGTATATGATGAGGCTCGGGTCCGCGACCTTCGACTCGTCGTAAGCCTTCGTGTAGAGTCCGTCCTCCCTCATTTCAAACACGCGGTTGCGCGAGTTTTCGCTCCGTCCCATAATGAAGTACGCGACGAGGGCTTTGCCCGACGGCGTCGTGCCGACGATGATGCCTCGCCCGACGTAGGGATCGGCGCCGACCGCTTCTTTTACGCTTTTGAGCTTGTAAACATCCATTTTGAAAACTCCTTCACGGTTTTGATTTTGAAATTATTTCTTTCGATATTTTTTCGACCGCGGCGGGAAGTATCTTCCACTCCGCGAGGCGCATGACGCGCCGCTGAAGTTTCTCCGGCGTGTCGCCCTCGCGGACGGAGACCGCCTTTTGCATTATTATCTCGCCGCCGTCCGGTATCTCGTTTACGAAATGTACCGTCGCGCCGGTGACCTTGACGCCGTACCTTAGCGCCGCCTCGTGTACGCGAAGGCCGTAGAAGCCTTCTCCGCAGAACGACGGGATAAGCGACGGGTGGACGTTTATTATCCTTCTCGGGTATTTTCCCGTGAAGTCCTCACTCAGTATCGACATAAAGCCCGCGAGGACGATAAGGTCTATACCGTATTCTTCGAGCAGAGCGACGATCTTCCCTTCAAACTCCGCCTGCGAGGAACATTCTTTTTTAGATACCGCGGCCGCGGGGATGCCGGCGCGCTTCGCCCGTTCGAGCGCGAACGCCGACGGGTTCGAGGATACGACGAGTACGACTTCCCCGCTGACTATGATCCCCGACGAGGCGGCGTCGATTATCGCCTGAAGATTGGTCCCGCCGCCCGAGACGAGCACAGCGATTCTCGCTTTTCTTTTGCTCACGTCACGCCTTCTTTCTCTCCGCGGAGTTCAGAAGCGGAAGGATCAGCGCACCGAGACTGTTGCCGAGAACGCATATCGCTATAAATCCGACCGCGCCGAAAGTGGGCGAGCCGAGCGCGAAGTAGAACATATCTGCGACGCAGTGTTCGTAGCCGCTGAGAATAAACGCGGGTATGCAAAGAATGACGGCGAGGGCGCCTCCGCGCTCGCCGAAGAGGCTGACGGAGAGATAGACGAGAACGCCGCAGAATACGGCGCGGATCAAAGTCTGAACGAAGCTCTGCTCCGCCTTCGCCTCACAAAGGACCTTCGCCGCCTCGTAAAGCTTCGGGAGCGCCGCGCGCACGGCAAACGCCGAGGCGACCGTGCCGACGACGTTTCCGAATAGACCCAGGACGAGAGTCGCGAAATAGTCGCGCGAGCGGTCGCGGAACAGATATCCTATCTTACCCGTGTAGAGATTGTACTTTTTGAAGCATATACATAGGAGCGCCATGGAGAAGAACACCGCGCCGACGACTTTGTTCTCGCACGCGAGATAGACCGCGCCCCCGAGAGATATGAGAAGTCCGGCGGAGACGCCGGACAAAAACTTGCTTAACATAATATGACCCTCTCCTCCGATGATACGATTTCACCTATGATATAAGCGTCCTCTCCGTTTTCGTGGAGGACGGCGAGCGCGCGGTCTGCGTCGTTCTTATCAACGGTGACGCTCATGCCGACGCCCATATTGAAGGTGTTGAACATATCGCGCTCGTCGATATTTCCAGTCTTCATAATGAGATCGAATATCGGCAGAACGCGCACGGCGCTCTTTTCGATCTTCGCGCAAAGCCCCTGAGGGATGGAGCGCGGGATATTCTCGTAGAATCCGCCGCCGGTGATGTGAGATATACCCTTTACCTTCACGCTCTCGAGAAGCGAGAGGACGGGCTTCACGTAAATCTTCGTCGGCGCAAGGAGAGTCTCGCCGAGGCTGCGTCCGCCGAGGGCGTCGACGGGCGCGGTCAAGTCCGCGCGCTCGACGTCGAAGACGCGGCGCACGAGCGAGAAGCCGTTAGAGTGAACGCCGCTCGACGGGAGCGCGATCACGACGTCGCCCTCTTTTGTGAGGGAGTTGTCGATGATTTTATCGCGGTCGACGACGCCGGTGGTGTAACCCGCGAGGTCGTATTCGTCCTCGGGATAGAAGCCCGGCATCTCGGCTGTCTCGCCGCCTATCAGCGCGGCGCCCGCCTGAACGCATCCCTCGGCGACGCCGGATACTATCTCGGCGATCCTCTCCGGGACGTTCTTGCCGCAGGCGATGTAGTCGAGAAAGTAAAGCGGCTTCGCGCCGCAGCAGACGACGTCGTTGACGCACATCGCGACGCAGTCGATGCCGACCGTGTCGTGACGGTCCATAAGGAACGCTATCTTTAATTTCGTGCCGACGCCGTCGGTGCCCGAAACGAGCACGGGACGGCTGATGCCGGTAAGGTCGAGTTCATAAAGGCCGCCGAAGCCGCCGATGTCCGACGTGACGCCGGGCGTGACCGTGCGCGCGATGTGAGACTTCATAAGCTCGACCGCGCGATAGCCGGCGGTGATATCGACCCCGGCTTTTGCGTATGCTTCCGATCTCGATATTTCGTGCATTGTAACCTCCGTTGCCGCTTTTGCGGCGTTGTCTTATTCTTTACCGTTCCAACAGTAGGTGCAAAGGTCGCACTCGGGGAGCCCTATCGCCTCGATGACCCCTTCGAGAGACTGAAACTCAAGCGAGGAGAAACCGAATTTTTCGCATATCGTGCGCCGCAGATTTTTGCCGCGCGGAGTCGCCCCGTCGCTGTATTCCTCAAGATGATCGAAACCCTCTTCGCCTTCAAGCTCGAGGATGACGCGGCGCGCTATGAGGTCCATATCCCCCGTCGCGCGGGAGAAGTTGAGATACTTGCAGCCGTACATTATCGGCGGGCAAGCGGAGCGCATATGTACCGACTTCGCCCCGTTTTCGTAGAGAAATTCGACCGTCTCGCGGAGCTGCGTTCCCCTGACTATCGAGTCGTCGACGAACAGCAGGTTCTTGTCCTTTATCAGCTCGTGTACGGGTATCTGCTTTCTCTTTGCGATCTCGTTTCTCGCCTTCTGGTTGGGGGGCATAAACGACCTCGCCCACGTAGGCGTATATTTTATGAACGCGCGGGCGAAGGGCTTGTGCGATTCGTTGGCGTAGCCTATCGCGTGCGGAGTTCCGCTGTCCGGGACGCCGCCGACGTAATCTATATCGTCGATATTCCCGTTTTCAAGGTCGTTCCTTGCCATTATCTCGCCGTTTCGGTATCTCATCGTCTCGACGTTCACGCCCTCGTAGGACGAGGTCGGATAGCCGTAATAACTCCAGAGAAACGCGCAAATGCGCTTCTTTTTCCTCGCTTCGGCAAGCACTTTTATCCCCATCGGTGTTATCTCGACGATCTCAGCGGGGCCAAGCTCGCGCTCCTCTTCAAAGCCGAGCTTCGGAAGCGTGAACGACTCGAAGGTCACGGCGTAGCCGTCGTCGCGCCGCCCTATCTGTACCGGAAGCCTGCCGAGGCGGTCGCGCGCGGCGATGAGAGAGCCGTCGTCGCGAAGGATCAGCACGGAAGCCGTGCCGTTTATCGCCTCTTGCGCCGCTCTGATGCCGGACGCGAAGTCGTCGTGCTGATTTATGAGCGCGGCGAAAAGCTCCGTCGAGTTGACACATCCTCCGGTCATCGCGTCGAAGTGCCCTCCGCCGGACGACGACAGGTATTTTTGTATCAGCTCGTCCGAGTTGTTTATGACGCCTATCGTGCAGATGGCGTAGGTGCCGAGCTTCGAGCGTATCAGCATCGGCTGAGGGTCGGTATCGCTGATGCACCCGATGGCGCTCGTTCCCTCCATCTCGTCGAAAATACGCTCGAATTTCGTTCTGAAAGGAGCGTTTTCTATGTTGTGGATCTTTCTCTGAAGCCCGATGTCGCGGCTGTAAGAAGCCATACCCGCTCTTCTCGTTCCGAGATGAGAATGGTAATCGACGCCGAAGAAGACGTCAGCCATGCAATCGTTTTCAGAACAGATCCCGAAAAAACCACCCATTATATTCTCCCGATAATGTGAAAAATCAAGCGAAGAAAAGCTCGGAAAGAGTCATGGGGTCGATATACTTTCCGTCTTTGTAAACTCTCATATTGCCGGAGGCGATCTCGTCGATGAGCATTACCTCTCCGTCCTTGTCGTAGCCGAACTCAAATTTGATGTCGTAAAGATCGAGACCCTTCTCCTTCATAACGTCCGCGACGACCTTCGTGATCTTCTGCGTTTCCGCCTTGATGTCGTCGTACTGCTTCGCCGTCATGATACCGAGGTCGACGAGCGCGTCCTTCGTCACGAGCGGGTCGCCCTTGGCGTCGTCCTTGAAGGTCGTCTCAACGTAGTAAGGAAGGTCGGCGCCCTCTTCGATATAGTCGCCGTAGCGGCGGATAAAGGAGCCGACCGCTTTAAGACGGCAGATGACCTCGAGACCGCGCCCGAAGACCTTCGCGGGAAGGACCTCCATCGTCGTGTCGTCAAGGTTCGCTTTTACGAAATGAGTCTTTATGCCGGCGGCGTTCAGCTTCTCGAAGAAGAACTCCGTCATGCGGAGGTTGACGTCGCCGACGCCCTCGATGGTAAGTCCTATCGAGTTTTCACCGGGATCGAAAACGCCGTCCTTGCCGGTGCAGTCGTCCTTGAACTTGAGAAGATAGTTTCCGTTTTCGAGTTCAAAAACGTTCTTCGTCTTTCCCGTGTAAACAAGCTTCATTTCCATTTTTCATATCTCCTTTTATTTAAGAAATTACAGTTTTGATGCGACGCTGCGGTCCTTTTCGAGAACGGCATCGGCGTCGTGGCGCCTCTTCGCGTCGAGCTTTGAGGCGAGAGAGGCGTCTTCCACGGCGAGTATCTGCACCGCGAGGAGCGCGGCGTTTGCCCCTCCGTTTACGGCGACCGTCGCGACGGGGATGCCGCTCGGCATCTGCACGGTCGAGAGCAGCGCGTCGAGCCCCTCAAATGCCGCCGATTTGCAGGGGATGCCCACGACCGGCAGCGTCGTGTTGGCAGCGACGGCGCCCGCAAGGTGCGCCGCCATGCCCGCGGCGGCGATGATAACGCCGAATCCGTTTGCTCTCGCGCTCTTTGCGAACTTTGCGGCGTTCTCCGGCGTGCGGTGCGCGCTGTATATGTGCGCCTCGTATGGTACTTCGAACTCTTTGAGGACGGCGACGGCTTTCTCGATCACCGGAAGGTCGCTGTCGCTCCCCATTATGATACCGACTTTTTTCATGACGATCTCCTTCGTAAGAAATTAAAAAAGGGCGCACTCGTACTCTTTAGGTTTTGAGCGTGCCCAGACGGTCGGCGATAGATCGCTTCCCGCTCCTCTGTGGTGCTCCACATTATTCCGTCAGTAACGGGAAGTTATTAAATTATCCGTATATATTCTATCACATAAAACGATCCGATGTCAAGAAAAAAGGCGCTATTTCTCACGTCGAAATTTTGAATTTTTATACCGTATTTTTAGTCTATTTTTACGGAAGCTCTTGGAAGCGACCTACGCGACCGTAAACTTCGGCGACGCGTCCTGCCCCGACGATATCGCCGGATGCTCGATCTGCATCGACGCCGATATCGGGCGCGTCCTCAAAGACTTAAAAAAGGCTGAATAACTCAGCCTTTTTTCATTTTATATTTGTATTATTTGTTCAGCTCAAGTCCGTCGCGGAAGGCGTTGCCGACTCTGCCGCCGACCTTGTAATAGCCGAGCGTGTAGGGGTCGAAAGCTATCGCGCCGAGCGCGTCGATATCGACCTTACCGTCCTTCATGACGTTCTCCTCGACGATGGTCCTTACGACCTTGCCGATGACGCCGATCTCGTCCGCGGCGCTTCTGTATTCGATAAGCTCGCACTCTATCGCTATCGGGAATTCGTTTATGACCGGCGCGTCGACGACTTCCGATTTTTCGTACGTCAGCCCCGTCTTTTCAAACTTGTCGGGCACCTTGTTTCCGGAGACCACTCCGAAATAGTCCGCTTCCTTGACGTGCGCGGCGTCGGCTATGTGAACGACGAAGCCGCCTCTTTTTTTGATGTTCTGAACGGTCCTGTGCGTCTCCGTCAGATTGAGCGCGACCTGATCTCTCTCGAGCATCGTGCCCCACGCGGCGTTCATAACGTCGACCGTTCCGTCGTCGTTGAAAGTCGAGACGAGAAGTACCGGCATCGGGAAGATCGCTTCCGTAGTTTTGATCTGTTTTTTCATTTATATATCATCCGTTTCATTTTGTATCTCAATTATACCATTTCGCCGCCATGATGTCAACAAAAAACCGCCGTAGACCCTACGGCGGTTTATGATTCGTTTGATTATTCAGTTATTGCCTTTTCCCCGTGTATCCGTAAAGATTATGAAGATCTATAAAAATAGTATATTCTCCCTCAAATGCCAGAGGTTCGGAAATCATTAATTTGGATTTATACGGATCATATTGTTCCACATATAAAACATCGTCATTCATTCTTAGTTTATAATCATAACTATATATAATAGGCTCAGTTAGTAAAAACGTATCTTTTATAGGAACCGCAAGACCGTAATGTGTGTTTCCATTACCTATATCAAAGATTTCAACACTATAATGCTCAACACCGGATCCGACAGAAGCTTCCACGCATAGCTCCGGTATCCCGTCTCCGTTCAAGTCGCAAAAATACGCTTTATTTATACCGCCATTGTATATTATTTTTTTATCATTTCCTGATATAGCCTCCAGCTTAACGGGATAGCCGTCAAAGCTATAACGTAAAATCGTGTCAGTCAGTCCTTCTACCGGCGTTTCGATATACCCTTTTTTCCATGTTGAGTCGTCAATTTTGTAAATGTCGAACCATAAGGTAACGTCGCCCTGCGCCGGGCTTTTGACGCTGAAATCGACAAAGTAATCGCTCGGCTGAAAGCTGTTCAAATAGATCCGGTACTCATCACCTTCCTCAAGTGCGAACGGTGACAAATCGTAGGATATCTCAACAGAATCTCCTTTTTTGAGAACGTGCATAAAACTTTTGACGACGATCTCATCACTTCCGGTCATTCTTTCGAGGAATCCGTTATTATAATGATACAGGCAGTATTCAAAACCTAAAGCGAACTCTTCTTCACCGTAGTTTTTCCACTCGATCTTGATACTCGGTTTTTCCGATCTAAAATCTTCTTCGATGATTTTCAATGACACGTCCTCAAACGGAGAAAACACCGACTCCGTGAGCTTCGCGTCAAACTCCGTTATATCCGCGATATCGGTATCCGCAAATTCGGCGACAACGAGCCAACCCGCCATATCGTCGGTGTACTCCTCCGGTCTGTTTGCCAAAACAATGTCGAGGCAAAGGGCGTTCCCCGCCGTTTCGACGTCCTGAAGCTCATACCGCAGCGATCCGCTGTTCGACGTCACGTATGCAATGATCAGAGTTTCATCCGAGAAAAAGTTCTCATAGTACGAGGACGTCATATCGTTGAAGGACGGTACTTCATCATATCCTTGATCGAGCGCGAAGACGGCGCCGTATTTTTCTTTGAACCATGCAAGATCCTCCGCCGTGTCAATCTTGTAGACGGGAAAATGCTTTTGGGAATTAATAATCAGACGGTCCGCGTTCAGACATTCATACGCAAGAGGATCGTTTGTGTAGTTCGCGTGTACGGTGTAAGAATTCAATTCCGTCAAAATGTGCTGCTCATTCTCACCTCCGAACAGCATATGCCGTATTGTTTCAATGTAAATCTCCCTGCGAACCTCGACCGATGCGGCGTCGTCGATCTGATAGGTCATAAAGTATTCGGAAATATAGCTCGAAAGCGGATTTTGCCACGGGATGATGGATATATCGCTACTGTCAATATCATAGGTCGAAAGAATAGCGCTCATTTCCGCTGCCGTCGCGCCCTTCAGGCTCATCAGCTCTTCGAGCGTCTTCTCGCGGTTGGTGCCGGACGTCAGCCCGAACGAATAGCTCCGCGGCGCCATCTGCCAGACGAAGACCTCAAGACCTTTCGTCGTGTCAAGTCCGAAGTACCCGGGATATTCATCTTTCAGAGAATCGATATCCGTGTTCCCTCCCCATATTTCGGCTTTTGTATAAAACCGCGCCGTTACAAGTACGTCTTTCTCGGGCATTACGAAGGTGTACATCCAGTTACCGACGTCAAGGCTCGCATAATCAAGCTCCAGACCGTTCACATAAACGTGAATACCGGCGTCGAACAGCATTTTCGTCGTTATACGGACCTCGTCTCCGGCTTTTGCGCTTTTCGGCATTTGAATAAAATCTTTTTCCGTATCGCCGAGGTCATATTCTATTTTATACCACCCGTCTTTATTTTTCTCTTCAGCGGGAGGATCCGTCAGCAGAGTCACGGCTATGACAACGGACGCTATGGCGGCTGCTATTATGATCCAAAAGGCGGGCTTTTTGTAGTTCAGCACCCCTTTGATCCTCTGCTTGACGCCGACTTCGCCGAACGCGACCGGGCAGGCGGAGATAATTCTCCTCGGGGCGCTGCACTCGAGAAGCGCCTGTGAGTAAGACGCAACGCCGTCCTTATCCAGATCGCGGATGACCTTTTCGTCGCACGCCGCCTCGATGTCGCGGCAGAGCAGGACGTAGGCGACCCAGACGAGCGGATTGAACCAGTAGACGGCGAGGATGAGATAGCCGAGCGGCTTCCAAAGATGGTCGCGCCGCTTCAGGTGCGCCTCCTCGTGACTTATCACGTATTTAAGCGTATCACCCGAGAGCGAAGACGGAACGTATATTTTCGGCTTTAAGACGCCGAGGATGAAAGGCGAGCGCACCTCGTCGCACGCCATGACCCGTCCGCCGACGCTGACGGACGCCGCCACCGTCTTCTTTAACCTTATGTAACTGACGAGCGCGTAAACGAGCATTACCGCGACGCCGACGAGCCATACGACAGCCCCCGCCGTCATTATTTTTTCGACCGGCGACGCGCCGGAGGGCGACGACGGCGCAAGCGACGCCGACAGCCCCGGATTTACCGCGCTGTTTATCATATTTATCCCCGAGTGTATCTGAGGTCTCGCGGCGACGGTGATATTCTGCGGGATGGTCTCGGCGCTCGGGACCGCGCTGACGGAGCTTTTGAACGATACCGGAAGCGCGAGGCGAAGCGACACGAGCGCCCAGAGAGCGCAGACGATCCACTTCGGGGCGCGCTTCAGAATAAACCTCGTGAGGATAACGGCGAGAATGATCCAGCTCGCGTTAATACTCATATTGAGGATTTTTATAAAAACCGCGCTCACTCCAGACCCTCCTTTTTGAATGAGTCGATCATCTCTCTTATCTCGTCCGCCTCCTTCGCCGTCAGTTCCTTTCTCGAAATAAACGCGGCGACGAACGCCGGAAGCGAGCCGTTGAACGACTCCTCTATTATCTGTTCGCTCTTCGCGGAGTAAAACTCATCCCTCGGTATAAGGGACGAGACGACCCCGTTTTCGTTTTTGAGTATCCCCTTTTCGCAAAGCCTCCTGAGAACGGTGTACGTCGTCGGCTTCTTCCAGTTAAGCTCCCTCTCGCACACCTTTACGAGCTCGCCGGAGGACACCGGCTCCCTCTCCCATACTATATCGGCGAATTTCAGTTGTACCGCGCCGAGTTCGATCTCGTTCATTTTTATCCCCTCCAAACGGGTTTATTCGGATAAACCACTATAAGTTTACTCCGATAAACCTCATTTGTCAACCCCTTTTTCAAAACATATTGAAAAGTCCGGTTGATAAAGCTTGAAAAATATGTTATAGTATTAAAAACCTCACTGAAAGGAGAGAACAGTGACAGACAGGATCACCGCCCCCGCCGAAAGGCGCGAATCGGCTGAAAACTCCCGAAATTATGGCATCGACGCGCTTAGGATCGTCTCGATGATAATGATAGTTTTCCTTCACGTCCTCGGGCACGGCGGCGTCCTTGATAATGCCGGGTCGCACCTTTTCCGCGTCGCGTGGCTTTTTGAGATCGCATCATATTGTGCCGTCAACTGTTACGCGCTGATCTCCGGCTACGTCGGCGTTTACTCAAAATATAAATTCAGCAATCTGCTTCTTCTATGGTGCCGCGTGGCGTTTTATTCCGTCGGGATAACCCTTATCTGCAAATGTATTTTCCCTGCTGAAATAGGGCGTAAGGCGCTTTTCTCCTCGTTCGTTCCGATCTTCTCGGGGGAATACTGGTACTTCACCGCTTACGCGATCATGTTTTTGTTTATCCCCGTTCTCAACGAAGCGCTAAACAGACTTTCGGAGAGAAAGCTGCGCGTAACACTGATATCGCTCTTTATAGTTTTTTCCGTCGTGTATCCGTTTTCAAGCAAGCTGTTCGGAGACGTCGCGCACCTGCACGACGGATACTCCGCTCTGTGGTTGATGATAATGTATCTTCTCGGCGGCTACATAAGAAAATACGGTCTGTTCAATAAGATAAAGTCGAGAAGGACGCTGATCTTCACTTCCGCGTATATCGTGTTCGTACTTGCGACCTTTGCCTCGAAATTCTTCATTCGCTTTATCTCGGTCAGAATATGGGGCAAGATAAAGTTCGAGAACACTCTCGTCAGTTATATGTCCCTCACCGTCATCGGAGCGGCGGTATCGCTCGTTCTGGCGTTTGAAAAGATAAAACTCCGCCCCGCCGTAATTAAAGCGGTTTCCTTCCTGTCGCCGCTCGCGTTCAGCGTCTATCTTATCCACGAGCATCCGCAGATAAGAGCGCGCCTCATCAAAGGGAGCTTCGTATGGATCGCAAACCTACCCGTTTACAAGATGATCCCCGCCTTGCTCGGCGTCGTCATAGCTGTTTATCTGACCTGTACCTTGATCGACCTGATAAGGCATTATCTGTTCAAGGCCTTAAAGCTTAAAGAAAGACTTTACAGTCTTGAAAACAGATTCAAAAACCGAAAAAACAGAGTAAAGAGCTGACCGCACCTGTCAGTTCAGAGTGAAGACAAACTTGGCAAAGCGGCAATGATCAGGTAATAATGAAGGAACACCTGCAGATCCGTAGGGCTCGATGCCCACATCCGTAGGGCTCGATGCCCACATCGAGCCGTGTCGGTATAAAAAGAGCGGCGGGCAAAATGCCCGCCGCCACGCGTATTTTCCCGCCGGTGCCTTCTTTTTTTTGCCTTCAAAATCAACACAAAACGAAAAAAAACGCCGTCTTTTGCAAGGTGTCCTAAAGGACAGTTTATAAAAAGCCGACTGAGGTAAGGATCCTTCCTGACTTCAGTCGGTTTTTTGCCGCATATCGGAGCAAGCAGGACGTTTGTGTGCCAAAC
>CADBQA010000141.1 GCA_902796675.1 uncultured Ruminococcus sp.
GAGGGCGACGGCGAGGACATAAAGTTCTCGACCTCCTACGCCTGCGAGGAGCACGGCGTCAGCATCGGCGAGCTCGAGCCAAGGATGTTCTCCTTCAACAACCCCTTCGGCGCCTGCCCGAAGTGCGCGGGCCTCGGCGTCATGCAGAGGATCTCCGTCGCGAAGATAATCCCCGACCGCTCGAAGAGCCTGCTCGACGGCGCGATACAGGTGAACGGCTTCAAAACGCTCGGCCCCGAGACCTGGTCGGGCCCCGTCTTCGAGGCTGTCGGCGAGTACGCCGGATTCAAAATGGATCAGCCGATAGAGACCTACTCCGACGACGCGCTTAACGCGCTCCTCTACGGCACCGGCGCGAAGAAATACGACGTCTCGCGAGGCTTCGGGGGGTACGTAAGAGAGCAGACCGTGACGTTTGACGGCGTCATCCCGATCATCACCTCGAGAATGAACACCAACAGCGTCTTTTACGACAGCGAATATTACACTCAGTTCTTTGAAGAGCTCCCCTGCCCCGAGTGCCACGGAACGCGCCTCAACCCGGAGGCGTCCGGCGTCACAGTCGGCGGCAAGAACATCGCCGAATTCTGCGACCTCGGCATAGAAGGCGCGCTTGAATTCATAAATTCCCTCGACCTCACCGATACCGAGAAATTCATCGGCAAGGAGATATTCAAAGAGATAAGAAGCCGCCTCAACTTCCTCGTCAGCGTGGGGCTCGAGTACCTCACCCTCTCACGCAAGAGCGGCACGCTCTCCGGCGGAGAGGCGCAAAGGATACGCCTCGCGACGCAGATAGGCTCCGCCCTCGCGGGCGTCCTCTACATCCTCGACGAGCCGTCGATAGGTCTTCACCAGAGGGACAATTACAGACTTATCAACACGCTGAAATCCCTGCGCGACCTCGGCAACAGCGTCATCGTCGTCGAGCACGACGAGGAGACGATGATGTCGGCGGACTATATCATCGACATCGGACCCCTCGCCGGCGTCCACGGCGGCGAGATAGTCGCGGCGGGCACACCCGAGGAGATCTGCAAGTGCGAAAAGTCGATAACCGGCGCGTTCCTCTCGGGAAGAAGAAAAATAAAGATACCCGAGACGAGACGCCCCGGGAACGGCCACGTCCTCACGGTCCGCGGCGCAAGGGAGCACAACCTCAAAAACCTCACAGTCGACTTCCCGCTCGGCACTTTCATCTGCGTGACGGGCGTCTCCGGCTCCGGAAAAAGCTCGCTCGTGAACTCCATAGTCTACGAGTCGCTCGCCGGAAAACTCAACCGCGCCGCCTCATGGCCCGGCGACCACGACGGCATCGACGGCGTCGAGGCGCTCGACAAGGTCATCGCGATCGACCAGAGCCCCATCGGCAGAACGCCGCGCTCCAACCCCGCGACCTACACCGGGCTCTTCGCCGACATCCGCGACCTCTTCGCGAAGACGCCCGCCGCCAATATGCGCGGCTACGGACCGGGCAGATTCTCCTTCAACGTCCGCGGCGGCAGATGCGACGCCTGCGACGGCGACGGCGTCAAGAAGATAGAAATGCACTTCCTCCCCGACGTCTACGTCACCTGCGACGTCTGCCACGGAAAACGCTATAACCGCGAAACGCTCGAAGTCAAGTACAAAGACCGCAGCATCGCCGACGTCCTCGATATGACGGCGGAGGAGGGCGCGTCGTTCTTCTCGGAGATACCGAAGATCTCCTCGCGCCTGAAACTCCTTTGCGAGGTCGGTCTCGGCTATATCAAGATCGGCCAGTCCTCCACCACCCTCTCCGGCGGCGAGGCGCAGCGCGTAAAGCTCGCGACCGAGCTCTCCAAGCGAAGCACCGGAAAAACGATCTATATCCTCGACGAGCCCACCACCGGGCTCCACGCCGCCGACGTCGAGCGCCTCATCGAGATACTCGAACGCCTCGTCGACGCGGGCAACACCGTCGTCGTCATAGAACACAACCTCGACGTCATCAAGACCGCCGACTATATCATCGACCTCGGCCCCGAGGGCGGCGACCGC
>CADBQA010000142.1 GCA_902796675.1 uncultured Ruminococcus sp.
CCATAGCCCCGTCCTCTTTGATTTTCGGTGATATTTCATCTTTTTATGATGTAATGCTTATGTCACCTTTTTGCTTGTCATTGCTGTTCTACCAAGTTTGTCTTCGCTCTGAAACGGCAGGGCGCGCCCTGCCGTTTTTGTTTTATATCGATCTTCCTTTATATCCATCTTCCGTTGACGTAGTGCCAGTAGCCGTCAAAGTCGTCCATGATCCACCTCATCGGGCATATAAGATGCTCCTCCTTGCAGTCCGCCGGGAAGTTGTCGCAGCCGGTGAAGTGACCGGGGTTTACTCCGGCGACGCGCACCTTTCTCAAGACTACTCTGTTATAGAGCGCGGTGTAGCGTTCGAGGTATTCAGCCCTCGTTTCCGCGTCGCCGTTTGCATAGTCGCGCTCGTACGTTGCGGAGAGACCGAGAAAGTCGCACTGCATACGAACGTCGAGGATCCGCTCGCGTTCGGCGTCGTTCGCGGCGGCTTCATAGGCTTTGTCGAAAAGGGACGCCATATAATGATAGTTATCCCTGAAATACTCCTCGTTGTACTGGTTCCACGGTCTGTCGAAGTTGTTGATCCAGCAGCCCTGAAGGTCGCCGGCGCGGTTCGACATTTCGAGATATTCGCGAATATACGTCCAGCCCTCTCCATAGCAGATCATAAGAAATTCGTTTATGAGGTCGTTGAACTCCTCTTCCGTCATAAACGGGTCCCACATCATCCTCGTCGCGAGATAGCCTTTGAGATACTCGAAGCTGAACTTCGCTCCGTTGCCCTCGAAATAAACTCCGGTGGTGCCGGTGTCGACGAGGAATTTAAGGTCGTTATAAATATTGAAAACGTTCGGCGCCGGCGCGAGATAATATCCGCCCGCCGTGCTGTAATACCATATCTGAATATTGTCCGATATCTCCTGCCACTCTCGGTAGTATGCCATATCGTCGACGTTCGTGCTGTTTCTCGTCGTGCCGTCCCAGTTTCGCTGCTGCAGACGGACGTTGCCGCCGGTCTCCTCGCACAGCCCGACGTTGTCGTACGGATGGTTGTTGCACCCGGCGATACAGTAGCAGACACATACCGAATCTCTCGGGCGTGTGTACTTCGGAGGACGGCGCGCGTCCCAGTACGCTATCGTATACGTTTCGATACCCGGATAGCGGTTGCCCATATATTCGTCGACACGGTTTGCAAGCCTGAAGACCGTCCCGGCGATGCTCCCCTCCTCCGCGTAAACCTTTTTGCAGTTTTCGCAGCGGCAGAAGTTCGTGTTGTCGTTAGGCGAGCAGGACACCTGCGTGTAATTGAGGCCGCAGATCTGCCAACCGCCGACGGCGCGCTGATCGACGAGCGCGCTGTTGAACACAATTATTTTCTCGTAAGTTTCATCGCTCGTGAGGCAGGGCTGAGTGTCGTGGAGCCCCTGCTCCTCGATCCACTGGTGAGCGTACATTTTATCGGGGCCAGCCATCTGGTATGCGTAGGAATGGGCGTGCATATAGAGCGTGCCGACGCGCCAGCCGTACCTTGCCTGGTCGGGTCCGCCGCCGGGGTCGTCGTTGATATGAAGCCAGCGCATGGTTTCATAGCTCTTGCCCTCTTGCGCTATCTCACGGTATTTTACAAACGGCTCGACAGTCTCGTCGAGGCACGCCGGAATGTCCGCCGCGTCCGCTTTGTAGAGGTAGACGACGTTGCCGTTCCGTTTGCCGTTAACGTCGAGCTCACTCTCGCACCCGTAGTCGTCGCACATCAGAAATCTGTACCCGACGAACTCCTCGAGCAGATGATATACGGCGTAGATCGCGCCGCGCTGACGGTCCTTCGTACCGCTGACGACCTCGAGGTCGCCGTCACCATCGACGAAAACTCTGAAACTCTCCCACCCGTATGCGGGATCATGGGAAAATTTAATCGCGTATCCGTCGGTGTCGCCGCGCGTCACGTTGAGTTTATACCCGCACGCGTGGTTTATCCTGTCGACGAAGATCTCCGAGGCGTACTCAAGACAGGGATCGGCGTCCTCGGACAGCACGACGGTGAAGCGGGAAATATTCTTCCCTCCCACCGAGATCTTCGACACCTTGTACTTTCCGTCCTCGTTGTTCCC
>CADBQA010000143.1 GCA_902796675.1 uncultured Ruminococcus sp.
TAAGGCCACGCCGATCCCACATCAAACAATAATCAATTCAGATACAAGAGCCGCTTGGGGCACCTTCCTTATGGTGAGTGCCCCAAGCGGCGTTTTTTTATTTGTAAAGAATATCCGTCAAACGGCAGAAATTATAAGGCGATATCTTTTCCCCTCTGACGTCGGGACGAAGCCCCACATCGTCGAGAGCGGACAGGACCTTCTCCTTTGCGAACGCGCCGGAGAGCGCGTTGACGAGAGTTTTTCTGCGCTGGAGGAAAGCAAGCTCGATAACGCGCTTGACGCGAGCGACAAACTCCTCTCTTTCCGCCTTATCCTTCGACGCGTCGGGGTAGACGTCGAGGACGCCGTTTTCGTGAAGCTTTATCTGCACGACGGCGCTCGTCACCTTCGGAGCGGGATAGAAGTTGCCGGGGGCGACTGTGAAAAGCCGCTCCGCCTTTCCGTGAAGCGCGACGGAAGCCGTCACCGCGCCGTACTCGGAGTCGCTCTCCGTGGCGCAAAGTCTGTCGGCGACCTCGCGCTGGATCATAACGGTCAGCGATTCTATCTTCCGTCCCTCCGGCGCCTCCTCGAGGATTTTCATGATCACCGGCGTCGTGACGTAGTACGGAAGGTTGGCGCATACGCGCACGGGTCCCTCCGTATCTTTCAAAAGCTCCGATAAGTCGATCTTAAGAAAGTCCGCGTTCACGACGGAAACGTTTTCAAAACCGGCGAGCACGTCCTCAAGAAGCGGGATAAGCCCGCGGTCGATCTCGACCGCGACGACCCTCTCGAACAGCTCCGAGAGGCAGACCGTCATGGATCCGACGCCGGGTCCGATCTCAAGCGCCGTCACGCCGTCCGCGCGCGGCGCCTCCGAATACTCCGCGTCGCTGCCGATCGCGGCGGAAGCCGCTATTCTGTACGGTACGTCGCGGTTTATAAGAAAATTCTGTCCGTATCCTTTTTTGGGGGCGAGAGAATACTTTTCAAGAAGCTCTCTCACGACCCTCGGATTTGTGAGGTCGTACATCAGATCACCGTCACGCGGTAGGAAGTCTCAAACGACTCTCCGGGGGCGAGCGTTCTTGCGTACTTCTTATTCGTAAGCTCCGGCGTCTCGTCCGTCGAGGCGGGAAGACCGCACCACGGCTCGAGGCATATAAACGGTGATTCCTTCCCTATCGGCGTCCATATCCCGAGCGCGTCGAAGCGGTCGAAATCGAACTTTATCCCGTGACCCGTCTCGCGGTTCACGAGCTTCACGCTGCGGCGCGGAAGGTTCTCGATGATAAGCGCGTCGTTGTCGTAATCGCTGTAACGAAGGGGAAGCTCGCCGTTCTTTACAAGGTCGAGCTTGGGTATTTCGGGGCACATATAGCCCGTGCCCTCTTGCGTTATCGACATTACAGCGTCGCCGTAATCCTCGAATATAAGGCTGTAATCCTCAAACGATTCTCCGTCGTGGAGCGGGCAGTTGAAGCCCGGGTGTCCGCCGATGCAGAAGGTCATGTCGCCCGAGCCCGTGTTCGTCACGCGGTACGCCGTCTCAAATCCGTCGTCCGTTATCTCGTGAGTGACGCGGAGGCAGAACGGATAAGGATAGTGCTCGAGGGTGCCCGGATTCTCGTGAAGTTCGAAGACTACCTTCGAATCGGTCACTTCGACGGGCGTAAACTCCTCGTGACGGGCGAGACCGTGCTTCGGCATCTCGTACTCCACGCCGTCCGCGATTATCTTGCCGTCCTTCGGCGAACATAAAACGGGAAAGAGGACGGGCGCTCTGCCCGACCAGTGCTCGGGTATCCCGTACCAGCAATACTCCGTGCCGTCCTTCTCAAACGAGATAAGCTCGGCGCCGGACGTGGTACATAAGGCGGATGAGTCGTCTTTGGATAAAGTGATGTTCATGTTATCTCCTTATATAAATTTTCAAAGTTCCCTCAGAACTTTATTCTATCGGAAATGTAAGCTTCAAGCTCGCCGATCGGTATTCTTACCTGCTCCATCGAATCGCGCTCGCGGACCGTGACGCAGCCGTCGTTCTCCGAGTCGAAGTCGTAGGTCACGCAGAAGGGCGTGCCTATCTCGTCCTCGCGGCGGTAACGCTTGCCGATAGAGCCCGTCTCGTCGAAGTCGGTCATGAAAGAGCCCTTGATCTTGTCGTAGACGTTCGTGATCGCAGCTTCCGAGAGCTTCTTCGAGAGCGGAAGGACCGCGCACTTGAAGGGCGCGACGGCGGGCGAGAGGTGAAGGACGACTCTCGTGTCGTTCTTTTCGGCGTCGATGACCTCCTCGTCGTAAGCCTCGCAAATGAGCGCGAGGACCGTTCTGTCAAGGCCGTAGGTCGACTCGACGATGAACGGGATGAACTTCTCGTTCGTATCGGGGTCGAGGTATTCCATCTTCTGACCGCTGTATTCCTGATGACGGGTGAGGTCGAAGTTCGTTCTGTTGTGCGTACCGTTGATCTCGCCCCAGCCGAACGGGAAGAGGAACTCTATGTCGCACGCCGCCTTCGCGTAGTGCGCGAGCTTCTCATGATCGTGGAAGCGCAGATGCTCCTCGGGGATCCCGAGATCCATAAAATAGCGTTTTCCGTATTCCTTGAAGTAGTTGTAAAGCCCGGTGTCGTCACCCTCGTGACAGAAGGTCTGGAACTCCATCTGCTCGAATTCTATCGTGCGGAACGTGAAGTTGCCGGGGGTTATCTCGTTTCTGAACGCTTTGCCTATCTGACCTATGCTGAACGGGAGCTTCGCTCTCATCGTTCTCTGTACGTTGAGGAAGTTCACGTACTCGCCCTGCGCGTTTTCGGGGCGCAGATAGATGACGCTCTTAGCGTTGTTCGTAACGCCGCGGAACGTCTGGAACATAAGGTTGAACTCTCTGATGTCGGTGAAGTTGTGCTTGCCGCAGTGCGGGCAGGGGATGGAATGAGCCTTGATGTAGTCGAACATCTCCTCCTTCGTCATACCGTCGGCGTGAGCCTCGGGGTCGAAGTCGTCGATGAGATTGTCCGCTCTGAATCTCATCTTGCACTCTTTGCAGTCGAGAAGCGGGTCGGAGAACGACGCGACGTGACCGCTCGCCTCCCACACTCTCGGGTGCATGAGGATATCGGCGTCGATCTCAAAGCTGTTGCGTCTTTCCTGGATGAATCTCTTGCGCCAGGTGTCCTTTACGTTGTTCTTGAGTCTCGCGCCGAGAGGACCATAGTCCCACGTGTTTGCGAGCCCGCCGTAGATGTCGCTCCCGGCGAATATAAAGCCGCGGTTCTTGCACAGAGCGACGATTTTGTCCATTGTCTTTTCCTGATTGTTCATTGGGTACTCCTGTCTATGTTAAATAAATAATTATCTGTATTCGGAAAGATTGTCGACCGTTCTCGACTGGTCGAGATCGAAATACGGCTCACCGTCGTCGCCGGATGTCCTGAAGACGCCTATCGCCTTGACGGTCTTCGCAAGGCGCTCGTTGTACGCGGCGACAAGCTCCGCGTGCGACACTACGAAGTCGGAGTCGATATCGGTGAAAGAGACGCAAGCCTTTATGTTCTCCCAGTAAGCCCCGAGAGAGCCCTCCGGGAACTTCGCGAGGTTCTGGAAAATGCCCCTCAAATACATCGAGCTGACGGTCAGCTCGTCTTCGATGCCGTTCGTATAATCCTTAAAGAGGAGGAGTCCCATTGACGAGGGACCTATGTAATCCTCGCACTTCTCGAGGTAAAGGTCAAATTTCGCCTTCGGGTCCTTTTTCTTTGCCGACTTTACGCCCGCCTCGCTGAGAAACTCCTTGCCGTCGCTGTAAATGTCGCACGGGACGGAGCACCATACGGCGCCTATCGCGCCTGTGAGCGAATTCATACTGTTGCAGTTGATGACGGCGTATTTGTCGATGGGTATGCCGGTGACCGCCTCTATCTTGGCGCGAAGGAAGTCGATACCGTAGTCCGTGTAGACGTCGTAGAGCCTCTCGTTGCCCGCGGCGGTGCTGACCCTCGTCAGAGGCGAGAGGGGTATGAAGACGAACCTTCCCGTCTCCTTGCTGCATCTGACGATGCAGATCTTCGCGGCTCCGTAGCGGCGGACGCCGTCCTTGAAGATACCGACGCCGTCGGCGTCGCTCATCGTATAATCGTAGACGTCCGGGCGGTAGTCCGTCATGACGCACAGCACGGAGAAGGATTCTCCGGAGAGGTCAGTCAGATCGTTTTTGACCGTGGCGCTGCCCTGTCCCTCGTCGTCCGTGTCGTCTCCGTTCAGAATATCCGAGATCTCGCTGTCGTGCTTGCTGAACGAGCCCGTGAGCACGTCCTCGAGCGACCCCATGATTATCGCCGCCGCGATGCCGAGCACTACGGCCGAGATCAGAAACGCTATGCCGAATGCCTTCAAACTTTTTAACATAAGTGGATCCTTTCGTCAGTCGGTCACCTTTGCAATATCTATGACCTTGACACTTGCTGTCAGTTTATCCGTGTGGAGGGTGAGGTCGTAGCCGGGGGAGGCGAATATCTTCCCTCCCGCGAGAAAACCGTAGTCGGTTTTGTAGCCCTCCGTCGTTATAACGCCCTTGACGTCGAACGCGGCGTTATCTCCCTCTCCGCCGGAGTAGGACAGAACGTACTTGCCGTCCGCGTCCTCCGTATATATCTTCGCAGGCGTTACGGAAAGCCTGCCGCTGACCGTGCCGAAGACGTCGCCGCTCTCCGTATACATAACGTCGCCCGCGGAAAGATCTGACCCGCCGGACGCGGAAAGCGACCTTATTTCAAAAGTCACGGCGTACTCGCCTTTTACGGGCGCGCCTTCGGGAAGCGCGCCGTCGCGCCCGAGCGCGACGCTGAGGACGAACCCCGCGAGCGCGAGGATGATCGCCGCCGCGACGAAAACGTCGAGCGCCTGCCAACCTCTTTTTTTCTTTTCTTTCGTTTCCATATAATTACCTCCGTTACGGAGTTATCATTCCTCTTTTCCGTCTTCCGGATCGCTTCCGCCGTCGGATATTATCCCGTTCTCGTCGCGTCCCACCGCGTTGACCGGGAACTGCGTCTTCTTCTCGTTTCCGTGGTCGGTAAGTCCCGAGAGTATCCTCGTCGACGCCTTCTTCATAACGACGTAGTTGACGATGAAAACGAGGATCGCCGCCGCAAGGACCACGAGCGCCTTTACGAGGCGGAGACTGCCGAACATCCCCTCGGTGAAGGTTATCGCCACGAGACCGAGCATACCGCAGACCGCGTAAAGGAGTCTGACCGCTTCCTTCTGCGTGAAGCCGAGGTCGACGAGCTTATGGTGAAGGTGTTTTCTGTCGGGTGAGAACGGGCTCTCCTTGTGGATGAGCCGCCTTATGAACGCCGAGGTCGTGTCGAGAAGCGGGAGCGCAAAGAGCGAGAGCGGAACTATGAACGACAGCACCGCGTGCAGCTTGAACATTCCCTGGATAGATATTATCGAGAGCGTATACCCGAGAAAGAGCGCGCCGGTATCGCCCATAAAAATACGCGCGGGATTCATATTGTACGGCAGGAAGCCGAAGCAGGCTCCGGCAAGGATGGCCGTCAGTATCGCGGTCTCGAGATCCTTCTGTATGAGAACGACGCCGAGGAGCGAGAGCGACATTATGCCGGAAACGCCGCAGGCGAGTCCGTCAAGTCCGTCGAGAAGATTTATGGCGTTGGTAAGTCCGACGATCCAGAGCATCGTTATCGGTATGCTTAAAAAGCCGAACTCGACCGTCGCGCCGAATAGCGTGATATAGTTGATCCTGATGCCGAGCGCGACCGCGATCCCCGCGACCGCGATTTGAACGAGAAATTTAGTCCACGCCTTGAGCCGCTTCACGTCGTCGACGACGCCGAGCACGACTATGAGCGCGCCTCCGGCGAGGATAGCGACAAGCTCGCGGTCGACGTTTCCGAACACGAGCGACGCGACGGCAAAGCCCACGAATATCGCAAGCCCGCCTATGCGCGGCGTCGGTTTGACGTGCATCCTTCGCGAGTCGGTGGGCACGTCCACAGCGCCTATCAGGAACGCAAGGACTCTGACGGGCGGCGTCATGGCGTACGTCAGAAGCGCCGAACAGAGAGCCGCCGACAAGCCGAAAATGATTTTTGTAATGTCCATGTCTTTATTTTTCCCCCGATGACGTATCAACGGATATACACTCCGCTCCGCAGTAAAGGTCCGGGAACATCAGCGTATATCTTCTGCCGGCGCTTATCGCGACCCCCGACGACCGGACTGCGCCGCCCTCCGGAGGAGGACAGAGCGCCGTTACGGTGACGTAGAGGGTTTTGTAACCCGGGACCTCGCTGACGACTACGGAGCCGTTCTGACTTGTCCCCGTATGTTTCGCCGGTCTCGTGTCGCAGGCGTCGACCGTGCCTATCCTTCTGCCGCTGTCGCCGTCATATACCGCGTCGCCCGGCGCGACCTTGCCGACGAGATCGTCGGATATCATATCGGTCTGCATCACGAAGACGACGTTCTCCTCTCCCGGAGGCGAGCTTTTCGCCGCGTGAAAGATTATAAACGCGACGACGGCGACGGCTGCGATAATAAACAGCACGTCGATTATATTGAACCTGTGTTTTCTCATTTCCATATTTTTCGCTCCTGTCATTCGACGCGGACGTCGACGTCGGCGCATACCTCGGTTTCAGCCGAATCGCTCCACGACGCCTCGTGATCCTTGATCTCCTCCCTGACTCCGCGGACGGCTCCCGCCGCAAGGCCGCAGATCAGCCAGAAGAAGAGGAAGACTCTCGCGTCCGACCATACGTTGTCGGCGACGCCGTATATCATCAGCGCGACGGCTGACGACGCCGGCCCCGCGACCGACATTCTTCTGAGAAGCGCAAACTCGAGGGCGAAAGGCAGATTCGTCTGTCCTTCACCTTTAGCGGGAGATGCGCTCTTGATGGCGCTGGTGCGCCTTGCAAGGTCTATTCTGTCGATTATTTTGAGCGACGCCGTTATGAAAAACCAGGTGAAGAGCGCGAGCAAAACGGCGCCGGCAAGTCCGGTCTCTATCCAGAATTTCAGAAAAGTATTGTAGAAGTGCCCGCCGGACGCGCCGCCGACGGCGACGGTGAACGCTTCTTTCTCAAAGCCGATACCGACAAGGTATGTGCGAACGGGCAGATTCGACGCGCTGCTCCACGTCTGAGCCCTCATGGAAACGAATTTATCGAAGTGCGACGTGAAATACGCGCTGATCCTTCCGAAAAGAGCGGGAGCGGCAAAGCGGAGTATCACCGCCGCGGCTCCGGCGCCGACCGGAAGCAGGATAAATCTCGGTTTTCTGACGGCGAGGACAAACGTCACGCCGAGCGCCGCCGCAAAGAGCGCGTAAGCGGAGCGCGCCGCGACGATCGGATAAAGAGTCAGAACGAGGGATGCGGCGTACGCCGCCCTCTTGCCTCCGCGCGTCGAAAGGAGCCTCGACAGGGCGATCGGCACGCAAAGCACCATTATCATGTTCAGCGGCGACGCGTCAATGCCGGAGAGTCTCTCGCCGGTCAGCGTATCAGCGAAGAGGTCGCCGACGGTATACCTCACGACAGGCACGAACATCCCGCCGACGGTGCCTATGAGCACGAGCGCGCCGGAGACGGCGCCGCCGAGCACGACGGCTCCCGCCGCCTTTGCGGACCTGTCGGGATTTCTGATAAGCGACGCGGCGAGAAAATACGCCGACATAAAGAGCGCGGACTGAAGAGGAGCGTTCCCGCCGCCGTGCGACAGCGACGAGAAGAGAAATACGAAAAGGAGCCCCACCGCCGCCGCGTCAAGAGTTTCAAACGTGACGAAGCGTTTTCCTCTAATGACTTTAATGAGGAAAGAGAGCGCCGTCGCTCCGACGAGGACGGTAAGCGTCGCCGTGCCCGAAAGCGGAAGCGCGACCGCCATGGCGACGACGCCGAACTCCGGCGACGTCATGATAAGCCAGAGAACGACCGATGCAAGGCAGTATTTAACTATCGCAAAGGGCGATACAAAGAACGTAAGCGTCCCTATCACCGCGCCGACCAGAAAGCCGTAGCTCGCCCTGCCTCTCGCGGCGTCAACCTCTGTCGCCTCGCGTCTTATGCCGGTCAGACGGCAGACGGCGTCACCGACGCGCGAAGATGAGAGCGCCGAGGAAAGTGTGTCGTCGGAAGATATCAGAGGAAGCGACGAGAGCGCGAGCGCGACGCCGAAAATTATGCCCGAAACGCCGCGCGTATCGGAAAGTATGAACTGCTCCGCGACGGACGTCGCCGCCGAATACACTCCGAAGGCGAAGAGCATCGCGCCGTACAGCTTGAGACGAAGAGAGAGGAAGAACGCCGCGAGGCGCGAGAGAAGCGACGTCACGAGTGACGAGGAGATAAGTCTTGATATCACCTTGAAAGAAGGAGAAAGGACCCTCTCACCGAAGCGGGAATCGAGGATCGAACGCCTCTCCCTGCTGCGGTAGGACGTAAATACCGCCGCGAGTGCGCTCGTCTTGAACTTGTTATTCACTTTTGACGCAAAGCTCCGACCGTTTTTCATACGGCTCTACCTCCTCCGCAATAATATTCATTATATTATACTATAAATGCGCACTAAATTCAAGTATTTTTCAAAAAATATAAAAAACGGGGGTTTTGCCAAGCAAAACCCCCGTCAGGCTGAAGACAAAGTCTTCAGTCTGAGTCAGAGTGAGAGAAACGCCGGTAGATTCGGTGATCTCGCCGCGGTAGGCGTAGTGACCTACGTCCAGCGGCGGGAGCGCCGAAAAGCAATGACGGACGGGGCTATGGGATTTATCCCTTTGCCCCGTCCTCTTTGATTTTCGGTGATACGTTATCTTCTTATGATGTTATGCTTACCTCACCTTTTTTGCCAGTCATTGCTGCTCTA
>CADBQA010000144.1 GCA_902796675.1 uncultured Ruminococcus sp.
CGGCGTATCGCGTTTGCCGGCGCCATTATATATTTCTGCGGATTTTTAACGTACTCCTTGAGAGGTACGTCCGCCCTCTCTTCCTCCTCGACCGCGCACTGGCAGTGAGCGATCCTCGTGCAGGTGCGGAAGATGACGGGCGTGTCGAACTTTTCGGAAAGCTCGAACGCCGCTTTGATGAACTCCTTCGCCTCGACCGAGTCGGAAGGCTCCACCATCGGGACCTTCGCCGATACGGCGTAGTGGCGGGAGTCCTGTTCGTTCTGCGACGAGTGCATACCCGGGTCGTCGGCGACGCAGAAGACGAGCCCTCCGTTCACTCCCGTATAAGAGAGCGTGAAGAGCGGGTCTGCGGCGACGTTCAGCCCGACGTGCTTCATACAGCACGCCGCTCTCGCGCCGGCGAGGGACGCGCCGAAGGCGACCTCGGCGGCGACCTTTTCGTTCGGCGCCCATTCGCAGTATATCTCATCATATTTCGCGGCAAACTCCGTGATCTCCGTCGACGGAGTGCCGGGGTAACTCGAGACGACGCGGCATCCGGCCTCATACAGCCCTCTCGCCGCCGCCTCGTTTCCAAGCATCATTCTTTTCAAAAGATCACCTCAAATACAGTTTTTTCAGTCTTCCTCAAGGGAGTGCTCCGCGGGTACGAGGACGCGCTTGTCGTAGCAGGAGAACATCTCGTCCGTGTTCGCCGGGCGCGACTTCGTGAGCGCGCTGACTATCGGCACGATCACGAGCCCGCCGACCATGGCGAAGACGCCGGAGTAGAGCGAATTTCTGAAGACGAAGCCGAGAACTCCGCCCGAGACCTCAAACACCTTCATGGATATGAGAAGCTGTACGACCATGATACCTACGCCCCAGGCGAACGACGCCCAGACCGCCGCGCGTGTCGTGCGCTTTGAGTAAAGCCCGTAGAGGAACGGCGCGAGGAACGCTCCCGCGAGCGCGCCCCACGACACGCCCATCATCTGCGCGATGAAGACGAAGTCCTTCCAGACGGAGTCCTTCAGTATCGCGATGAGCGCGGAGAGAGCTATGAAAAAGACTATGAGAAGTCTCATCATGAGTAGTTTTTTCTTCTCACTCACCTGCTTCTTCGACGCGGGCACGATGACGTCGAGCGTCAGCGTCGAGGAGGAGGTCAGGACGAGGGAGGAGAGCGTCGACATCGAAGCCGCGAGAACGAGGACGATGACGACGGCGATTATCGCCGGAGAAAGTCCTTTGAGCATCGAGGGCACGACGGAGTCGAAGCCTCCGACGGGGCGTCCGTCGACGGTCTCAATATCGAACGCTCTGCCGAAGCCGCCGAGGAAATAACAGCCGCCCGCGACGATTATCGCGAAGACCGTCGATATTATCGTGCCTTTTCTTATCGCCGCCTCGTTCTTGATGGCGTAGAACTTGCCGACCATCTGCGGAAGTCCCCACGTGCCGAGAGAAGTCAGAAGAACGACGAAGAGGAGGAAGACGGGATCCGTGCCGAGGAACGAGGTGTACTGCCAGCCCGCCTTTTCGGCGAGAGCCTCGAAGGAGCCCATAAGACCGCCGTTGACCTTCAGAACTGCGATCACTACCGCGGCGATTCCGCCGAGCATAATGATACCCTGAATGAAGTCGTTTATCGCGGTCGCCATATAGCCGCCGAACACGACGTATATACCGGTCAGCACCGCCATCGCGACGATGCAGATCCAGTACGGGATCTCGAACGCGATGTTGAACAGGCTCGAAAGTCCGTTATACAGCGACGCGGTATATGGAATGAGGAACACGAAAACAATGAAAGACGCAACGATCTTGAGAGCGGGGCTTTTGTACCTTTTCTCGAAGAAGTCGGGCATCGTTTTCGATCCGAGGTGTTGTGTCATGACTCTCGTGCGCCGTCCGAGGATGTTCCACGCAAGGAGCGAGCCGATGAACGCGTTGCCGAGACCTATCCAGGTCGAGGCGACGCCGAAGTTCCAGCCGAACTGTCCCGCGTAGCCGACGAAGATGACGGCGGAGAAATACGACGTGCCGAACGCGAAGGCGGTCAGCCACGGTCCGACGGCGCGCCCTCCGAGAACGAAGCCGTCGACGTTCGTCGCGTGGCGTCTCGAATAGACGCCGACGCCTATCATAAGAGCGAAGAATATTACTATCAGCGCCCCTGTTAATATCTGTGCAGTCATTTTTTGACCTCCTTAACCCATCGTCTGTACTTCGACGAGTCTGCCCTTGCAGTAGATCTCGCGAAGACGCGGTTTTTCGATTTTTCCCGTCGGATTTCTCGGAACGTCGGCAAAGATGATCCGTCTCGGGCGCTTGTACTTCGGGAGCGCGAGGCAGAATTCGTTCATCTCCTCCTCGCTCGA
>CADBQA010000145.1 GCA_902796675.1 uncultured Ruminococcus sp.
CGCACTGTCTATGCTTTTGGTCGCCGCGATCCTGATGGTCGGTTCGACTTACGCGTGGTTCACGCTGTCAACGGCGCCCGAAGTCAAGGGCATCACGACGAGCATCGGCGCTAACGGCAACCTTGAGATCGCGCTTCTGAATGCTACGAGTTACGCCAGCACGGCTGCTGACCTCGGGATCATTTCCAACGTCGGCGACTCAATGGAAAATACAACGAACTGGACTGTAGATCAGGCCAACCATACTTGGGGTAACCTTGTAGATCTCGGTGTGGCTACATACGGTCTTGCAAACATTATCCTTCTTCCCGCTGCGCTCAACATCACAAATCCCACTGCCGCAACCGGAACAGCACATACTATTGGCACATCTATTCTGAAAGCTCCCGGATACGGCGGAGACGGCAGAGTTACTGTTGTCAACACCGATACGGTCACCGGTAAAGCTCAGGGCGCTGTGTTCACTCAGGATAACGCTTTCGCGGGCGTACGCGCTATCGGCGTTGCGTCCGAAAGATCGCTTCGTCAGCAGGCATACGTTAATGCAACCGAAGCCCTCGCAGACGCGATTTCCAGCGCTGTTGCTACATCCAGAACTACCCTGAATGACTACGGCCAGGCGCTTAGTGCAATCATCGTCAGAGCAGCTATGGCTTCAGACCGCAACACTTTGACGTTCTCAGGTGCAGAGCTTTCCACGCTCTCAAACGTTATAAACGGTCTAAATGACGCAAATGCATTTGTGCTTGAAGCAGTCAAGCAGGCTGCTCTAGCCGATCAGCTCGGCGAAGGCGGTGCAACGCTTGCAGATGACGCCGCTGTCACCGCACTTGTTGATCAGTACAACGCATATACCGAAACTGATATTGCAGGCCTTTCGTTGTCAACAGACGTAGCTGCTGCGTTTGCAAAATATCAGTCGAATAAGACTGCTATTGCAACTGCTCAGGGTCATGTAACAACGGCTTCCACGGGCAGTGAACCTTATCCATACTCCGTTATCAGCCCTATTCTCAATGATATTGCAAATGATAATGGTATCGGATTAAGAGCTTCCGGCAGCAGTACTATAGTTTCAATTTATGATACTGAAACGCATCAGCGCAAAGAAAGAGGCACACTCGAGACCGAACTCGGCGGTATATCTGCTATTGGTTCAGGCATGACCGTAATATTCGGCGAAGGTTCCGGATTGATCTATGATCTTGCGAAAGCTGTCGGCAACTTCTCATCGAATTCATTCAATATCTCTGCTTCGGACGTGGGATTTACCGGCCTTTCTTCCAACATCCCCGTTTCCCTCATGACAAACGCCTCCAGCCCTATTCTTCCCGCGGCGCAGTCTTCGATTAACGGAGCTCCTACAGGCACAGGCGGAACTGCAGCGTACAGTATCAATCCTTACGGCTACGCTCTTGACTTCGGCGTCAGAACGAACGCAGACGGCGCAAATCTTCTTCTCCAGACGTCAGAAAAGCAGCGTATCTATAACGATCCTAATAATCCGTCGACAAATGAGGATACTCTCGGCGAAGGTTCGTATCTTGAGTTCACTGCAACGGCAACGTTTGATGCAACAAAGGTAGCAAGACTTATGGACGCTATCCGTATTGTATTTGCGGAACCCACAGCTGACGGATTCAACGTTCTTGCTATCGCAAAAACAGGTACACCGGTTACAACAGGCAACAATGTTAAGGCTGCTCTTGCGCTTTACGAATATACTCTTGAAGCCAAAGCGGGCGAGGCTCCTGTTCTGACTATCGGCGAAGCGAAGAAAGACACAAACGATAATCCCGACTACACGATCGCAGCTCTCACGAAGAATCAGGCGAAGAAGATAACAGTTATTGTTTATCTCGACGGTGATATCGCTGACAATACGTTTGTTGCCAATGCACCGACTTCTATGGCAGGCAAGCTGAACCTTCAGTTTACGACCGATAAGGCTCTTGTTCCTATGGAGAACGCGGCTCTTCGCGGAACTCTCAGCGAATCCGATCAGGCAAAGGCAAGATTCAAAAGCCTCGTAACGGATCAGTTCAGCCAGGATCAGCTTACTCAAATCGCTACAGATGTAACTAATGGCGCGACTGGTTGGAAGAGTGCAATTACAACGGCATCAAGATTTATCTTGATAGCTGGAGAGAACGATCTTGATGCAGATCAACTTGTAACTGTGAACGCTGCGCTTGATATAATCGAAGATAAAGCGAATGAGATAGAAGCGTGGAAAGAAACGTGGAATGCCGAACATCCCAACCCCTGATTCACTTTAAGTTTTAGCTTATTTTCTTTCGATAAATACCCTCCCGCCCTCGGGCGGGAGGGGTAAATCGAGGCGGTCCGCAGGGCCGACTTTTGCGCGTACCGGGCGTGCGCGCAAAAGTGGATCCTGCGACGGATTCTTATTTTTGAAAACAAGTATACATATACGGTCAAATTGACCGAGAGGACGGGAAATTGGAAGCAAGCAAAAAAAGACGGCGCAGGACGTTTTTGTACCTCTGGATCCTGCTCGGACTGCTCGTACTTCTCGTCGCCGCAACTTACACCTGGTTTTCACTTTCGCAAACTCCTCACGTCAACGACATGGCGATGTACGTAAACGCGGAGTCGGGCCTTGAGCTCGCTCTCGAGTACGACGCGCCGGATGACGAGTGGGGGCAGAAGATCGATTTTCTCGATATGGTGGACGACGACTATCCGCTGAAACCGGCGACGTGGTCGGACGCAAGACAGAGCTTCGCAGCCATCCGTTACGGGCTCGACGGCAGACTCACCGACGAGATAGTCCCGCTGACGGACGGTATGAACGCAAACAGACGCGACGCCTACGGGTACTACGTAACGGGCGCGTTTTACGCGAGGACGCTGATGCCATGCACCGTGTCGCTCGCCGAGGCGGTAGAGCTTAACGAAGGTGAAAACGGAGCCGGTACATACGTCATCGGCACGCCTCTTTGGGACGACGAGGAGCTCGTTCACACGGACGGCGGCAGCGGCGCGGAGTGCGCGGTGAGGATAGGGCTCAGGATCACGCCTGTTGACAAAGACGGGGCGGCGAAGGGCGACACGGAATTCTTCATATACGAGCCGAACTGCGACGTTCATATCGAGGACGCCGAGGGATACGTCGACACCCCGAACGTCGACGGGGGCGACACTCTTACGGACCGCGATCATATGATCCTTCAGGAGGCGTCGACCTGGACCGAGGCGTATCCTGTCAGACACGACGTTACTATAAAAGACCTCGGAAAATTCATTGAAAACAGGACTCTTTTCTCGCTCGAGAGGGGCGAAATCGTTAAAATAGAGCTTTACGTCTGGCTTGAGGGTCAGGACGTGGACTGCACGAACAGGATCGAGGACGCAAAGATCATGGCGAATCTTCAGTTCCACACGGACTACAGCGGACAGACGGGGCTCGACATTATACCGAACGATTAACGGATAGGATCCGTTTTATATGGAAAGCAATAATTGAAGGGAGTAATTCCATGAAAAAGAAAAACGCCAGCGTCACTGTCAATGAAGAAGCGACAGCTCCTGAAAAGAAGGAGAAGAAGGGCAGAAAGATAGCGAATATTATCATAAACGTTATCCTTGTCATCGCCATCATTATTGCGGCGCTCAGTACTTACATCTCGTTTGTAAGTTCGTCAGGCAACGGTGTGCCGAGCATTTTCGGAATTGAAATGCTCTCGATACAGACCGATTCAATGGTGCCGACGATAAATCCCGGCGACCTTATCATCGACAAGGAAGTCAAGGACGCGTCGGAGCTCCACACGGGCGATATCATCACTTATTGGACTGTCATCGACGGCGAGCGCGTGCTCAACACGCACAGAATCGTTGAGATCTACGACGGCGGTAATTATCTTATCTTTGCCACGAAGGGTGATAACAACAACACGGAGGACCCGCTGACCGTTCATGAGTCCGAGATCGTCGGCGTATACAGCAGATACAACGCCGAAACGGGTGAGGATGAAGGCGCGACGAAAATAAAGGGTCTCGGCAAGGTATTCGATTTTCTGCAGACAAGCACGGGATTCCTTCTCGTGGTCGTACTCCCTGTCGCTCTGTTCTTCCTGTATCACCTCATACAGTTCTTCCGCGTGCTCTTTGAGTATCAGTCCGTTAAGAACAGACTCCGCTTTGAGCAGGAACGCGAGGATGCGGACCGCGCCGAGCGCGAGGCTGAAAAAGAGGCTGCGGACGACGGTGAAAAGGCGGCTGAGCGCGAAAAACTCGAAGAAGAGCTTCGCGAAAAGCTGAAGAAAGAACTTATCGAGAGCGGCGCTATCCCGGCAGAAAAAGCCGAAGAGCAGGCGGCTCCCGAAGAAGCGCCCGCGGAACCCGAAAAAGCGGCACCCACGGAAGAGGAGATCCGCGCCGAGATAGAGGCGAAGATACGCGCCGAATACGAGGCGAAACTCGCCGCCGCAAAGCAGGACGCCGAGAAGGCGGAAGACGCGGCGGAAAAAACGGTCGAAGAAGCAACGGACGCCGTATCCGCTGACGCCGAAGAGAAAAAAGAAGATTGATCCTCTTAAATTAATCACGCCGCGTGCGGCGCTGACGAGGTAGATAATGGACCACTTTTTACATTACCTGTTCATGGATCTGGGACGTCTTGTCAAGTCCTTCATCCAGATATTCATATCCTTCTTTGATTTCGTACTGAACCTGTTCAACTTCAAGGAGCGCTATGAGATCATAAAGAATACGACGAGCGATTTTACGGTCTTCGAGTGGATAATGCTCGTAATAACCGAGATCATATTAGTCGCTCTCGCGGTATTTCTCCTTTACCTTCTCTTCAAGCTTTTGAAGAAGATCTTCCGTTTCCGCGTTTCCGTAAAGAAATACGACGAGCTCGCAAAGCAGGTCAAGATCCTGCAGCGCGACCTTCTCCGTGCAAACTATGAGAAGGACCGCCTGCTCCAGATGAAGGCGGCGGAGCTCGGCATTTCCGAGGATGCGCTTAAGGGAGAAGAGCCCGAAGAAGAGGAAAAGGGAGAGGGCGAGGACTTCGTTCCGCTTCAGAACCGCAACACGATGGAGTCACCTCTTGTCGACCCCGAGGAGAGCCGTTTCTTCAGACTCACTTCCGTAGACAACTATTACAAGACGGAGTATAAGGCGCCGACGTACGACGATTCGCTCACTCTGCCGGACATTTGCGACAGGTTCAGAAGATATACCGCTTATTATCTGAAGCTTTATTACGATATCGACATGATGCGCTACTTCATCGCCTCGATGGGTACCGCGCGCATTATCATCCTTCAGGGTATATCGGGTACCGGTAAAACGTCGCTTCCTTATGCGTTCGGCAAGTTCGTCGGAGTCGACACGACAGTCGTTTCCGTACAGCCGTCCTGGCGTGAGAGGACCGAGCTTTACGGTTACTACAACGAGTTTACGAGAAAGTATATGGAGACGGACTTCCTTCGCGCCATTTACGAAGCGAACTTTTACCGTGATCCTCACATCATCATTCTCGACGAGATGAACATCGCGCGCGTTGAGTACTACTTCGCCGAGATGCTCTCCATCCTCGAGCTTCCCCGCAAAGAGGAATGGAAGGTCGACATCGTAACGGCGATGTGGGAGAACGACCCCGTTCTCATAGAAAACGGCACCGTTCCGATAAGCGACAACATCTGGTTCGTCGGCACCATCAACAACGACGACTCGACGTTCGCCGTCGCGGATAAGGTTTACGACCGTGCGATACCGATCGACCTTGACAGCCGCGCCGATCCGTTCGAGTGCGAGCCCGCGGAGCAGATCACGATCTCAACAGAGCATCTCAACGCTCTGTTCGATCAGGCGAAGCGCGATTATCCTCTCTCGGAAGAGATGATCGACAAGCTCGAAAATATGAATATGTATCTTATAAAGAACTTCCGTCTTGCATTCGGTAACCGTATTATGAAGCAGGTAAAGGATTTCGTTCCCTGCTTCGTCGCATGCGGCGGCACCGAGCTTGAAGCGGTAGACTTTATAATCGCAAAGAAAGTTCTCCGTAAATTCGAGTCTCTCAGCCTCGGATTTATGAAGGACGAGCTCACGAAGTTCAGCGCGTATCTCGACCGCACGTTCGGCAAGAACAAGATGGTCACGTGTAAGGACTACGTAGAGCTTCTCAAGAAGAACAACTGACATAAACGGGCGACGTCGCGCCGCGGGACTACGGTCCGGCGGCGTGCGGCGTGACGTCACGGTATGGATTCGTACGGAGGTGTAACGGTATGGCGGAAATAGAAAGGATCCGTTCGGGCGACGAGGACAAGTCGCTGATCGACCCTATATATAAAAAGTTCGTCAAGGGAACTCTTCGCGCCATAGGAAGCACCGAGTTTTATGAGTTCTTTATGGACGCGCTCTCCAAGGCGGACAATGAGTTCCAGTTCTCGAACAGAAAGCTCGAGAAGGTCGTGGATCTGGTGTGGGTCGATACGATAAACGGCGCTCTCGGCGCTTTTCAGAACATCGTCGGCAACCCGAGAAACGTCATCAAAGAGGAAGAACTCATCGTCAGCATCGCAAACGCGAAGAAGGCGGGACCGGAGACCGTACGTCACCTTGCGCAGCACGCGGCGCTCGTCGACGAATATCATGAAGAGACCGGCGATATCCGTCCCGGCAGGCTTATGCAGAGATACCGCGAGGACACGATAGGCATTTATGAAAACCGTCTCGTCTTCACGGCGATGGAATACGCATACAGATTCGTAAAGATCCGTCACGACGCTCTTTTTGAAGCGATGAGCGACGAGTTCGGCGCGAAGCTGAAGGTGCGCTCGGATATGGACAGCGCGACGGAACACGTTCATATGGATATGTTCCTGCACATCAAAGAGGTCGACTCCGCGCTTGAAACCGACGACAAAAACTCACAGGTGTTCGCTACGATATCGAGGATGTACCGCATTCTCGGCTCGTTTATGAACACCGGATTCGCGCAGCAGTTATCCCAGCTTCCGCGCATAAAGGGCAAGATCAACATCACGAACGTTCTTAAAAAGAACAAAGATTACCACAAGATACTGGAGCTTTTCAACTTCTTAAAGAATTACGACCAGATAGGTTATACTATCAAGGTAACGGAGCAGAATCCGGAGATCAACGAACAGTTCCAGCGCGATATTTACCACAACATACTTTTCAATTACCTTATCCTCAAGGGTTATCTCGAGAGCGAGGAGGACCGCAAGGTCCCGACGGCTTCAAAGACTCAGCGCAAGATGCTGAAGCCGAAGTTCATCCACGAGATCATCGAGGAGATAACAGAGGATTACGACCTTCCCGACGTCGAGGTCCGCAAGGTCCTCATCGAGGAGCTCACGAAGGCTCAGCTTATGCAGGAGGAGCGCGAGGAGCGCCGCCGCCTCGTAGAGGAGCAGGAGCAGAGAAGAAGAGAAGAAAAAGAGCGCGAGCGCGCAGAAAAAGCCGCGGAGCGCGAGAGAATAAAGCAGGAGAAGGCGGCGGAACGCGAACGTATCCGCCAGGAAAAGGCTGCCGAGCAGGAACGCCTTATGATCGAGCGCACCGAGCGCGAGATAGAGGACAGACGGCGCAGCATGCTTCTGCGTGAAGAGATCAAACGCTTTACGGACAACCTCGAAGAACAGCTCTTCCGCCGCAGCGATATGGAAAAGGAAAAGGCGGAGGGACTTCTCGATTACGCGGACGCCGCGGAGATACTTGAGGACGTCGAGAAATTCCAGAAAGAAGAAGCGGACAGAGCGCGTCAGAGAAGACGCGAAGAGCGCGAGAGACTCCGCCGCGAGGCGCAGATAGCCGAGCAGAAGGCGAAGGAAGAAGCGGAGCGCGCGCGTATTGCAAAAATAGAAGAAGAAAACAGGTTACGTCACGAACAGGAGGAGCGGGAGCGCGTGGAATACGAGGCTCTCGTTGCGCACGACAAAGAAGCGCTCGCACCTCTGGAGGCGGAAATAACCGTGTTCTCCGCAGCCCTTGCCGGGCAGCTTGAGCGCCGCCGTGTACAGGCTGAAAAGGCGAGAGCCGCCGAGGCCGCGCGCGAAGAACGCCGCCGCCTCCGTCAGGCTCAAAAGGTGGACGTAAGATAATTTTCAAACGGGAGGTGAGCGCCGATGCGGTCAATGAAGAAAATGTCAGCGAAACTTTTCGCCGCCGTCATGACGCTCATCATCGCCATTGTGATCGCCGTTTCCGTGACTTACGCGTGGATGACGCTTTCCACAAGTCCGTCGGTAAGCGGAGCGACGATAAAGATCGGGGGAGGTACTAACATCCTCCTCGCGCCCGACGTGACAAAGACCATGGACGGCGTTACCGTCCATTATCCCGGCGCGTTCACGGATACCCTCACGTTCGATTCGGAAGCGTACGCGTATCTTTCCGACCTCGCCGGACTTACTCCCGTATCGACTGCCGACGGCGTCAACTGGTTTTTTCCGAAGTATGACGCTGCGACGGGCGAAATAAAGGATTTCGCTCTGTTTGACGTCGACGACACGCTCTCAAAGGCGAACGTCACGGGAAACCGTTCCGGCGGTTACGTTTACATCGACTTCTGGGCGGTCGCGCCCGGGTCCGATTACAAGCTTCGCGTTTCGACCGATACCAAGGCGACGAGAGGCTCGGCGGACAGCGAGTTTTACGACGGCTCGTCACTTCTTGAGATACCTTCCGTGGTTTCAAACGGCGAGGGCGGATGGCGTCTCGGCGAGACGAAGGGAAATATTGACACGGTCGCCCGCGTGGGATTTCTCGTAAATTCGGGAAGCGCCGAGGCAAAATCGGTAACCGGATACGTATACAGCGCGGACTACGACGCGAGATTCAAAAAGCTCGTCGGCAGATATCAGGAGCCGGGCGACGCCGCGGCTGTAAACGCCGACAATAAGTTTACGATATACGAGCCCAACGGCACGAGACATACAGACGGCGAGCAGGGATGCTACCGCGTTACGAATCCCATCGGATACGACGCTCTCGGCAATGCTTCTCCGTCAGACGTTTCAGACCGTCTCACCGTTCAGAGCGCAAGCGGATGGAAGCGCGGCGCGGGAGAGGGCAGAATGATAGACGAGGTGTTCTCCGGCGTCGCCGGTGAAAAGACGGAAGACGAAGCGCGCGAAACGCTTAAGGCTTTCATTGAATCGGAATCGATCAACTATATTCAGACCGGCGTCTTCTTCCGAAGCACAGAGACTCTCATAAACAACGCGGGAGACGACGGATATCTCCCGGCGGCGGAGGTCGAAAATCTCCTGACGTCGGGTGCAACGGACGATGTGTATATAACCGAGCTTGAAAAGAACGCGCCGCAAAGGATAAGGATGTTTATCTGGCTCGAGGGTCAGGATGCCGACTGTGTGGCGTCCGGCGCGGGAGCGACTTATTTCGCGCTTAATCTTGAGCTTGCCGGGGCAAATTGATGAAGAAAAAGACGCACGACAGTGAAGCCGGAAAGGGCTCAAAGTCCTTCAAGGCATACGTTATATCGACCGTCGTACTCGTTCTTGCCGTTCTGCTGTGCGCCATAGTCACGATACAGACGCTCGTTCAGGGGTACGTCAGTATTTTCGGTTACAGCGCGTTTCGCGTCGTGACCGGGAGTATGGAGCCGACGATGTCCGTCGGCGCGGTCCTTCTCTCGAAGGACGTCGACATACACGACGTTGCGGTGGGGGATATTATCTGCTTCCGTTCGAGGGAGTCGAGCCACTACGGGTCGATAGTCACTCACCGCGTGGTTTCGATAACCGCGTCGGAGGACGGCTCGCCGATGCTCGAGAGCCGCGGCGACGCGAACTATTCGTCCGATCCGTATTTAGTCGAGGAAAACAACCTCATCGGCAAGGTCATCTGGTATACCGGTAAGGAAGGATTTTTTAACAAGGTACTTTCATTTATGTCTGGTAAAATCGGTTTTCTCGCCGTCATAGTCATTCCCGTTCTCGTAATAGCGGGTCTGATCCTCCACGGCGTCGGGCGGAACATCCGCGGGGAGCTTGACGACACGCTCGATATGCTCTCAAGGGAAAATAAGAACTCAAATAAGAATGAAAAGAAGAAGGATCCGTCGCCGGACGATCCTTTGCCCGGATATAAGTATCTTACAAGAAGAGACTATAACGAGATCTATGAGGCGCTGCGGCGCGAGATTTGGAAGGAACTAAACTGCAATGTGGAAGCGAATGAGAGAAAAACTGAATATTCGGGGGAAAACTCTCAGGACTGACAGGCAGTCGGAAAACGGGAGCGAGGGCGGCGTCTACGACGAAAAGATGCGCCGCGTACGCCGCGTTGTAAGGAGCCAGGCTCTCCTTGCGGGCGGCACTCTGCTCGTCGTTGTGATCCTCATATTCGCGATGACCGCGGCATGGTATACGAACGTTTCGAGAACGTCGACGCTGACGTTCAAAGCGGAGTCGTGGGGCTTTGATCCTGACAACATAACTGTCGGGACCGCGGCTATCGGCGCCGCTCCCGGCAGATCCGGCATCGTACCGATCGAGATCGACAATTCAAAGTCCGCCGACCCTGTGAAAATTTACGTCAATGTGTCGAAAAGCGAAATGTCGGAGGAACTCAAGAGAAGGATCTTTTTCTATGCTGATACGTCGGAGGAGATCTCCGGCGAGATGGTGTCGCGCGTTTACGTCGGCGCTCTCCGGGACGGGGCGTACGCGTACGATATCCTCCCAGGGCAGAAGCTCGTGATGTCGGATGATTTTTGCAGCGACGTGCCGCTCAAGTGGAGATGGGTCTACGATATGGAAGGCTATTATTTCCGCGGAACGGTGAACAACGTCAGCGCGACGGCGGAGGAGTATATAAGACCCGTCGAATACGATCTTGACCGCGCGACCTTTGAAAAGACGAACGGCGTTCCGACAGGCGCGCCCGTGACGATATACGGCAAGAGCGTAGCTGAATTTCTCGACGACGTCTCCTCCCGCGACGGATACGAGGGAAGGGTCGACGCGTCCGACGCCCGCGTGATCGGGTCGTCGAGTTATTATCCCGTGAAAGTCGACGAGAACGGCTCGGGGATCTGGCTCTACCTTTGCAGTTACGCGGAGATAGATCAGGGTATCAGTTATGACACGAATCTCGGAGAGAATACCGAGTTTGAAGCGAAAATAACCGTAACGGCGGTCAGCGTACCGTCTGAGGTCAAAAACGTATCGTCCGCCGCGGAGCTCGCCTCCGCTTTGAACGATCCCGAGGTCAACTCGGTAAAGCTTTCGTCCGATATCGAGATCCCGTCAGCCGTCACGCTGGCGGCGGGAGCCGACACGACTCTCGACCTCGGCGGGAATAGGATCACCTACACCGGCGGCGAGACGGAGTATTCGATGATAGTCGCCTCTGAAGGCTCAAAGCTGAACGTCATCGGCGGCGAGATCGCCGGCAACGGAAATTCGAGCGGCGTCGGCGGAACGGTCGACAGCATAGCCGTCGAATCGGTCGGCGCGGAGGTCTCTCTCTCCGGCGTCACAGTCTCGGGATTCGACACCGCGGTCTGCGTCTCCGATAACGACGGGACCGGCGCGGACTCGATCCTTCGCCTTACGGATTGCGAGCTCGATATGCAGAACCTCGGCGTTTTCATAAAGGGCAACGGATCGGCGTCCGAGGCGCATACGACGGTTATTATAGACAACTGCAAAATTAACGGCGAAACGTACGCCGGTATTTCCGGACAGGGCGCGACTGACCTCTGGGGCGTCGACCTTGTCGTCAGAAACAGCGAAATATCCGGATATTATACGTCCGTATATCTTCCCGCGCGCGACACAGGCGCGTATATTAAGGACAGCACGTTATCCGGCATCACCGGAATCGTCGTCAAGGGCGGCACGGTCATAATCGACGGCTGCAGCGTCACGGGAAACGGAGCGCACGTCGCAGCGGCGGCGTCGGGCGGCGGCTGGACCGACACCGGCGACGGCGTCTACGTCGAGGCGGTATACAACTGGAACGCTGACGTTACGGTAAAGAACAGTACCGTAAACAGCACGTACGCTTACGCTGTCGAGCTCTTTGGAAAGGCGGGCTCCGGCAGCGGAAGGATAGCCCTCGAGGGCGGTTCATACGCCGGCGGCGCGGGAGGTGCGAACTGGAACAGTATCGGCACATTCACCGTCAAGGGATGCACGTTTAGCGGGAGCGTCCCGGGCGACGTGACGAGACTTGACGGGTGACGGGAGGCGGTATGATGAGCAATCTGAAACGTAAGACCGCGCTTCGCCTCACAATATCCGCCGTTATAATCGTTCTGACAGCCCTGTGTCTTATCGGCGTGACAGCGGCGCGCATCAGACAGTCGGCAGAGAGCGAAAAAATCAAATTGAAATATTCATTCGCGTCCGACAGCGTCCACATACAGAAAAACGGAAGCTATTCGCCGCCTGACGGATGGAGCGAAGTTTCGGGCGACAAAACGGAGTACGAGCTCTCGTTCGTTCTCTCAAACGCCGCCGCGGACGACGACGTCGCAAAGTACAGCCAGACGGCGTACGTCGAGGTCTTCGTTACGGAAGGCGCCGGCGACGGCGTGAGCGTGAAACTCGCGGCGGACGGCAGAACGGTCGAAGGTTCTTACCGCGAAGCGGAAGAAGGTTCCGCGATATATGAGAAGTACGGCGCGGGGCGTGTTTACGGCTTTGTAAATCCCTCGGGCGACATGTACACATGGGCGATGCCCGCCGGCAGCGCGGTCTTCGTTCCGATGACGCTGACGGTCTCGGGCGAGGCGGCAAACCCCGCGGCGGTGACAGTCATCGCGTGCGGCATCCCCTCATAAGTCAGCATCTTTTGCCAAAGGAGGCTCACGGTTGAAAAAAAGAATAACGCCGTTTGTCCTCGCGGCGGCGATAATACTTATTTGTACAACAGTCTTTGCCGTCGGCTTCGCCGGCGCGAGAACAGCCAATACGGATACCTGGACGGGTAAGATCCTTCCCAAGGAGACGCCCGACGCATCGAACGTGTCGAGCGATCTTCTGACAAAGAACGGTCAGTCGGTCCTTCTCAGAAACAGGACGGAGGAGTTCAGCGTGCCGATAAAGCTCACGTCGTCCGACGGCAAAATCAAGGGCACGTTATCAGCAAACTCGGGCAGCGCGCCGGTCAGTCTGTCTCTTTCCGAGACGTCGCTTTCCCTCGCGGACACCGCGTCAAAAACGGTGACGCTCACCGTGAGCCCGAAGGACGGTTTTGCGGACGCTGAGGGCGTCACGTTCGGCGTCGAGTGGCGCGGTGAGCACGAAACGCTTCGCGCGTCTTTCTTTATCGACAACAGAACGGAGAGAGCGGAGTACGATTCGGCGACGATAACGGCGCCGGAGGTTTATCTCAAGGGCGAGCCTTTCTATATCACCGCAAACGTCAGGGCTACTCTTCGGTTTTCGACGGGAGAGGGCGTACAGGGAGCATTTCCCTCCGGTACGAAGTACAAAGGTGAAGACGGCGGCGAGTGTTATCTTTACGACGCCGACTATATAACCGCGGAGCTCGGCGAGACGGCGATCGACTTATCGCGCGCCGAGTACAGCGGAACGGTGCGGATAACCTGCGGGTCCGTTACGAAATCTCTTACGGCGATAAATCCCATAAAGTCATCGTACACTGACAGGATACTGACGATAGTCGGTGACGCGTCCGTCGACCTCGGTCTTCCTTATACGTGGGAGGGCATCGCGCCGGAGTTTACGATCGAGCGCCTTTCACACGGCGCGTGGGAGAGCGCGGCAGACGTCACGCTCCGCGACATTTCCGGCAGAGCGCGTCTCACGACGGACGGCGCCGCGGCGGGCACTTACAGGCTGATTATTTCGTGGTCGGCGTCGGGTCACGTCCTGTACGGCGAAGAGATACCTTTCTTCGTGATACATTGAAAATCGGAGAGCATATCTCCGATTTTTATTTTTCCCGTTTCCGTTTTGTAACAATTTCGGCGGCGTATTGAATTATTCGAGATAAAATAGTATAATAAAACGAGATGAGACCGAAAGATCCATATATTTTCCGGAGATAACCGATGAGAATAGAGATGATAGTCATAACCGGCGCTCCGTGCGCGGGAAAGACGACGGCGCTCGGCGTCGTAAAGCGTGAGATCGAGGCGCTCGGCTGGAAGGTGCTGACCGTCGCCGAGACCGCGACCGAGCTCAAGAACGGCGGCGTCACTCCGTGGGAGTGCGCCGGTGGCGTTTTTCAGCGGTGCCGTCTTAAACTTCAGCACGAAAAGGAAGAGGCGTACCTTCGGGCTGCGGCGTCCATGGACTGTGAGCGCGTGCTTATAGTTTGCGACCGTGGCGCGCTCGATACGAGGTGTTACGTATCCGCCGAACAGTTTGCCGATGCCGCCGCCTCTCTCGGCGAGAGCGAGACGTCCCTTCGCGACAGATACGGCGCGGTCTTTCACCTCGTCACGGCGGCGAAGGGCGCGCCCGAGGCGTTCGTTACGGGAGAGGGAACGGTCAGACGCGAGACGCCCGAGGAGGCGGCGGCGTTCGACGAAAAATCTATCGCCGCCTGGTGCGGACATCCCCACCTCAGAATAATCGGTTGCGAGGAGAATTTCGAGGATAAAACGGCTCATCTCTTGAAAGAGATAAAAGCGTATCTCGGCGAGCCGGAACCGTATGAGACGGAGCGCAAATTTCTTGTAAAATATCCCGACATTACAAAACTTGAAGAATATCCGTTTTGCCGCAAGGTCGAGATAGAGCAGACGTACCTTCGCGCCGAGGGCGCGAGGGTCAGACGGCGCGGCGCAAACGGCGATCATATTTATTTTCACACCGAAAAGCGGGACGCCGGAGGGATAAAGCGTATCGAGGTCGAGGAGAGGATAACGGAAGAGGAGTACCGCCGATACCTTGAAGATGCCGAAGAAGGGCGCGGAACGGTTAAAAAGGACAGGTATTGCATCGTTTATAAAGAAAAATACTTCGAGCTCGACGTCTACCCCGTTTGGCGCGACCGCGCCCTGCTCGAGATAGAGCTTGCAAGCGAGGACGAGAAGTTCGAGATACCGGATTTTATCGACGTTATAAGAGAAGTGACGACGGAGGACGAATATAAAAATTACAATATAGCAAAGCTTTTTGAGGCTTAAATGAAAAGATCGTTACGTTTTGCGGCGTCCCTTGCGGCGTCGCTGATACTTGCGCTTCTCGTCTTTACCTCCGCGGCTGAGGACGGCGTCACGACCGACGGCGAGGCGTACGAAGAAACGGTCGAAACGCCTGAGGCCGTTCGTGACACGGAGGCGCCTGAGACGGAGGACGCGACCGAAGCAGATGAGACGCCGGAGGCGGACGGGGAAACTACCGCAGAAGACGCGCCTGAGATCATCCTTTACAAGGCGCCCGCTTCAAACTCGAAATACGTTCTCTCGCCCGAATTCAAAAAGGCGGAGTTCATCGTCGGTTCCTCGTGGACGGCGCTCCCTCATTCCGGCGACGTCGATCATATCGAGGGGTTGAGGCTCACGACGGCGTCATCGTCATACCGGCTCGAATATAGGGTCAAGCCGAGAGGATACGACTGGACCTCTTTGCAGAACAGCGGCAAGTCGGGCAGCGGCGCCGGACTCGCCGGAGTCCCCGTCACGAATATCGAGATAAAGGTTTACAGCAACGTAAAGAGCGGATACGACAAGACGGACTACGTCGTTATGTACCGCGCGAAGGCGGGCGGCGTCTGGCTCGGCTGGGTCAGCAACGGGACTGAAGATGTCATGACCGCCGTAAAGAGCGAGTTTTCGCTGGGAGGCGAGCTCGACGTGTCGGCGACGGACGCCGGTTGGGAGTATTACGGCAATATCACGGCGCTTGAGATCATGGTCTTTCAAAAGAGAAATCATACGGCGGGCTCATCCGCCGTCCTGATCGACGCGCCTTACATAAATCAGTACGCCTCGTCTTTGCCGAACGGGTGCGAATCTGTCAGCGCGGCGATGGCGCTTCAGCACGCGGGGCTGAATATCACGGCGGAGAGCTTCGTCAAAAACTATCTGCCTAAGGGCAGCGCGCCCGTATACGGCGTCGGCGCCGACCCGGCGGAGGTGTACGTCGGCGACCCGCATCTCACGGACGGAGGCGGCTGGGGATGCTACGCGCCCGTAATAGTCAAGGCGCTGAAAAGCGCGACCGCCGGAAAAGGGTATACCGTGACAAACCTTACCGGGAGCGAGCTATCCGTGCTCTGCCACGACTTTATCGACCGCGGGGTACCGGTCATCGTCTGGGCGACGACCGGCATGACGGGCAACGTCAGTTACTCGTGGTGGCAGACGCCCGGCGGCAAGAGCATAAAGTATAACAACAGACTTCACACGCTCCTTCTCGTCGGGTACGATGCTAACTATTACTATTTCAACGACCCGATGACGAGGATAGGGAGCGAAAAGTATTTCGCGTACTCAAAGAGCGAGACGGCGACGGCGTACGCGACCCTCGGCAAGGGCGCCGTCGCGGTTGAAAAAACGTACTGCAAGTCAATAAAGGTGACGTCTCCTCCGGCGCGCACCGTATACGTCGCGGGGGATGAGATAGATCTTACCGGGATCGCGGCGACGGCGTATTTCAGCGACGGCACGAGCGCGAGGGTGACAAGCCTCACGCCCTCGGAAAGCACGGCGAAACAGGGCGCGACGTCCGTCACGGTGCTTTATACGAAGGACGGCGTGACGGTGTCATCGGAGGTCCCTGTAAAGGTTTACGATAAAATCGTCGGCGACGCGAACGGCGATGGCGACGTGACGGCGAAGGACGTCCTTCTTTGCAGACGGATCATCGCCGGACTTGAAGATATTTCATCCGCGCTTCTCTCGAACGCGGACTGCAACGGTGACGGCGACGTGACGGCGAAGGACGTGCTTATAATCAGGCGTATCGTCGTCGGTCTCGACGTATAAAAGGTGTAATATATGTGGATCGCGATAATCGCGGCGCTCCTTACGGTCAGCGCCTCGGGTATTCTTTATATCTCGTTCAGAGCGGCGAATTTTTCGTTCGTCAAGCGGCTCTCCGGCGGCAGAAGATGGCTCGGAAGGCTTGCCTGTTTCGTGTTTTTCTCAGCTCTTCTCGCCGTTTTGTGGCTTACGATGAATATGTGGAACGCACTCGTCTGTATGGTCCACCTCATACTGTTCTGGCTCATCGGCGACATGATCGCTCTCATATACCGCAAGGCGGCGTCCCGCCCGAAGAAGAAATACATCGCCGGCGCGGTCTCGGCGGCGCTTTGCGTCCTGTATCTTGCCGTCGGATGGTTTCTCGCGCACCACGTCTTTGTGGTGTCGTACCGGTTTGAGAGCGAAAAACTCGACGGGAACGTGAGGATAGTTCAGATAACGGACTCCCACGTCGGCGCGACATTCCACGCGGACGGATTTCTCGAGCATATAAAAGAGATAAACGAATACAAGCCGGACGCCGTCGTCGTCACCGGAGACTTCGTCGACGACGACACGACGCGCGAGGATATGATAGGAAGCTGCGACGCGCTCGGAGAGCTTGAGACGAAGTACGGAGTCTACTTCATTTACGGCAACCACGATAAGGGTTATTACAGCGAGGCGGCGAAGGGCTGGACGAACGCGGAGCTTCGCGAGAGACTTCTTGAAAACGGGGTCATACTTCTCGAGGACTCGTCCGTCCTCGTCGACGGCAGGTTCTATATCGTCGGGCGGCAGGACCGCTCCGAGGAGCAGCGCGGCTCGTCGAGGCTGACCGCGGGCGAGATAATGGAAGACGTCGACCGCTCGAAGTTCGTCCTGATGCTCGACCACCAGCCGTACGATTTCGACGCGGAAGCGGAAGCGGGCGCCGACCTTGTCCTTTGCGGACACACCCACGGCGGTCAGTTCATACCGATAACGCACGTCGGAGAGTGGACCGGAGAAAACTGCCTGCGTTACGGACACGAGAGAAGAGAGAACACCGATTTCATCGTTTCGTCCGGCATCAGCAACTGGACTTTCAAATTCAAGACCGGGTGCCACTCGGAGTTCGTCGTAATAGATATTACGGGAAAATGATCTTGCAAAGGAGGAGGGCGCCGTGAGAAACTGGATAAAGCTCGACAACGCGGCGAAAATATATCCTCCCGCGGCAAATAAAAAGTGGACGGCGATGTTCCGCCTCTCCGTCACCCTGACGGAGGATGTGGACCGGGAGACTCTTGAAAGCTCCCTCCGCCGCGCTCTTGTCCGCTTTCCGTCGTTTGCGTGCAGACTGCGGCGCGGGGTCTTTTGGTATTATCTTGAACATATCGACGGCGCGCCGCCGGTGACGGAGGACGTGTACAATCCGCTTCAGAAGCTTAAAACGAGGCAGAACGGGCATTTTATGTTCCGCGTCCTCTACTATAAAAACAGGATAGCGTGCGAGTTTTCTCACGCGCTGACGGACGGTCACGGCGGTATGACGTTTCTTCTGTCGCTCGTCGCCGATTATATAAAGACGAAGTATTCTGAGGACGTCCCGCCTTCCGGCTACGTTCTCTCTCTCGACGGGGATCCGTCGCCGGAGGAGTACGAGGACGCCTTTCTCAAGTACGCCGCGCGAGAGACTAAGAGCAGAAGCGAGACGCGCTCTTACAACATGACCGGAGAGCCGGTCCCGTTTGACAGAACGCTTTTCGTCTCCGCCGTGGTACCGACGGAGAGCCTCGTTTCGGCGGCAAAGGAGCGCGGCGTCACGGTCGGGGTCTTCCTCTCGTCGCTCCTTCTTTACAGCTGCTATCTGAAACAGAGGACGGAGCGCGAACGGAAGAAAAGACGGCAGGACGTGAAGGTTTCCGTGCCGGTAGACCTTCGCCGCCACTTCGAGAGCCGCACGCTGAGGAACTTTTCGGCGTACGTAAACCCGTCTATCAGCCCGCGCCTCGGAGAGTATACTTTCGGCGAGATACTCGTTCAGGTGTCGCACTTTATGGGTATGTATCTCAACGAAAAGGAGCTTCGCGCGCGTTTTTCGCAGAACGTCGCCGCGGAGAGAAACGCCTTCATAAGACCCATTCCGCTGTTTATAAAATCGTTCATACTGAAGATGTTCTATATCTTCCAGGGCGACCGTTACTTCGCCTCGACGATATCGAATATCGGCAGGGTAGAGCTTCCGGAGGAGGTCGGCAAATACGTCTCGCGCATAGATTTTATGCCCGGGCGCGCGCTGATACCGAGGACTAACTGCTCCGTCGTCAGCTACGGCGGAAATACTTATATCAACTTTACAAGGACCGTACTCGGATCCGACGTTGAAAAGACGTTCTTTACCGAGCTTGTTAAGCTGGGTGTCCCCGTCTTCGTCGAGGGAAACGAGAGGTATTGATATGTCATACTGCGTACACTGCGGCGTGAAACTCGCCGATTATGAAACGAAATGCCCGCTTTGCGAGACGCCGGTCGTCGACCCTTCAAGGCCAATCGCCGCGGGTGAGTCGCCTTTCCCGGACAGGCTCCGCGACGGCGGCAAAAAAATTAACAAGCACTTCGTCGTGACCGTCGCGTCGATAGTCCTTCTCGTGCCGTTCATCGTCACGACGCTCATCGACGTCATCCTCTCCGTCGGTATGTCCTGGTCGGCGTACGTCCTCGGCGCGGAGGCGCTCTTCTGGCTCGCCGTCGTACTGCCTTACCAGAGCCGCGGGACGAGCCCCTACCTGTTCTGTTTTATCGACACCGCCGCGACGGCGCTCTACGTCCTTCTTATCGCGGTGATCGAGCGCGGCAGGGTGTGGTACGTTCCGCTCGCGCTGCCGCTTATCGCGGCGGCGGGGCTCGAGGTCTGCGTGATGGTCGCCATCCACAGAAGTTCCAAGACAGGGAAGCTAACAAAGACGGGACTTGCGATTTTCTCGATCTCGTTCTATCCGCTCGTCGTCGACGTCGTCATAGCGCATTACCGGTACGGCTCGTATATGCCGCGCTGGTCGTGGTACGCGACGACCCCGCTCTTCGTCCTCGGTCTCACCGTCATACTTCTGTCGAAGAGCCGCCGATTCACGAACTGGATAAGAAAGAAAATGTTTATATAACGAAAATGAAAAAAGCCCGCGAGGGCTTTTTTCATTTTACAACGCAGATATATTCTATCCCGTAGTATTTGAACGCTTCGATCTTTTCGCGGTCTATCGCCTCACCCGATACGGCGATCGGTATCGCCGGCGGGCACGAGACGGAGGGCGACGCCATGACGCGCCCGTCCGCTTCGTCGACCGGTATTACTTCACGCGGCGCGAAGAACGCCTCGCGGGGCGTCATAACGGCTTCGAGCGGCGACGGGACAGGCGGCGGTGAGTTTATCGCCTCGAGGCGGGGAAGCGCTCTCAGCGCACTCTCAAGGCGCGAGAAGTCCTCTTCCGTGTTCTCGGGCGAGAACATAAGCGTCACGAGGTCCGGGTCGTGAAACTCGGGGTGGATCTTCTTTGATATCAGGTATTCGGCGACCGCGTCGCCGACGTAGCCGTAAGGCTTCGTCTTTACCGTCAGCTTCGCGCTCTCGTCGCCGACGAAGATAAATCCGAGGGATGAAAGGCTCTCTTTCAGCGCCTCGACCCTCTCCGAGAGCGCGGCGTATTTTTCGAAAAACGAGTCGGCGTCACCGTTTATAAGGTCGAGCGAGCGAAGGATCGGGTATGACGGGCTCGTCGTGCCGAAGACCTCCATCGTCTCCTTGACGAACGGCGCAAATTCTTTCGCGGCTCCGGCGGAAAGGTGGAGATAGGCGGCGCCCGTCAGCGCGGGAAGCGTCTTGTGCGCCGAGTCGGCGCACATATCCGCGCCGAGGTCTATCGGGTGGCGCGAGGGTGTGAGAAACTTAAGATACGCGCCATGCGCGTTGTCGACGAGAAGGAGAGTTCCACGCTCGTGACAGACTCTTGCGATCGGTGCGACGTCGAGCATATTGCCGACGTAGTCGGGGGTCGTGACGTAGACGAAGGCTGCCGGCTCGCCATTCGCGTCGAGCGTCGTCGCCACGTCGTCAGCCGTCACGGGACAGGAGAGATACGACGCGCCGCGCGGCGTCAGCCACTCGACGTCGAGGTCGAGAAGTATCGCGGCGGAGAGAAAAGAGACGTGCGCGTTTCGCGCCGCGATAACTCTTTTATTGCCGCCGCGGACGGCGAGAGCCGCCATCGTCTTTATCGCGAGAGACGAACCCTCGGTCGAATAGTAGGTCGGAAAACCGAAGACCTGTGACGCTGTGCGCTCGCTCTCGGCGACGATGCCGCCGCCCGGGAAGAGGCTTCCCGCGCCGTCGATCTCCGTTATGTCAAATTTGTACGAGCCTCGGTGTCCCGGCATATGGAAACGGGACGCGCCCGATTTTTCGTAGTTTTCTATGAAGTCCGAAATAGGCGTCGGATTCATACTTCCTCCTCGCGGGCGACTTCCGCCATTATCGCACATTCCATGCGCTTTTTGAAAAGCTCGCACCCGTATTTGTAAACCCCTCTGACGGAGCCCGTCGCGTGATAAGCGTTCGCGGCGCATCCGCCCGAGCAGTAGAGCCTCGCCCAGCAGTCGCGGCATTCCTCTCTCGCGTAGACGTTGCAGGAGGCGAACTCGTTCTGTATCTCGTGATTTGTGACGCCGTGCCACACGTCGCCGAGACGGAATTTTTCCTCGCCGACGAACTGATGGCAGGGGTAGAGGTCGCCCCACGGGGTCACAGCCATATATTCGGTACCGGAGCCGCAGCCCGAGATCCTCTTGTAGACGCAAGGACCGCCCTTCAGGTCTATCATGTAGTGGTAGAAGGTGAACGGCTTTCCCTCGCGGCGACGCTTTATGAGAAGGCTTGCCAGCTTTTCGTACTGCTCGAATATTATCGGCATATCCTCTTTTGTCAGCGCGTACGGGTCGCCCTCGGCGCAGACGACGGGCTCCATCGAGAGCTCCGTGAAGCCGAGGTCGAGCATCGTTTCGATGTCCTTCAGAAAGTCGGGGTTGAGGTGGGTGAACGTGCCTCTCATGTAGTAGTTCCTGCCGCCTCTCGCCTCGACGAGACGCTTGAATTTCGGGACTATCCTGTCGTAGCTGCCGCGCCCCGCGTAGTCGACGCGGAACCTGTCGTGTACCTCGCGCCGTCCGTCGAGACTCAGCACGACGTTGGAGCACTCGCGGTTCGCAAAGTCGATCACGTCGTCGTCGATCAGCATCCCGTTCGTCGTGAGAGTGAAGCGGAAGTTCTTGCCCGCCTCTTTTTCAACGCTCCGCGCGTAGGCGACGAGACGCTTCACGACGTCGAAGTTCATAAGGGGCTCTCCGCCGAAAAAGTCGACCTCGAGGTTTCGCCTCGTGCCGGAGTTCTTCACGAGAAAATCGAGCGCGGCGCGCCCCGTCTCAAAGCTCATAAGAGCGCGCTCGCCGTGAAATTTTCCCTGGCTCGCAAAGCAGTATTCGCAGTTGAGGTTGCAGGTGTGCGCGACGTGGAGGCAGAGCGCCTTGATGACGCCCGACGTCCTCGCTTTAAGTTCCCCCGCCATGGGAGCGAACGTGTCCGGCGCGAAGAGCTTTCCCTCGTTTTTAAGTTCGGTTATCTCGTCGTAGCACTCGTGGACTTCTTCCTTCGTCGCGACGTCTTTGTATTTTTCGTATATTTTTTCGGTAACTTCCTCTTTGGAGCCTCCCTCGTAGAGAGAGATCATATCGTACGCCGCGTCGTCCACCGCGTGAACGGAGCCGGACGCAACGTCGAGCACGATATTCATACCGCCGAGCTTGTACTGATGGATCATAACTTGTTCCTCACAGAAATAATGCCGCCATAGCGGCGGCATTCAAAGAATTTTTATGCTTATTTGGATTCTTTCTTTCCGTTCTCGCACTTCTGGTTTGCGATGCCGCAGCTCGTCTTGCAAGCAGACTGGCAGGAGGTCTGGCATTCGCCGCATCCGCCGTTCTTCGCGCTCTCGCAAAGGTTGCGTGTTTCAATGGTCTTAATATGCTTCATAAGAGTTCCCTCCGTAGTTTTATTACTATTATAGTATAGCAAATATGACTTGCGTTGTCAAGTGGGAACGTTATTTTATTCCCTCGTCCGCTCCGCGGACATATCGCGTAGGGCATCGCCCGACATATCGCATTTGCAGGTCAAATATATCGCGCCGCACAGCGGCATATCGCGCGGCGAAGCCGCAATCCCAAGTGAAGGCGGCATATCGCGCGGTTTGTTCATAGATTAAAACTATGTTAATTAATTGCAATTATCTTGACCGTAGGCGGGGCGAGGAGTTATAATATAAGCAGATAACAAGTCCGGAGGGCGAAATAATGAAACTTATCAAAAAGATACTCTCGGCATTGATCGCCTTGATATTCGTTATATCAGCCGTGCCCGCTGTCGGAGCCGCGGCGGAGGACACGAGATTTTACATAACTCCCGAGGACAACCCCGGTCTCGCTTTTTCCGTAGGCTCTTACGACAAGTCGAGCAGGGAGACGTATCTCTTTATCCCCAACACGGCGGACGCGTCGCGCGTCGTCGTGAGGTATAAGGGGAATTATACGAACGTAACGGGCGCCGCCGTTATCGAGGTCAACACCGCGGAGAAATACTTCGCCGTCAACGCGACGGAAGAGGCGGTGGTCAAGGCGGGAAGCCGTTATCTCGTGCTGATGCGCTCGTCGATACCTTCGATGAACATAACGCTGAACGAAGGGGAGAGCCTCGACACGATAAACGCGGACAAGGAAGCGAACATAGGCGCCACCGTTGCCATCGACGGAACGGAGGGCGGCGAGTACGACCTTCCCGCGACGGCGATACAGATGAAAACGAGAGGAAACACGACCTTCTGGCCCGACAAAAAGCCGTATCAGATAAAGTTCGACAAAAAGACGGACCTTTTCGGTATGGGTAAGGCTAAAAAGTGGATACTTCTCGCGAACTACTACGACGGAACGATGGTAAGGACGAAGGTCTTCTTCGACCTCGCAAGGGAGATCGGTTTGAACGATACGCCAAAGACGGTCTTCGTCGACCTCTACATAGACGGGGATTACAGAGGCGTTTATGAACTGACGGAAAAGATCGAGATAGGCTCGTCGCGCGTCGACCTCACGGACGAGAAGGGCGTCATCCTCGAGATGGAGTCAGCGGAGCGCATCAGCTCCGAGACCGATCCGTACTTTACGACGGCTCTTACGAAAAAGCCTTTCGTATACAAGGATTACGTCACGGATCTTGAGACCGTAAACATCGACACCATCGATCAGGTTTCGGCTGTCAGAAATTTCGTCGAGGGTTATATCAACGAATTCGAGAGCGCGATCTACGCCGACGTCCCCGACTGGGGGAAGATATCTTCTATGATAGACGTCGACTCTTTCATCCTTTACTACTACCTCAACGAGTACGGCGAGCAGGTCGACTGCACGCTCGCCAGCACGTATTTTTACATCGACGGCGAGGGCGACGTCCTTCACTGCGGACCTGTCTGGGATTTTGACCGCGTCTGCGGCTTCAACGACCCCGTGCCGAAGAACACGGATTACTTAAAGAATATCACCTTCAACGTTGATAAGTACCGCGTCGAGTGGTTCAAGGAGCTGTTCCGCAACCCCGAGTTCGTAAAGCGCGCAAACGAGCTTTACGGCAAGGTCGTGAAGGCGGCGTTCGATACGGAAAAAGTGAACGCCGAGATCGACAGGCTCCAGGCTTACCTTATGCCGTCCCTTCTTATGAATCACGTCAAGTGGGTCGTTTTCTACGACAGAACGGCGACCGCGGACGAGAAGACCCAGGACGGCACGGAGGCGGAACTTGCCTGCATCACGGACAACGTCAAGAGTATCCTCGCCGACAAAAAGGCGTACATGGATACGACGTACGGCGGGCGTTTCCCGACTGTCGCGTACACGCCTTACAAGCAGGACGGCTCGGCGGCGAAGACGTACACCGGCGGATGTATGACGTATGACGTCGACTTTGCGGGGCTCGCCGTGAAGCTTTACGACCTTCCTTGCTCCGGCGGAGTCGAGTACAGCGTAAACGTCGACGGTACTCTTTATACGGCGTCGGACGGGGCTGCCGCGACGGACGCGGCGCACTCGAAGATAAACGCGCTGAGCATCAAACTGACGGGCGACGTCGCGGATTATTTTTCCGTTCAGTACAGAGTAAGGATCGGCGACGACAAGTGGAGCCCGTGGGCGTCTGACGGCAAGACCGCCGGAAGATCGACGTCGGGCGGAAAATACTACGTCACCGGTCTTCAGGTCAGACTTATTAATACAAAGACTCTCGAGCAGTACTACGTCGGAGACGTCAACGGAGACGAAAGGCTGACTCTTGACGATCTGCCCGCCATGAAACGGCTTCTTGCAGGCGCGTCCGGCGTCGAAGCGGTCATGGAACGCTGTGACGTCAACGGCGACGGAAAGATAAACATTGAGGATCTCCCGGCGCTCAAAAAGTTACTCGCTTAAAAATATTAACGGCTCTTCAGTTTGAAGAGCCGTCAGAGCGAAGACAAACTTGGTAGAGCAGCAATGACAGGCAAAAAGGTGAGGCAAGCATAACATCATAAGATGATAACGCTTCACCGAAAATCAAAGAGGATGTGGGCTACGGGATAAACCCGTAGCCCACATCCGTCATTGCTTTTCGGCGCTCTCGCCGCTCGACGTATTCATATACGCCTGTCGCGGCGAGATCACCAAATCTACCTGCGTTTCTCTCACTCTGACTCAGCCTGAAGACTTTGTCTTCAGCCTGACGGCTCTTCAGTTTGAAGAGCCGTTAATGTTCCAGAACTTTTTAAGGTTCGCCGAAAGCGATCTCGCGTCGCCGACGACGTGGACGTTTTTCCAATGAGAGGGAAGGAGCTTCATTATAGACGGGTCGCGGTATCTGTCGTCTATCAGCACGACGACGCCGCGGTCACTCTCGTCTCTTATGACTCTGCCCGCCGCCTGGGAGATCTTTATCAGCGCGGGGTAGAGGTAGGCGAACTCAAAGCCGCCCTCCCTCGTCCTGTCGTAATACTCTTTCAAAATGTTCAGCTTCGACGAGAGGGAAGGAAGACCGATGCCGACGAGGATCGCGCCGATGAGTCTGTCGTCGGGCAGGTCGATACCTTCCGAGAATATCCCGCCGAGAACGCAGAAGCCGACGAGGGTGTCGCCCTCGTTTTTCTCGAAGAACGACAGAAATTTACGCCTTGCGTCGAGCGACATCGACGGTTTCTGAACGAGCGCCGAAAAACCCTTCGGCGCTATTGTTTTGAACGCCGAAAAAACGGTGTCAAGGTATTTGTAAGACGGAAAATAGACTATATAGTGACCGGGCTTTGCCGACGTCGCGGCGACGATCGCCTCGGCGACTTCATACGCGGTGTCGCCGCGTGAGAGGAACTTCGTGGAAATGCCGTCCACAACCGTGACGGAAAGGTTTTCGGGTGAGTAGGGCGACTCGAGCTCGAGCGTCGCGGCGCCGCGGCACCCCGTGACGTCAAGAAAATAGTCCGTCGGCGAGAGCGTGGCGGAAAAGAGGATCGTCGACACGGCGCCGGAGAATACGGCGTCGAGGATCGCCGAAGGGTCGAGGCAGATAACGGACGCCGAAAGGCTGTCGCCGTTCATCTCCGCGAAGAATGTGAAATGCTCGTCGAAGAGCTCCGACGCCGTAATAAAGTCAGACGCGGCGCCGGACGCCTCGTCGGCGAGCGCCGAGACCGCGGCGTCTTCGTCACGCTTCGCTTTTGAGGCGGCGCGGGAGAAAGCGGCGACGGCTTTCACGAGTTTTTCGGGTACGCGGTCGTCGACGATATATCCCGTCCTCTCGTTTCCGACGACCTCCGCGTCCTCTGAGCATTTGGCGGCGACGGCGTCGAGAGCCTCCGTCATCTTCCCGCAGGCGGCGATAAGGTCGGCGTCGGGCGAAGCGGAGTCCTTCGCCGTCCGGGCGAGCTTTGCAACGTCAATATTTGAGACAGTTGCCGAAAAAGTTTCTCTCGTGCGGTCGGGCAGGTTGTGAGCCTCGTCGACGAGAAACGCGTATTTTATCTCGCCCTCGACGAAGTATCTTCTGAATCTGACCCTCGGGTCCGTCGCGTAGTTGTAGTCGCAGATGACGACCTGACAGTATTCCGAAAGGTCGAGAGAGAGCTCGTAAGGGCAGACGGAGTACTTTTCGGCGGCTTCATAAATCTCCGCCTTTCCGTAGATACCTCCGCTCCCGAGGAGCTCTTCAAGGGCGGCGTTTCGCCTTGCGGTGTAGTCGCCGTGCTCGCTCCACGAAAGGCGCGGGCAGTCGGGCGAACAGCGCTCGACGAAAAATTCGTTCTTTTTGTCGTTGGAGGGGCAGATGCGCTCCTTCGCCGAGATCATCACGGCGCGAATGTCCGGCGCGAAGTTCCTCATGACTTCGACCGCCTTTGCCGCGGCGCGGCCCGTGACCGTCTTCGCGGTCAGATAAAAGACCTTTTCAATGGCGCCGTCGCCTATCGCCTTGACGGCGGGAAAGAGCGCGGAGACTGTCTTGCCGATACCGGTCGGCGCCGAGACCAGCAGCCTCGATTTTCTCTTAATCGCCCGGTACGCTTCCTTTATGAAATCCTCCTGCCCCTCGCGGATCGTCTTGTAGGGGAAGGGCATTTTTTTAATATCACTTTTTCCGCGAATGTCGAAATCCTTTTCTACAATCGCAAAAAACGCGGCTCTCGAGAGGAGGTCGTCGCACGCCGCTTTAGCTGTTTCGGCGTCGATGAAGATATCGAAATTCTTTTCTCCGTTCTCGCCCGAAACCGTCACTTTCAGCGTAACGCGCGGAATATCCAACTCTCGGCAGACGAGGTGAGCGACGACGTAGCACCTCGCGAGAAACGCGGGGTCGGAATACGGCGTTACGGAGGACGTCACTTTTTTGACGCTTTTCTTCATCCAAACCGCCGTCTCGCCGGAGAAGGTGAATATGCCGTCCGGACGGCCTCTTACGATAAATATTTCGCCGCGGAGAACCGTTTCGTATGAAAAGTCGCGCGGCGCCGCCTCGTCTCCGTAAGGGGAAACGGACGGCTTGAACGAAACGGATCCCGCTCTGACGCGGCTTTTCGCGAATGACGAGAGCGTCTCGGGCGTGAGTACTATCGCGCCGTCTTCAAGCTTGATTTTCATTTTTCCCCTCCTTTCGACGATTTTTCGGGTTAAACATTGTCTCTTTGTTGACATAAAATAAAAAACGGTGGTATACTATAATAAATTAAGCGCGAAGTCAGCGCGCACAATCGGAGTAATTATGATTCTTGACAAAAAACAGACGTCTGTCGCATACAGATGCCCCTCCTGCGGTCAGACCGTAAAGAGTATGATAGGAGCTTTTTCGCTGAGCGGAGATATGCTGAGGCTGAAATGTCCCTGCGGCGGGAGCGATATGACGATAGAGCGACGCCGCGACAAAAAGATAAGGCTTACGATACCGTGCTTTCTCTGCCCGCGGCCGCACGTCTACACGGTCTCCGAGAACATCTTCTACGGACGCGAGGCGTTCGCTTACCCGTGCTCGTACACCGGTGTAGATATAGGCTTTTCGGGGGACGCCGAAAACGTCGAAAAGGCGGTAGAGGAGTCGGACCTCGCGCTCGAGGATATGCTCGGCGACGCCGAATTTGAAGACGTATCCGTAGCGCAGGGCGAGAAGGTCTTCGACGATCCGCAGATACTCGATATAATCCTCTTCGTCGTGGGCGACCTCGCCGAGGAAGGCAAGATACACTGCGGCTGTGAGGGGCGCGGCGACTACGAGGTAGGGGTCGAGGGCGCGGACGTGACGATAAAGTGCAAGAAGTGCGGCAGATCCGTCGCGATCCCCGCGGGAAGCACTCTCGCGGCGAACGCTTTTCTCCATACCGACGAGATAACTCTCTGCTGATTCACCAAAAATCCGGCGCGGCATAATATGATATCAGAGCGTCTCGTTTCGCTCTGAAATCAAATGAAAGGACCGCGTCGGCTCTGCCGATGCAAAGTAAAATGAACTGTCTTTGCAACCTTTTTGACAACGAGATAGTCTGGCTCATCATCATCGCCCTTCTCGTTCTGAACGCAACCTGCAACGGCTTCGGTGGCAACCGCTCCTACGGCTGCGGCTGCAACGGCTAATTAATAGCACATAGTCTGCGGCGCAAATCGTAAGATTTGCGCCGTTTTTTTATCTGTTTTGGAGTTTCTTTCTTCTTATATCCTCGCCCTTGAAAACGAGGACGTGAAATTCTCCGAAGAGGCGGCTCGTGATCCTGTCGTAATAGAATCTGCGAAGCTCCTCCGACGTGAGGTTCGAGTTTATTATGGTCGCCTTGCCCGAATTGAGTCTTGTGTTTATGATATTGTAAACGCAGTTCACGGAGAACTGGTTCTGCATTTCGCACCCGAGGTCGTCGACGACGAGAAGATCGCAATCGAAGTAGGTGTCGGCAAGCTCGTCGTACGTCATAAGGTCGCGGAAACGCTCCGCCTGAAAGTCGTCGATTATGCGGTCTATCGTGTTGTAAACGACGCGGTATCCGCGGTCGATGACGGTCTTCGCGACGGCTGTCGAAAGGTGTGTCTTTCCGAGACCGCTCGCGCCGACGAGGAGAAAACTCTTCTGCTCGCCGCCATCGAAGTTTTCGGCGAAATCCTTAAGGGTCCTGAATGCGTGTGCGACCGTCTCTCTCGCTTCGCCGGAATAGTAAGAAAGATCGAAGTTATCGAAGCTCTGCGTCTTGGCGAGAGACCCGAGACCGGAGTCCTCGAGAGCCGCCGCGGCGACCTCGCGCCGCAGGCAGTCGCATACCTTCGTCCCGACGTAGCCGGTGTCGCCGCAGACGGGACATTCATATTTTATATCCGTGTAACCCGCGGGGTATCCCGCCGCCTCGAGAAGGCGTTCGCGCTCGGCGCGTATGGCGTCCGTTTCCGCCCTCAGCGCCGCCATTTTTTCATCGACGTCGACGCCGGACGAGGCTATGGCGAGGATGTTCACGGCGGTCGTGCGGAGCTTTTTGTCGATCTCTTTTATCTCCGGAACGGCGGCGTAGACCTCGAGGCACCTCGCCTCTGCGGCGGCTTCAGCCGCGAGTCTTTTCTTCGAAAATCTCTCAAGCACCTCGGCTGTTTTTCTGTTTCTCATACCGTACCTCCGTCAATCCTTTCCCTCTGATTTTTCTTTGTCCGGATCGCCGTAAGAGCGCGCCACTGCGGCGTTGAAAAAGTCGTCCGTGTCAAAACTTCCGCCGTAGTAGGATATATCGCTGCTGTTCGGCTTCTTCGCGTATCCGTTCTTTTTCTTGTGTTCTTCGCGGTTTTTCGCTATCTTCTCCGGCGTGTCAAGCCCCTCGTTGTACCAGTTCTTGATGACGGAGTGCATATATGCGACGCCGGGCTTTGAGGCGCCCGCGATCGTTGCGTCGAAAGCGAGGTCGATTATGTTGTCCGGTATCTTCCAGGCGAGCCAGCTGTCGATGCAGTCGCGCTCACTCTGGGAAAATTCGCGGTTGCCGATACCGAAGAGCTTCTTGATCTTTCCTTCGATGCCCTTCGCCGCCTCGCGCCTCTCGTAGTACGCTTCAAGGTCGGAGTATTCGGTGATCCCTTCGTTGAAAAGGCGCACCGCGACGGTTTTGATGTATTGAAGAGAAGTGTGTCCGGACGCGGCGCAGTGGGAACAGAGGAGCATTATGTAGTCCTCTCCGAGCTGAAGATAATCGTTCAGCACGACGATGTCGCCCGCCTCGGTCGAGTTCAGTATATCGCCGAGAATGTCGCAGCACTCGTCGATGAGGGATTTCAGTTCCGGGCGGGCGCGAAGCTTCCGCTCGACCTCCTCCTCCGTGTAGCGGGGTAGTCTGTCGGAGAGATAGATCCGTTTCTTTTTCTCGTCGTCTCCCTGCTCCGGCTCGGGCGTCGCCTCAGACTCCTTTGCGGCGGTCTTCGCGCCGCCTTTGAGCCCCACGACTGATATCGCGCCTTTTTCCTTCCAGAAAATGAGGGCTTCTTTGACCGCGTCTTTCGTGACGCCGCACCCGGCGGCGATCGCCTCCGCGCTCGCGTTCTGTTCGGCGAGGGAGTAGATCAGCACTTTTAGCTGTTCCGCGCTCGCTTCTTTCAGATTGAGGATGACCTGCGCGTTCGGCAGAGTTATTATTTTATTCCCGAATTTTGGGGTTATCTTCATTTTTGACGGCTCCGTAACTTTATTTTACAGATTTTTGTTAAAAGCGGGTGTCTAAATACCGTAAGACAACCGCAGAAGTTTTCTACAGAATATAGAAAAACATATAGAAAACTCAGCGTTTTACGGGGTTTCGGGATTTAGGCAAGCCGTTTTGCGTACCGCGAAACGGTTTGTTCATTTCGGCACCCGTATTTATTCATAATTTGTCTATTTCTTTTTAGGTTTTTGTAAATATTTCTTTTTGCTGCGAAAAATGTTATGTTTCGTCGCGTTTTGTCAAACTTTGTATATGCCGTCGGCGCCCTTCAGCCTCGCCGATCTCTCCACCTCGTCCGAGGCGAAGGCGTTGAGATACGAGTTTGCCCTGACGCCCGAAAGATACTCGTAGTACGCCGCCGCTCCTATCATCGCGCCGTTGTCGCCGCAAAGAGATACGGGCGGGATGTAAAGCTTCGCGCCGTGCTCTTTTACGACCTTTTCGACAGCGCGCCGCAGATGGCTGTTCGCCGCGACGCCGCCTGCGACGACGACGTGACGCGCTCCCGTGCGCTCTACCGCCGACGAGAGCTTTGACGAGACGCCGTCCGCGACAGCTTTTGTGAATCCGGCGGCGAGCGCGGCTCGAAACTCTTCGGGGAGATCAGCTCCGCTCTGTACGCCAAGGCGCTGTTTTTCGGAGTTTATGAGGTTCAGCGCATAGGTCTTAAGCCCGCTGAACGAAAAGTCGAGGGTGTCGCCCGAGAGCGCCGGAGACGGAAACTTCATATCGTGCGCCTCGTCGCAGTATTTTTCAAAGCCGACTGCGGCAAGGCGGTCCATCGCCGCGCCGCCCGGGTAGGGCAGCCCCATTATTCTTCCTATTTTGTCGAAAGCCTCTCCCGCCGCGTCGTCGCGCGTCGAACCGATCTCATTAAAGACTGTCGGCGACGGAACGTCGTAGAGCGACGTGTGCCCGCCGGAGACGATGAGCGCGAGGAACGGCGCCTCGAGCGTGTCGGACGTGAAATAAGCCGCAGCGGCGTGACCCTTGATGTGGTCGACGGGGATGAGCGGAACGTCGAGCGAGAGCGCAAGGGATTTCGCAAAACTGACGCCGACGAGAAGAGAGCCGATAAGCCCCGGCGCGTAGGTAACGCCGACGGCGTCAATATCGCGTACGCCGACGCCGCATGACGAGAGCGCCTCCGCGACGACCTTCGAGACAGCTTCTATATGAGCGCGGCTCGCGATCTCCGGGACGACGCCACCGTAGAGCGCGTGCGTCGCGATCTGCGAGTATACCGCGTTTGAGAGAATGCGGCGCACTCCCTCTCCCATTTCGACGACGGCGCAAGCCGTTTCGTCACATGAACTTTCAATCGCAAGAATTATCATTGTCATCACCGCCCGGGAGAAGTTTTACCATGATAACGGCGTCCTCCGTCGGGTATTTGTAGTAGTTTTTTCGCCTTCCGGCGACAGTAAAGCCCGTCTTGACGTAGAGCGACGCGGCGGGCGCGTTCGACTCGCGGACCTCGAGGTATACCGCCCTCGCGCCGCGCTCGGCGCACATCCTCAGCATATCGGAGAGTATTTTCTCTCCGAGTCCGCGCCGCCTGTATTCCGGTGAGACGGCGACGTTCAGTATTTCGCCCTCGTCGGCGGCGGTGAGCGACATACCGTATCCCACGACCTTCCCGTTTTCAAGAGCGCAGACGGAGTAAACTTTGTCCGACGTCACCGCCTGACGGATGCTCTCGCGGCTCCACGGAACGGAAAAGGAAGCCTGCTCGATATCTGACATTTCATCGACGTCGCACGTCCGGGACGGGCGAAGCAGAAATTCGCTCATTTTTTTAATATCCGAATTTTCCCGAAAGGCTGTCGTCGTTTTCGATCCAGTCCGCAACGTCGTATTCGGTGAAGCGTTCTTTATCTTCTCTTACTATGACGCGCTCGATACCGGCGTTTATGACCATTCTCTTGCACATCATGCAGGAGCAGGTGTTGGGCATGACCTCGCCCGTCTTCGGGTCGGTACAGCACATATAGAGCGTGGAGCCTATCATTCTGTCGCGCTCAGCAGCGATTATCGCGTTTGCCTCGGCGTGGACGCTGCGGCACATCTCGTACCTCTCGCCCCGGGGTATGCCCATCTTGTCCCTCGCGCAGTACGCAAGGTCGTTGCAGTTCTTTCTGCCGCGGGGGGCGCCGTTGTATCCGGTGGAGACGATGACGTCGTTCTTCACGATTATCGCGCCGAATCTCCTTCTGAGACAAGTGCTTCTTTCGGAGACAGTCTCGGCAATATCGAGATAGTAATTTATCTTGCTGACGCGTTCCATATAAAGCTCCTTAATTACATAATTATCTATCCTATTATACGACATTGTTTGTGATAAATCAAGACGTATTATAACGAAAAAAGCGGCACGCTTTGGCGTGCCGACCATCCTGAAGACTTTGTCTTCAGGATGGGGAGAGTGAAGACGCGCAGGTGGATTCGTCGCTTTGCCCCCGACAGGCGTATACGAATACGTCGAGGGGGCAAAACGGCGAAAGGCAATGACGGCGGATGCAACGCATCCGCCTCATTTCCTTTTGGTGTACTTTTTTTTTTATGATTTAGTACGAACATGATTCAAATTTTCCTGTGTCATTGCCGTTCCGGCAAGCTCGTCTTCGCTCAAAAGCGGCAGGTCGTTCGACCTGCCGCCATAATTCGGAAGATTATTTGATGAGCTGATTCTCGTTCTCGTCGGGATCTTCGCTCGACGCTTTCTTTTTCGAAAGGATCGCGTTCGTGATGATACCGAGGATGAGAGCGACCGCGATGTTCGTGATCTTGATCGGACCGATCTTGAGAGCCATGCCGCCGATACCCGCGATGAAGATCACAGCCGCCGTGAAGAGGTTGCGGTTCTTGTTGAAGTCGACCTTCTGTACCATCTTGAGACCGGATACCGCGATGAATCCGTAGAGAGTCATGCAGACGCCGCCCATAACGCTCGAGGGGATCGTTGCGAGGAAGGTCGTGAAGGGAGCTACGAATGCCGCGAGGATCGCGATTATAGCCGTTGCGAGGATCGTGACGACGGATGCGTTTCCGCTGATAGCGACGCAGCCTATCGACTCACCGTATGTCGTGTTCGGGCAGCCGCCGAAGAACGCGCCTGCGATGGAGCCTACGCCGTCGCCGAGAAGAGTTCTGTGAAGACCGGGATCTTCGAGAAGGTCTTTATCGATGATGGAGGAGATGTTCTTGTGGTCTGCGAGGTGTTCCGCGAATACTACGAACGCTACGGGAACGTATGCGACCGCGAGTGTTGCTATGTATTCGCCGTTGATAGCAGCGAAGCCGCCGTCAAACGCCTTGAGGAACGTGAAGTCGGGGAGCCACTGCATATTGGAGAAGAGACCGAAGTTGATTACCTTGAGAGCGTCGTTGTCCGTTGCGTTGCCGATGAGTGTGAATACTGTCGCTACAATGTAGCCTGCCGCGATACCGATGATGAAGGGTATCATCTTTGTCATCTTCTTGCCGTAAACGGAGCAGAGCATTACTACGCAAAGGGTTACAAGCGCGCATACGAGGGAGACCCAACCTGCGGCGTTCATTTCCCAACCGTCGCCTGCGACAGCGCCCTTAACAGCGTCGCCGACGGCGTTTCCCGCGAGGGAAAGACCGATGAGCGCGACCGTGGGGCCGATTACGACGGGAGGCATTACCTTGTTGATCCATGCGGAACCCGCGAGCTTAACGACTATAGCGATAACAACGTATACGAGACCTGCCATGCAAGCGCCGATGAGGATACCCGCGTAGCCGCCTGCTACCGACGTTGCGCCGCCGAAGGCTGCGAGCATCGGGCCGATGAACGCGAAGGATGAGCCGAGGAATACGGGGCTGCGGAACTTCGTGAAGAGCAGATAGACGATTGTGCCGACGCCTGCTCCGAAGAGAGCCGCGGACTGGGACATACCGACTTCGCCGCCCCATTGCGCTATAAGACTTTCGTTGTTGTTGATGATTGCGGGTACTGCGATCGTTGCCGCGAGTATCGCGAGCATCTGCTGCAGTGCGAAAACGATGACCTTGCCGAATGAAGGTCTGTCTTTTACGTTGTAGATGAGTTTCATTGTTTCTCCTCCGAATAAAAATTTTTCATATTAAAAGGCTCTCGCCTGATAATCAAAGGGTGTAGATCGAGACCCCCGTCTCTCCGTCGTACTCCTCGACCGAGACCTTTATGACCTCGGACTTTGAGGTCGGTATGTTCTTGCCGACGAAGTCCGGGCGGATGGGAAGCTCGCGGTGTCCGCGGTCGACGAGGACGGCAAGCTGTATCGAGCGCGGTCTGCCGTACGAGAAGACGGCTTCTATCGCCGCTCTTACCGTTCTGCCGGTGTAGATGACGTCGTCGACGAGGATGACGTGGCGGTCGGTGATGGGGCAGGGTATCTCGGTGCCGGTCGCCTCGGGAAGCTCTACCGTTTCCGTGAGGTCGTCTCTGTAAAGAGTGATGTCTATCGAGCCGACGGGAACGGTTTTCCCTTCAAATCTTTCTATGTTTGCGGCGAGCGTCTTCGCAAGCGGAACGCCGCGCCTCTTTATGCCGAGAAGGATGATGTTTTCCGCGCCGCCGTTCTTTTCTATGATCTCGTGAGTTATTCTCGCGAGCGATCTGCCGAGCGCCGCTTCATCCATTATTCTGGATTTGAACTCCATAGAGACTCCTTACAACAAAAAAATCTTGTCGCACACGACAAGACATCAGAACGCAGACATAGCCTGCGGAATTATTTCGAAATCTTGTCGGCATCACGGTACCGCTTAAAAATTTTCTGTGATTATATTACCACATCCGGGGCGATTTGTAAAGTGTGATATTCGACAAATTTTCGGTTAATATTCGTGCAAAAAGATGAATATATTATAAATATCTTGGATTTGAGAGGGCGGCGGGGCACAATATATGGGCAAAACGAAAATGTTTTTGATGAACGCGCTTCTTCTCTCCGGGGTCAGCGCGGCGATACGTTTCGTCTCCGTCAGCTTCAACGCTCACGTCGCGCGAAAGGTCGGCGAGGAGTGTATGGGGCTCTTTACCCTCGTCGCGAGCGTATTCTCGCTCTCGGTCATAATAGCGTCCGCCGGCGCGAACCTCGCCGTTGTGAGGTGCGTCTCGGAAGCCGTCGCGAGATGCGAAAAGGAGGGCGTCGCCCCCGGAGCAAGACTGAAAAAGATAGTCCGCTCGGCGACACTTTACAGCCTTCTCTTCGGCGTGTCGACGGGGCTTGCGGTCTTCGCCTCGTCCGGATTCATCGCACGCGAGCTTCTCGGCGACGAAAGATGCCTTCTGTCCCTTCGCGCTTTCGCCGTCAGCCTTCCCGCGATCTCGCTCTCGTCCGCGCTCTCGGGGTATTTCACCGGTGTCGGCAAGATATACAAGAACGCCGTCTGCACCGTGACCGAGGAGGCGGCGAAGATACTCGTCGTATCGGCGGGGCTCGTTTTTATCGCGCCGCGAGGGATAGAGTACGCCTGCCTTGCGATAGTCGGCGGCGGCGCCGCGGCGCAGGCGGTATCCCTCGCCGTTTCCTTCTTTTTATATATTACGGACAAAAAACGCAAGGGCGGGACGTCAGGCGGCTTCGGGGTAAAGAATATCGCCTCGCTCGCGCTCCCCGTCGCGGTCGGCAGCGCCGCGAGAAACGGGCTTATCACCGCCGAGCACCTCGCGATACCGAGAGGGCTTAAAAGCTTCGGTCTTACGAACTCCGAGGCGCTCGCCGTCTACGGTGTTTTCTCCGGTATGGTGATGCCCGTCGTTATGTTCCCGTCCGTCGTTCTCTATTCCTTCGCGGGGCTTCTCGTGCCGGAGCTTGCCGGATGCCGCGCCGTCGGCGACAGACGGCGGATCGCCCGAATAGAAGAGAAGGTCTTCCGCTCGTCGCTCCTCTTTTCGATCTGCGTCGCGGGCATCCTGATCTCCTTCTCCGACCCGCTCTGCGCAAGGCTCTACGGCAGCGCCGAAGCCGCCCGGCAAATGAGGCTTATATCCGTTCTTATCCCCATAATGTATCTCGACTCCGCCGTCGACGGAATGTTAAAAGGCCTCGGCGAGGAGGTCTACTGCATGAGGGTGAACGTCGTCGACTCGCTCCTGTGCCTCGTCCTCGTCTTCATCCTCGTGCCGTCGTACGGGATAGACGGCTTCATTATGCTGACGATAATCAGCGAGGTCGTGAACGCCGCGCTCAGCGTTATGCGGCTTCTGAAGATCGCGCCGCTCAAGACGGACCTTTTACGGTGGATGGTTTTCCCCGTGGCGTCGATATGTGCCGCGACCTTCGGCGTAAAGCTGATATCAGACTTCGCTCCGTTACATATATATCTCAAGATCGCCCTCGCCGTCGCCGCGTACGGCGCGCTCTGCTTCCTTTCCGGCGCCGTAAACCCTACCGACGCCTCGTGGGCGAAGAACCTTATAAAAAAGCGGCAGGAGGCGTGACCTCCTGCCGATTGATATCATTCTTATTCAATATTCGCTTTCACGAAGGTCTCGTCGAACTCGACGCCGAGGGTTTCCTCGTATTCGTCGACCGCCTTCTGGGTGAGCGCGCTCTCGATCGCGGCGCTGCCGTCGTCGTTGAGCTCGCCGTCGCCGACAAAGTACATTACGTGGTAGCCGTAGGACGACTTGACGATGCCGGTGTCGCCGGGGACCCTCGCCTCGTCGTAGAGCCAGTTTTCAAATTCTTCGGTCATCTGTCCGCGGTAGACGTTCTCATAGAGACCGCCGCTCGTGTTTTCTTCTTTGTAGCCGACGGCGTTACCGCTCTCGTCGTACTCAATGTCGCGGTCGTCGGTGTATTCGTTGGCGAGGGCGGCGAAGTGCTCTTCAGTCGGGTCGGTCAGATACTCGTCGAGGATGCGTTCGGCTTCCGCGCGGCACTCGTCGTCGGTATCGTACTCGGAGGAGCGGAAGAGGATATGCCTTACGTTCTTCGTATAGTAGTCGTCCGCGTATTTGCCGGGGTTCGCCTCGCGCTCGGCGGCGATGTCATCCTTGCTTATGGGGTAATCTTCCATAAACGCCTCGACGCCTTTTTTGTAAAGGGAGACCTTTTCGTAGTAGGAGCGAACGACCTCTTCGGTCGTTATCCCCAGCGGGTCGCCGACGTAGTCGGAGACGGAGCCGAGGGCGCCTTCGGCGTTGGAGACGACCTTTGAAACGCGGTCTTCGACTTCCGCCCTGTCGTCGTCGTCAAGCTCGAGACCTTTTTCCGACGCGTAGTTATAAAGCGCGGCGACCTCGCTCATACGCGTCTTTGCGATGCCGTAGAAATAGTCGAAGTACGAGCCGTCGATATACGGGCAGTCCTGGTCCTTCAGCGGCGCGTCGATGTCGAGCCCTTCGCGCTCAAGGAGCTGGGTCTTGTATTCGTCGCCGAAATAGTATCTGTAATTCGCGGCGAGGGAGAGCGGCAGAGTTCTGAAATACATGTTGAACTCGGCGAACGTTATCTCGGCGTCGCCCGCTTTTATAACGACGACGTCTCCGTCGACTCTCGCGCCTCTGTTTTCTTTTTCGCTTTCGGTATCCGCGCCGTTTCCGTCACCGCCGGCGGAGCAGGCGGCAAGTGTGAGGAGCATTACGGCGGAGAGTATTACGGCAAGCAGCTTTTTCATTTTTTATCTTCCTTAAAATATATTTATTATTTTTTTCGTCTTCCGCCCCGTCCTATTTTCAGTCTCGGGCGGATCTTCGTAATATAGAAAGAAACCATAAGGGTAAACGCGACGTCAGAGAGGATGAAGAAGAAGTTGGCGGCGAGGTACGCCACAACGCCGAGGGTCATTCCGACGTCGACGCCGATTATGTAATTCGAAAGTAAAAACCAGCCCGTGAACGCGGCGTTGAAGAACACTATCTTAAGTATCCACGAGAAGACGGTCGGCAGTTTTTCAAAATAGGATTTCAGCATCGGGTAAACGCCGCCGAACAGTATGAACTCGAGCGCGATGTCCTTCTTCGGAATAAAGAGGAAGCAGAGCGTTCCGGCGACGAGCCATATCAGCCACGGATAATATCCCCCGATCTCGATCACGGCGACTATCACTATCATCGAGCAGAGCACCATGCCGGAGAGGTCGAGCACCTCCGTTACGGACGCGAGGTACATCACGACGAAGCAGAGCGCCGAGATGACGCCGGAGAGGGCTATCGCCGCGGTGCGGCTGCGGTTGTTTTCAGGCGGGCGCTTCATCTGTTACCTTCTGCAGAGGCAGTCGAGACACATAATGAGGCTGCACACGTCGCACATATCGCAGTTCTGCCCGTTTGTCGGGGTGTAGTTGTTGTAGGACGTCCCGCCGTAGGAGCGGTACGCGCCCGCGCCGCGAAGACGCTGCTGGAGAGCGCGGTACTCCGCGTTGTTCGGGTCCATATAGACCGCCTGATCGACGTACTTTTGAGCGTCGAAGGTGTCGTTCCTGCCGACGCAGACGCAGCCCATCAGGAAGTTCCACTCCGCGCCGCGCTTATCGCTCGAGACGTTGTTGAGTATCGACTCCGCGCCGGAAAAATCGCGGTTGTTTATCTTCTGTCTGACGTCCGCGTACTCGCCGGAGCCGGAGTATGACGAGCCGCCGTAGGACGAGTAGCCCGCGGAGCCGGACGAACGGTAAGACGAGCCGGAGGCGCGTTCCTTCTGTATCTGGTCGTAAGCCTCGTTTATCTCTTTCATTTTTTCCTCGGCGAGGTCGGAGAGAGGGTTGTCCGCGTAGTTGTCGGGATGATATTTCATCGCGAGCGCGCGGTAAGCCTTTTTGATCTCTTCGTCGGTCGCGTTCGGGGAAACTCCAAGCACCTGATATGGATCTCTCATAATCTTCTTCCTTTTCGATGGAAGGTCACAGCGTGAACTTTACCGGATCTTCCTTCTTTCCTCTTCCGTATAATATGCGCTCCGCCTCGGCGCGTATGCCGAGGGTGAGCACGTTCATAACGACGCCCTTGTAGGTCGCGATGCCGTCGCCGTCGAGCAGCTCGAACGATGCGGCGGCGCGGTTTGCTTCGATCCCTATCGCCGTGTAAAGCTCGTCGGCGATCTCTTTTTTGAGGAGGGGACGGCCCGATGAGGCGTCCTCGAACGGTTCATCGTATATCAACGCGAGAGGATTGTATTTTTCGCTTTTTATATCTTCAATTAGGTCGTCCGCCGCGTCGAAAACGTAGACTATCTTGCCGAGGGCGCGTCCGACGTCCTCGCATATCCGCCTCACGTTCCCTTCGAGCCCGTAGGCGAAGACCTTCGACAGCGCCTCGGCGGAGGCGTCGGCCGGCGCGTCGAGCGACGCGGTCTTTGCCGCTTCGATCTTCGAGAGAGAGGCGAGGTCGCACTTGACCGCTTCCTCAAGCTCTCCGACGCGGTCCCTCACCCGACGGACCATAGCGGTGGCGACGGGGGAGAGAAGTCTTGCCTTGAAGCGATCCCCTCCGCGCTCGTCCGCGACGTCGTCGCGCACCTTTCCGGCGGTCAGCACCGCGGACGCCGCCGCACAGTACTCGAGGACGGAGTTCCGCTTCATGTGAGTCCGTCTCGTGAACGGATGGGCGACGCAGCCGCGCCGCTCGAACTCCGCCGGAACGCGCTCTGCCGCCAGACGGAAGATCACGAGAAAGGCGAGGTCGTAGTTCAGCGTCAGCCGCGAGACTTGCCCCGTCAGGCTCCCCATCGTGCGGCAAAGACCGCAGTACGCGCCGCGGTACGCTTCGTATTCCGCGACCGTCAGCGCGGGGACGTAGGGCTTTACGTATCCGAACACGGCAGGGCTCCTTTCGCATGGCGCAACTAATTATCATTATATATCATAATATAAAAGACCGATAAATGCAAGAGCAAAACCGCTTTTTTTATTTTTTTGAAAAAGGACTTGACAAGGTTTTTGATTTATGTTATCATTATTAGGCTAAATTATTCGCGAGTGTAGTTCAGTGGTAGAATTCCAGCCTTCCAAGCTGGTTATGTGGGTTCGATTCCCATCACTCGCTCCATTTTTTTGTGCC
>CADBQA010000146.1 GCA_902796675.1 uncultured Ruminococcus sp.
ATTCCTGCTCGCCTGCGGTGAATACGAACTCCTTTCCGCATTCTTTGCATGTCAGTGTCTTGTCCTGGAACATCTTGATACCTCGCTTAAAGTATTAGAAAAATAAATTTACCCTCAGACGGAGTCAAACCGTCACCTTTGTAACCAACGCTCTTTCATTAAGCTATACGGGCATATAAAAACGCTTGCGCGTTATTTATCCTTATCGTAGAACTTTTTTATCTTTGTCTTACAGCGAAAGACCGCGTTACTGACGGATTTTGCGCTCACGCCGAGCTCCGACGCTATCTCGCGGACGGCGTCGCCGTTTGCCATCATACCGATGACGCGGCGCTCGTACGGGGAGAGGACGTCCGACGCGTCGCCGAGTACCGTGAACAGCTCGTCCTCGGACAGTTCGGGAAAGCGGGATACGGCGCCGCGCTCTTTGAGCTTGCTCTTCGCTTTTCTCTCGCGCTTTGCGGCGCTCTTGCACTTTCTCAGGTACGACACGGCGCAGTTGAAGAGGCACCTTTTGGCGTAAAGCCCGAAGGTGACTGTGCTTTGCGCGGTATCATACGACTTCGCGGCGCGGTAAAGAGCAAGGGAAAGCTCCTGCAAAAGGTCCGCTTTGATGCTTCCGAGACCCTCGTCCTTTGCGGTGGATTCAAACGAGGCGGCGACGGCAGCGGACAGAGGCGCGTACTTTTCGGACAAGGCCTCAAACGCCTCGTCGTCGCCGCGCTTCACTTTTTCAATGAGTCCGTTGACATCCACGCTCTGCATAAATCTCCCGCGTGTTATACCGTAAAACAGACAAAAAATTCGATAAAATATTGATAAATCTTGTTCAATTTATTACAGTATAACATATTTCACAAAAAAATCAAGATATTTTCACAAAAAATTTTAAATAAATGGTTACGACTTCCATTAATCTCACAGCGGACGCTGAATGAATACGTCCGTCACGGTCCGAGAAGAAAGTCAACGTCGCCCGAAAGAAGCGCGACAAGACCTCTGAAGACGACCTCGGGGCGCTCCTCGAAGTGCGCGGTCATACGGTCCGCCTGGAACCGGCTGTCGGCGCGAAGCTTCAAATCGAGCACACAGCCCGTCTTATCGTTGATCTTGCAGCTTACAAGATACCCTTCCCCGTCCGGCTCTGACGTCGCCTCTATCTTCGCCCCGCGCTTCTTGAGCGAAAGATGGAGGAGGGCGCTTGCGTAACTGCGCTTGCGCACCGAACTCATGATGCTGTCGCCGAGACCTACCGCGACGCGGTGTCCGGTCTCCGTGACCTCGTACAGCTTTCTCGGCTGCGCGTCATCCTCGTCCCGCGGTGGCTCCGGGAGCTTGTCAAAGGGCGGGACGTCCGGGTTTTCGGGCGCGTCGTCCGCCTCCGGTCCGTCGCCGTCCGGATATATCTCCCTTATGTGTCCCGCCTCGACGAGCGCGAAGAAGCACTGAGCGAAATCAAAGAAATTGATGACGTTGTCCTGCATCATTATGGCGCCGATGCTCGGGTAGTCGAGAGGATAGCCTATCTTGTCAAGAAGGTAAAGAATGAATATTTTTATTTCATTGGGATCAGTCAGTATAGATTTCATACATCCCCCACGGTTTATACGTATTTCGCGTGAAAAGCAAGGTGCGGCTCGAAGGCCGCACCGCATAACTTGGATTTGCCGTAATTTATCAGTCTTCGGCTCCCTGGAGAGCGGACTCGTCGATATCCTTATAGGACATATAATCCTTCATCTTCGTTGAGTTGAACGAACGTCCGTAGAAGTTCGAGCCGATACCGCTCAGAACGTCGGAGAACATAAACGAATCCTGCATGAAATAAACGGGCATGACGACTGCGTCGTCGACGAGCGTTTTTTCAGCCTCGTGGAGGATCGACTCCCGCTCCGCGGCGTCGTCGGTCTCAAAGTATCTGTCGAACAGTTCGTCGTACGCTTCGTTTTCGTAACCGGAGACGTGGCCTCTCTCTTCATAGAGGTAGACCTCGTCCGCCTCGGGGTCGTCGGACTCCTCCGGCTCCATATTCACGCCGTACCCGGAGTATTCCTTTGCGAAAGGAGCGAGCGCGGATACCGCGTCGGATGTGAGGATCGTGAGGTCGAGCGCGATGACGTCAAAGTCGCCGTTTATATAGCTCGTGTAGTAGTTGTCGATGATGATGGTACTGTCGTTGAGGTCCTCGGAGTATCTGAGCGTCTTGAGGTTGACCGTAAAGCCGAGCTCCTCCCAGACGCCTTTTATATACTGAGCGACAGCGAGGTCGACCTCGTCGTCTCTCAGCGATATCGTAAATTCTCCTCCGTTGACGCCGGCTGAGCGGAGCAGGCTCTTGGCGCCGTCAACGTCGGCGGAAGTCGAGATGAGGTCGCCCCCCGTCTCTCTGAAGCTCTTGCCGTCCGCACCGTTGATAACGGGCGGGATAATGCCGGTAGCCGCTTTTGCGTACGTCACTATCTCGACGACGTGCTCGCGGTCTATCGCCATCGAAAGAGCGCGCCTGACTTCGGGTTTTGCGAAAAGCTCGTTTTTCTCGTTGAAGAGGTACGAATGAGTTGCCGGGTAGTCGTAGGCGTTTGCGTATTCCGCGTACTCCGCGCGCGCGTCGAGCGGTATCTCGCCGAGGTAGAATATCTCGCCGGTGAGGAAAGCCTCGAGCTGATCGGAAAGATCGCCGCGGTCGTAGTCCGTGATTATTCTGTACGGAATGACGTACTCGTCGAGCGCGCCGTCCTCCGTCGTATCGCGGTAATAGTACGCGCTTCTCTCAAGTCTAATGTTGGAGCCGTTGGCGATCCTCTTGACGTCGAACGGGCCGTTGGTGATAAGAGACGAAGCCTTTTTAGCCCAGTTGGGGTTTGTTGAAACTATAGACTCACGAAGCGGTACGAGCGCGGGGCTCGCCGTCTTCGTAAAGAACTCGTCAAGGTCGATCTTCTTTTCAAATTCTATCTCGAGAACGTCGATCTCGATCGCCGCGACACCGAGGTCATCGACGGACGCGTTGCCGAGCTTGACCTCTTTTGCGTTCTTGATATCGTAAAGAAGAGACGCCGCCTCGCACTTGAACTCGGGATCGAGTATGCGCTTCCACGCGTAAACGATGTCGTTCGCCTGAACGGGAACGGAGTCGCTCCACTTCGTGGCCTTGAGGTTTATCTGGATCTTGAAGCCCTCGGCGTCGTCCTGCGAAACCGTGTAGTCGTCCATAAGGGCGGCTTCCCAGTTGCCGTCAACGTCGAGACGTGTAAGTCCCTCAAAAATGAGCGAGAGGAATTTCGCGGTCGATACGTCGTTGAAGCCGCGCGCCGGATCGAAATCATAGATCTCGTTCGTAAGATATACGTCGATGACCGCTCCCTTGTCGTCGTCTTCAAGAGTTGTGCAGGAAGCGAGAGCTCCCGCGAGCATTACGACGCAAAGAATGAGAGCCATTATTTTTTTCATGGTAGGGGCCGTCCTCCTTGAACGAAATGAGGAAATACGAAAAAAGTATCCGATATTCTTTTATATTATATCACCATAGACTTGAGAAATCAAGATATATTCACCGATTTTTAACTTTTAACGCTCGATGCGCGAATAAGCGGGTCGAGTTGTCAAATAATAATAGCAAAAACGGAGGCGGCGATGGCGGCAATACATTTTTCCGACGCGGTAACGAAATATCTCAGGACCGACCTTGCGTGCGAGAGCGGAAGAGTCGATCCCGAAAAATACGAGCATGCGAAATACGAGCGGTACGAGGAGGGCGAGGCGACGGTCGAGATCCTCACCGTCGAAGACGCACCGGGCGAGGAGGAGACCGGAAAGGGCGTCGGACGATACGTCACGGTCTCGTCCGACACGCTCCGCGGCGACGGCGACGCGTCGCACATCTCACGCGTCGTCGGGGACGAGCTGACCCGCCTTATCGCAAGGGCGACGGGAAGGGCGGCGAACGAGACGACGAAGGCTCTCGTCGTCGGGCTCGGGAACAGATTCATAACCCCGGACGCGCTCGGCTCGAGGTGCGCCGACAAGATCAACGCGACACGCCACGTCAAGGGCGCGTACCCGGTGTTCGACGACCTCGGCTGTTCCGAGGTCTGCGTTCTCTCGCCCGGCGTGCTCGGTCAGACCGGGATAGAATCGTCGGAGATCATAAAGGACGTGGCACGCGGCGTCGCGCCGGACGTCGTCATCGTCATCGACGCGATGGCGGCGAGGGCGACGTCCCGTCTCGCCGCGACGATACAGCTCTCCGACGCGGGGCTCTCGCCGGGGCGCGGCATCGGCAACAGACGCCCCGCGATAACGAAAGAGAGCGTCGCCTTCCCCGTCGTTTCGATCGGGTCGCCGACCGTCGTCGGCTCCGCTACTCTCATTCTCGACGCGCTCGCCTCGTCCGGCGTCACCGAGATACCCGACGCGCTCGAGGCGACGCTAAAGTCCGGCGCCGATTTCTTCGTGACGGTCAACGACAGCGACAAGATGATAGAGCGCCTCTCGGACGTGATATCGGACGCCGTGAACGGCGCGCTCGGCACCTCGTTTCTCGCGTAATAATCGGACAAACCCCGCCGTATAATTGAACAGAGTTCAAACGGAAAGAGGTCAAACCGAATGGAAGAAGAAATCTTAACGGAAGAAACGAAGGCGCTGACGGTCAGCGAAAACGGAGAAGTAAAAGAAGATACAAAAGAAGAAACAAAAGAAGAAGTACGGCAAGAGGTAAAGGATGAGGCGCCCCGCGGCAGCGCGGCAAGGAAGATATTGAACGCCGCGCTCAGCGTCCTGTTTTGTGGAGTATCTCTTCTCTATATGGCGGTGACCGCGCTCGACGGCGCCGGAAAGATCGCATCGGGCGCGGACAGGCTGCTGACCTTTGAGGTGTACGGAGCCGCGGACACGGCGCCGGAGACCGAGGATACGGACGTCACGGAAAAGCCGAAGGTCTCTCCCGAGACGGAAGCACCGCCCGACGTTCCGCCGGACACAGCTACCGCCGCGGAAGACGGCGGACTGCCGGTCGAGCGCGAGTCGCTCGCAAACTACGACCTAATGACAGACCTTTTCAACGAGACGTCCTACACGCCGGACCTCGCGGCGGCGGCGTCGGAAAAAGACGGCGTCGGACTGTCGGAGGCGCTTTATAAAAAATACGGCGCCGACGCGCCGATAGTTCTGATAGTACATACGCACGGAACGGAAGCTTACTCGAACGGCTCGTCATACTCGGCGGACGAGTCATTCCGCACGGAAGATACGTCGAAAAACGTCGTCGCCGTCGGGGACGTTATGGAAAAAGTACTTCGCGCCGAAGGGGTCAACGTGATACATTGCAGAGAAATGTTCGACCGGGAATCGTACAGCGAATCATACGCGAAGTCTTACGCCGCGGTCGCCTCGTATCTTAAGGAATATCCGTCGATCGCATACGTAATAGACGTCCACCGCGACTCGGTGTTCAGGGAGAACGGCGCGTGCGTCGCGACGGCGGCGACGGTCGGAGACAAGCCGTCCGCGCAGGCGATGATAGTCGTCGGCACGGACGAGGGCGGCGCAAATCACCCGGGATGGCAGAAGAATCTCTCGCTCGCGATGAATATCCAGAGCGCGATGGCGTCGCTCGAGGAGAGCGTGCCGAGAAAGGTAAACCTCCGTATCGCGGCGTTCAACCAGGGGCTTTGCCCCGGCTCGCTCCTCTTTGAGATAGGCTCCTGCGGCAACACGCTGGCGGAAGCGAAGCGGGCGGCGGTCGTCGCCGCGCTCGGCATCGCGAGCGCCGTGACGGGGGACGAGCCTTCATTCGGCGCGGCGGAGGCGGCAGAGCTTTTCGCGCCGTGACGCCACTTTTAATAAAAGTATTGAAATCCCGCTCATTCCGTGGTAAAATATCTTGTAAAAACCTTTTTGCGAGGTAAAAATGAAAGACAAGATCGTAATAGGTATAGATATCGGCGGCAGCACGACCAAGATCGTCGGCTTCAAAACGCATAGCGGCGAAAAAGAACTGATCGACCCGCTTTTCGTCAGAGCGACGGACCCGATAACGTCGATGTACGGCGCGCTCGGCCGCTTCACGGACGAAAATATGCTCGAGCTCTCCGACATCGAGAGGATAATGATAACGGGAGCCGGCTCCTCCTACCTCAAAGCGCCGCTCTACTCTCTCCCCTGCTACGTCATTCCCGAGTTTCGCAGCATAGGTCTCGGCGGGCTTTACCTTTGCGGTTACCGCGAGGCGATAATCGCGAGCATGGGCACCGGCACGGCGATAATCTACGCGAAAGAGGGAGAGGAGCCCGTACACCTCGGCGGCACGGGCATCGGCGGCGGCACGCTGATAGGTCTCTCCAAGAAAATGCTCGGCATGGACACCGTCGAGCATATCGACGAGCTCGCAAGGGATGGAGACCTCAGAAACGTCGACCTCAAAATCGAAGATATCACGGGGCACGACCTCGGCAGCGGCTTTTCCGACGTTATGACGGCGTCGAACTTCGGCAGGATAAGCGACCTCGCGACAAAGAGCGACGTCGCCCGAGGCATAATCAATATGGTCTTCGAGACCGTCGGAATGGTCAGCATCTTCGCCGCGCGCAACTACGGACTCAAGGACGTCGTCCTCACCGGCAACCTCACAAGCGTCGAGACCGGCAAGGAGGTCATAGACGTCATCAACCGTATGTTCGATATGCGCTTCGTGATACCGAAGCACTCCCAGTTCGGCACCGTCATCGGCGCCGCTCTCTCCGAGTACGACGAGTCGCTGAGAATAAAATAAAATAAAAGAAAATAAAATGCAAACAAAGCAAAAACGGCTGAACGAAACGTTCAGCCGTTTTCTTTATATTCTGAGCGAGACGTTCCAGAGCTCGGCGTAAATGCCGCCTTTGGCGAGGAGCTCATCGTGTGTTCCCTGCTCCTCGACTCCGTTCTTTGTTATCACGAGTATTTCATCGGCGTTCTTAATAGTCGTCAGGCGGTGAGCGACGACGAGGGTCGTTCTTCCGACGCAGAGCTTCTCGAGGCTGTTCTGTATCAGCATCTCCGTCATATTGTCAAGCGCGCTCGTCGCCTCGTCGAGAATGAGTATCGGCGGGTTTTTGAGGAACACCCTCGCTATCGAAACGCGCTGCTTCTGACCGCCGGAGAGCTTGATCCCACGTTCGCCGACGAACGTCTGATAGCCGTCGGGAAGGCTCATTATGAAGTCGTGTATATTAGCCATCTTCGCGGCTTCGACGACCTGCTCCTCGCTCGCCCCCTCGCTTCCGTAAACGAGGTTGTCGTAGATCGTCGAGTCGAAGAGAAAGACGTCCTGAGAGACGATGCCGACGTTCTGTCTCAGCGAGCGGCGCGTCACTTTCTTTGTGTTCACGCCGTCGATGAGTATCTCGCCCGAATCTATCTCGTAAAAGCGCGGGATGAGGTTGCATATCGTGGTTTTCCCGCCGCCGGACGGACCGACGAGAGCGAGCGTTTCACCCTGCTTCAGTTTGAAAGACATACGGTCTATGACGTGCTTGTCCTCGTTATACGAGAACGAGACGTCGCGAAACTCTATCTCCCCTTTCACGTTCACAAGGTCGACGGCGTCCGGCTCGTCCTTTTCGGGCTCGGTATCCATTATCTCGCAAAAGCGGCGGAAGCCTGTCATACCGTCCTGAAACTGCTCCATGAAGTTTATGAGGCGGCGTATCGGGTTCGTGAAGATACTGATGTAGAGGATGAACGCCGTGAAATCGGCGAGCGTTATCTTATCGAACATGAAGAAGAGGCCGCCCGCGACGTACATCGTGAGCATAAGAAGATCGGTGATGAAGGTGTTGCCGGACGAGAATATCGCCATTGCCCGGTAGGATTTCCGTCTCGCCGCGACGAAGCCGCGGTTGCCCTCCTCAAAGACGTCCATCTCGTGATCTTCGTTAGTGTACGCCTTCGACACGCGGATGCCGGAAATGCTGTTTTCAAGGTTGGCGTTGATGACGGCGATGCTCTTCCTCGACTCGGTGAACGCGCGGTTCATTCTCAGCCTGTTCTTCGCGGAGAAGACGACCATGACCGGTATCCCCGCGAAAAGGATGAGCGTCAGCGGCAGGTAAATATTCGCCATTATGATAAACGAGCCGACGAGCATTATAATGGATAAGAAGAGGTCTTCCGGTCCGTGGTGGGCAAGCTCGGAGACTTCCATCAGGTCGTTGACGATCCTCGACATCAAAGTTCCCGTCTTGGAGTCGTCGAAATACTTCATCGGGAGCGTCTGCAAATGCGCGAAAATATCCCGCCTCATATGCGCCTGCATACGTACGCCGACAAGGTGCCCGTAGAGCGTCACGAAATAGTTGAGGCAGAGCTTCACAAGATAAATGCAGAGCATGATGCCCGCCCAGAGCAGCAGCTTACCGACGAGCTTCCCGGGGATAAATTCGTTCACCATCGTTCTCGTTATCATCGGATAGACGAGGTCGCACGCCGCAAGAAGGAGCGCGGCGGCGAGATCGGCGAAGAATAGTTTTTTGTGCGGCTTGTAGTAGCCGATGAATCTCTTTATCATTTTACACCTTAAATCAAAAATGCGGCTTACGCCGCACTTTTGATATCTGTATTCTTAAAATCAGTTGTTTGCAAATGCGAGACCGATGCCCTCAGCGTACGTTTCGGCGCGCGAGCCGGACGGAGCGTATATCGTGTTTTCCGCAACGTCGAACACGCCGAAGCCCTCGGCGTTCTTCGAGTAGAAGTAGCCGTACGCATATCTTCCGATGATCGTGTCGGCGGAAGGAACGACAAGAGACGTGAGCGCATAGCAGCGGCAGAACGCATACTTGCCTATGTTCTTGAGCGTGGCGGGAAGGTTGACTGACTCGAGAGCTTCGCACTCATAGAAGCAATCGCTTCCGATGGCGACGAGGTTCTCGGGAAGGTCTATCGACGTGATGGCGGAGCATCCGTAGAACGCGCCCTTGCCTATCGTCGTTACCGTCGCGGGGATCGTGACGGAGGCGAGAGACTTGCATCCGTAGAAGAGGTAGTTTGCAACGGAGGCGACGCCTTCGGGGATAACAAGAGACTCAAGAGCGGCGCAGTTGCCGAACGCACGCGACGCGATCTTGGAAACGGAAGCGGGGATCGCAACGCTCGCGAGAGAGGAGCATCCGTAGAACGCTTCCTTATCGATCGCGGTTACAGATTCGGGAATGGTCACGCTCGTGAGGGATTCGCATCCGTAGAACGCGCCTTCTTCAATCTTTTCAACGCCGTTCGGTACCGCGACAGATCCGAGAGCCTTGCAGTATTTGAAAGCGTTGACGCCGATTTCGGAAACGGAAGCGGGGATCGTCACATTATTGAGAGCGGTGCATCTTCTGAAAGCGTTTGCGCCGATGGACGTGAGTCCTTCGGGAAGAGCGATGCTCTCAAGGGACATATCGTTCGTGAACGCGTAGTCGCCGACGGAGGTGATGCCGTCGCCGAGGGTAACGTTCTTGAGGTAAGGCATGCACTCGAACGCGCTCTCGCCGACCTCGCCGAGAGTTCCGGGAACTGCGAGAGATTCAACGGCGGAATATCTGAACGCGTACTTGCCGATGGTATTTACGCTGTCGGGAATTACGACGGACTTAAGAGACGACGTGCTCTCGAAAGCCTGCTGACCTATCTCGGTGACCGTTTCGGGGATGACGTAGCTCGTGAGCTTGGAGCTTGCAAACGCTCTGTCGCCTATCTTGGTGAGCGTCGCGGGAACGGTGAGCTCCTCAAGAGACGTATTCATGAAGCAGGCCTCGGGGATCTCCGTGATCGACGTGTCCGCAAGATATGCCTTCTTCAGATTGGGAGAGAGCGAGAATGCGAACGCGGGAAGAGAAACTATGCCTTCCTCAACGAGAACCTCGGAGAGCAAATCGAACTGGTTCACGCCTATATAATAGTCTCTGTCTTTGGAGACGTCGTATACAGGGTATCCCTGATGGTTCCACGGGATCGCCTCGTCGCCGGTCTGCTTGATATAACTTCCTTCGTTCTCGGGGTCCTCGTAAAGATACTCCTCCGGGATAACTCCGGTTACCTGGTCAGGATACTTCTCCTTGAACTCGGGGTTGATGCCTATCGTCAGATAGCTGTATTTAATGCTTTCACCCGGTCTATTTCTATTGCAGTAAATATAGGTGAAATAAAACTGTTTTACCCCGTCGATTTCGTTGCCGAACGTAGCGGTATAAATATGCTCGTACGAGTTCGTCGGATCGGATTCAAACGCGAATACCGATACGGAAAGCGCGGATACGAGCATCATCACGCAAAGTACGGCGGCTATAATTTTCTTCATGATATTCCTCCTGATAAAGCCGAGGGTTTTTCTATGTTAATTATATTGTGTTTTGCTCCGTTTGTCAAGACGTCGGGATAAAGATTTATAATTTATCAATAAACGAAAAAAAGCGGGCGCCGCAGCGCCCGCTCCAGGCTGAAGACAAAGTCTTCAGCCTGAGTCAGAGGAAGAGAAACGCCGGTAGATTTGGTGATCTCGCCGCGGTAGGCGTAGTGACC
>CADBQA010000147.1 GCA_902796675.1 uncultured Ruminococcus sp.
ACGGCTCGATGTGGGCATCGAGCCCTACGGATTTGTAGGTGTTCCTTCATTTCATTGCTGCTCTACCAAGTTTGTCTTCACTCTGAACGCGACTTGTCAGTCGCGTTTTCTATTTTGTCTGAACGCTTCGTAAGCGAGTATCGACGCCGCGCTCGCGGCTGAAAGGGAACCGTTGAAGCGCCGTCCGTAGTCAAGGCGTACCGTCTCGTCACATTCGTCGAGAACCGTTCTTGAAATGCCGCGTTTTTCGCCTCCAACGACGAGAAACAGCGGATACGAAAGGTCGGCGTCGAACGCCGATACAGAGTTGCGTATCCCGGCGGCGACGGCTTTATAGCCAAACGATTTGAAGTGTTTTACTGCGTCGGCGGGGTCGGATATGTAAACGGGAAGGAGCTCCGACGCACCCGCGGACGAGCGGCAGACGACGCCCGCCGCGCTCATCCAGTTTCGCGGCGAGAGGACTATACCGTCCGCTCCGGCGGCGTATACCGTTCTTATCGCGTAGCCGAAGTTGTAAGGGTCCTCGATACCTTCTATCATTACGTAAAATCCGTTATCGCGCGGCGTCAGCGCCGACAGATCCGGTATCGTTCTCGCGGAACACTCGGCGATAATACCGCCGTGGCTGCTGCCGGTCGTCATATGTTCCAGTATGTCGCTGTCCACCGTCTGCAAGCGAAATCCGCGCTCGCGTGATACCGAGGTCAGATATTCGATATCTTTGATCTTTGAGTCGTACCTTTCACGGTCGACGTAGACAGTTATGATCTGTCTGTCCGAAATGCCCTCGTCCGATGCAGTCAGCACCGCTCGTATCGAAGTCATCCCTTCAAAAACGACTGATGGCTGCTGTCTCGATTCTTCGCGCTTCATTGACTCACCGCGTTCATCTTAAGATACGCGTTGATAAATCCGTCGATGTCGCCGTCCATGACCGCCTGAATGTTGCCGTCCTCGTAACCAGTTCTCGTATCCTTTACGAGAGTGTAGGGCATAAATACGTAGGATCTTATCTGAGCGCCCCACTCGATATTCGTCTTGACGCCTTTGATGTCGTCTATCTTTTCGAGCTTTTCCTTCTCTTTGATCTCCATAAGCTTTGACTTCAGCATCTTCATCGCGTACTCTTTGTTCTGAAGCTGGCTTCTTTCCGTCTGACACCCGACGACGATACCGGTCGGGATATGGAGGATCCTTATCGCGGAGTCCGTCTTGTTGATGTGCTGACCGCCCGCGCCGCTCGAACGGTGCGCGGTGATCTCAAGGTCTTCGTCTTTTATCTCGATCGAGTTGTCGTCTTCAAATTCAGGCATAACTTCAACGGAAGCAAACGAGGTGTGCCGTCTTCCGGAAGCGTCGAAGGGGGATACTCTGACAAGTCTGTGGACGCCGTTTTCGCTCTTGAGGTATCCGTATGCGTTGATACCCTCGACCATTATCGTAGCGGATTTGATGCCCGCCTCTTCGCCGTCGAGCCAGTCGACGAGCTTGACGTTGTAACCGTGTTTCTCGCCCCATCTCGTATACATCCTGTACAGCATAAGAGCCCAGTCCTGAGCCTCGGTGCCGCCTGCTCCCGGATGAAAGCTGACGATGGCGTTGTTTTTGTCGTATTCGCCGGAGAGAAGGACTTCTATCCTCTGTCTTTCTTCTTCCTTTTCGATCTCCTTGACCTCGTTTACGACTTCTTCGACGAGACTCTCGTCATTCTCCTCGATAGCCATTTCCGTGAGAACGAGGGCGTCATCAACACGGGATACGAGCTTTTCGTAATTTTCTATTTTGGATTTTAACTGCTTTATGTTTCTCAGAACTTTCGCGGAGTTCTCGGCGTTGCTCCAGAAATCTCCGTCGAGAGTCTGCTTCTCCATCTCGGCGACCTGCGTTTTCAGTTCGTCGATGCGCAGCGCGCTCGCAAGTTCCGTGAGTTTTCCGCCGAAATTAGTAAGTTTATATTTTGCGTCTTCAAGTGCTACTATCATTTATATTTCCTCCGTGTGTTTGATGTGTTCCGCCGATACGTCATATCGCTATTTGTCAAGGTCAACGTATTCGAGCCCGGGGGCGTCAGTACGGCGTGGCGGGACCCTTTTCAGCGCGTCGTATACGAAGCGTCGGCAGTATCCGCTCGACAAAACGACGCCGTTTAAGGAGCAAAGCATATTTTCTCCGTCCTCAAGAGGCTCGGCGTGCTCGCAATACCGGCAATTCACATCGATATCTTCGCTGAAGTTTTTCATGTCTGCCTCCGTTTCGTTCATTATATATTATTATATCTTGAAATATAAAATAAATCAAGAGCTTTTCAGCAATAAATAGTACAATGGGAGCGAGAGCGCTGCCGAAAGTACGCCCTGTATGAATTTTATGATTATGTAATCGCGCACTTTTACACCCGATGAGGAGAAAAAAGACGCGCTCTGAAATACGACGCAAAGCCCCGAGAAAGCGCACGAGAAGGAAACGAGCGCAAAGCCCGCCGCGCCCGGAAGGTCGGCGCCCGCAACGCACCCTCTCGTCACCTCGAGCAATGACGAAATTACGGCAGATAAGGAAGCGGGTATACCCGCAAGTGACGCTCCGTACGTGACGTATGACGTTATCACGGTAAACGTTACGATAAAACCGGCGAGGTATAACGCGGAGCGAGTCCCTTCCTTCACGGCGATAATAAAAGAAGCCGAAAGACTTCGCGCCGCGGGAGGGTTTGAGGGTGGGCTTTTCGCAGACGGCGTTTTAATTCTGAGAGCAGCGCAAATTATCACGGACGAGGCGAGCTGGCAGAAGTATAATACCCAGCCGAACAGTCCGGAACCGTAAAGCCCCGCGCCGACGAACGATACCGTAAAACCCATTGATATATTGTTGGATACAGCGACGAGCGTCAAAGCCCTCGCCGCGCCGTAATTCTCACGCGATATTATTTCGGACGCGATCGACGCGCCCGTCGGAAAACCGCAGAGGTTTCCGGTTATGAAACACGACGCTTCTTCGTCGGTAAGCTTAAGAAGTTTTTTTACCGGCAAAAACAGCGGCCTCAGTATTCGGACAGAATCCGTCTCGTAAATAAATCTGGAGAGCACCATAAAGCAAAAGAGCGACGGTATCACCGCGGTCGCGGCGTGCTCGAGCGCCGAGGCGACGGCGCTGTGCGCCACGTCCGGCATCGAAAGGAGAAGTACCGATGAAATCACGCTGATTATAATTGCAGACGCCACTGTCACGCTCCCTGTCAGAATAATATAAACTCTCCCGAAATAGGATTTAGTATACCTTATTCACGACGGAGGTTTTTATTCATGAGAAGAAAAGGCAAACTGTCAAAAAAGCTCGGCGGTTTTAAGCTGAAGGTAAACGAATATTTTACGCTCGACGCGATAGAGATCCATTCGAACACGCACGCGATTATCACGGGATGCAGGAAATTAACGGAGTACGGCAAGACGAGGGTCGTGCTTCGTTTCAGAGACTACGACATCGTGATAACGGGAGAAGACCTCGAGCCGGAAGGGCTGATAAACGGACAGATGGCTCTTTCCGGATTTATAACCGGAGTGACTTATGAATTTGATAAAATCACTGATTGACTTTTTCGCCGGGACGAACGTCGTCCGAACGGAGAATGAAGGCGCGCTCTATGACTTTTTAATAAAACAAAGAATTACATACGATACGCTGTCAGACGGCGTTTTCAGACTTCGCAGCCGCGACGCTGAGCGTCATAAAGACGCTCTTGCCTCCATTGGATGTAAAACGGACGCGCAACGCGGATTTCCCGCTTATTTCAAAAGGTATCGTAAAAGAGCGGGCCTTTGGCTCGGCGCCTTGATCTTCGCGTCGCTCACCGTGCTCTCGCAAAGGATCGTCTGGAACATTGAAGTTACGGGATGCAGACGTCCCGACGAGGTAAAAAGAAACCTTGAAGAACTCGGATTTACTCTCGGAACTGATTTCAAGCGCATGGATCTCGACCGTCTCCACAACGATTATCTGAGGACTTACGACGACCTCTCGTGGATCTCCGTTAATATGGAGGGGACATACGCTCACGTCGAGGCAAGCGATCTTGATATGCCGGGTGAGGAGTATGATGCGGGACCCGTCAACGTTGTCGCGTCGGAGGGAGGCAGGATAACCGGAATCGAGGTCAGAGAGGGAAGAGCCGCCGTCAGTATCGGCGATTTCGTCGCCGAGGGTGACTTGCTGATAGGCGGCGTGATCTCCGTTCGCGACGAAAAAATGCTCCTAAAGAGCGCGGATGGAGACATAAGCGCGGAGGTGGTACGCACGTTTGACGTCAGAGTTCCGAAAATAAGGACGGATAAAGAATATACGGGTGAAGAATTCACCGAAAAGAGTATATTATTTTTCAAAAATAAGATAAAAATTTCCGGAAACAGTAGAATTTCGTGTCCTACTTATGATAAAATATATAATAATGAAACGGTATATATTTTTGACTCTTTGCCGCTGCCTCTGTCCGTTGAAACGGTTACTTATAAAGCGTACGCTGAAACGTCGCGACATGTAACGGAAGACGAGGCTCGCGATTTGTTCGAGAAACTGTATCCCCAAAGAGTAGATGAAGCTCTCGACGGCGCGTCGCTGACGTCGGTTTCATACAGCGACACCGAAACGGAGAGCGAATATATAAGGACATACGAAATCAAGTGTACGGCGGTCATATCGAAGGAGAAGACAATTAACGCCGGTTAAGGACGGTGAGGAAGTATAAAGCGTATAATCAGGACCGATAACTCGGATATGACGTCCGTGATTTTCGGCAGCTATGACAAATATCTGAAGCGGCTCGAAGATGAGTTCGGCGTAAGGATCACGAATAAAAGCGCGGAGGGCGCGTTCGGCGATTCGATAGTGATAGACGGCGACGATGCTCCGTGCGAGGCGGCTTATAAAGCAGTTTCATATCTAAAGCGCATCGCCGCGCTGAACGAAGACGTCACGGATCAGCACGTTGATTACGCCATAAATATGGTAAAGGACGATAAGGCTGAAGAGCTCGCCGACTTCGGTGAGGACTGCCTTTGCATAACTTCAAAGGGAAAACCGGTAAAAGCAAAGACCGTCAGGCAGAAAAAATACGCTGAAGCCATAAAAAAGAACACCGTCGTTCTCGGCATCGGTCCCGCGGGCACCGGCAAAACGTATCTCGCGGTCACGATGGCGGTAAAGGCGCTTCGCGCCCACGAGGTCTCACGCATCATTCTAACGCGACCCGCCGTGGAAGCGGGCGAGCGTCTCGGCTTTCTCCCCGGTGACCTTCAGAGCAAGATCGACCCCTATCTTCGCCCTCTCTACGACGCGCTCTACGATATGCTCGGCTTCGACGCCTGCCAGAAGCTTATTGAAAAAGCCGTTATCGAAATCGCGCCCCTTGCATATATGAGAGGGCGAACTCTCGACGACAGCTTCATAATCCTCGACGAGGCGCAGAACACGACGCCCGAACAGATGAAAATGTTTCTGACGCGCCTCGGCAACGGCTCGAAAGCCGTAGTGACCGGTGACCTCACGCAGACGGACCTTGCGAAGGGCGAAAGAAGCGGTCTTGCGCAGGCGGTAAAGATACTCGAGGGGATAGACGATATCGCGATATTCCGTCTTTCTGACCGCGACGTCGTCCGCCACAGACTCGTTCAAAAGATAATCGCGGCGTACGACAAACACGCCGATGTGAAAAAACAGGAAAAATTCAAAGCAAAAAGACATGACGCCGGAGGTAAAAAATAATGAATTTAAGGATTTATTACAGCAATAAACTGACGGAGACGAGCGAGACCGTAAAGCTCGTATATCTCGTGAAGAAAGCCGTCAAAGCGGCGCTCGGTTATATGAACTTTCAGTTTGACAGCGAAGTCTCTCTTACGTTCTGCGGCGACGAATATATTCGCGAACTGAACGCCAAATACAGGGGACGCGACGCCGTCACGGACGTCCTCTCTTTTCCGCTTTGCGACTTCAGAAACGGCGACGAACCGGACGAGGAGCTCAACGAGCTCGGAGATATCGTGATCAACCTCAAGCGCGCGAAGGAGCAGGCGGAGGAATACGGACACTCTTTTCGACATGAAGTCGCTTTTCTCGCAGTTCACTCGACGCTTCACCTTCTCGGGCTCGACCACGAACGCTCGGAGGAAGAGGATGAGTTCGTCTGCTCATTGCAGGATGAGATAATGAAAGAGCTTGACGTCGACTGAAGGTGAGTGACAGAATATGAAAAGAACCGGATTTATATCTATCATCGGACGTCCGAACGTCGGCAAATCGACTCTTCTCAACGCCATCCTCGGCGAAAAAGTAGCAATAGTATCTTCAAAACCTCAGACGACGAGGAATAGGATAAAGGGAATACATACGGTCGGCGACGATCAGTACGTATTTCTCGACACGCCGGGAGTCCACAGTCCGAGAACGAAACTCGGCAGTTATATGATGAAGTCTGTCCGCAGTTCCGTCGGCGCGTCGGACGCGATAATCCTCATCGCCGAGGCGGGACACTCTCCCGGAGAAATTGAAAAAGGGCTCATAGACAAGATAAAAAAAGAGGCGATACCCTGTGTGCTCGTCCTCAACAAGATCGACCTCACAAACCGCGAAAGGCTTGCCCAGACGATAACGGAATACAGCGCGCTTTATGACTTTGACGCTTACGTACCCGTCAGCGCCGCGAAAGGCAAAAACGTCGATATAGTTCTTGAAGAATGTTCTAAATTCCTATATGAATCGGATTGGATGTTCCCGGACGACATAGTGACCGACCAGACAGAACGGCAGATCGCGTCCGAGATAATCAGAGAAAAGCTCCTTCGTTTCCTCTCCGACGAGATACCGCACGGAACGGCCGTGGTCATCGAAGAATTCAAAGAGGAAGAGGGAAAAATCAATATAAGAGGCGAGATCTTTTGCGAAAAAGCGTCTCACAAGGGCATCATCCTCGGCAAGGGCGGCGCAATGATAAAGAAAATCGGCACGCTCGCAAGGGAAGATATGGAGACGTTCTTCGGTACCCGAGTATATCTCGATCTTTGGGTGAAGGTCAAAGAAAAGTGGAGAGACAACAGCTTTAACCTCGGCGATTTCGGCTATGACCCGAAGAAAACCGATATGTAACGATGGAAGAACTGAGCGTAAAAGGACTTATAGTAAAAGACGTCGATTTCGGCGAGAACGATAAGCTCCTGACTATCATTACGGAGGACAAGGGCAAGCTGACCGTAACCGTAAAAGGCGGCCGAAGCCTTAAGAACAAGTTTATCTCCGTCGCCGAAGCGTTCACATACGGCACGTTCGGCGTCAGAAAAAAAACGAAATTTTTCTACCTCTTCGACGCGGACGTGACTGACGATTTCTACCCGATAAGGGAAGACCTCGTCAAGATGTCGCTCGCGTCTTATATCTGCGACGTGGCAAACGAGCTCGCGCTCGAGGAGGTCGCGGACGAGGCGCTCCTTAAGCTTACACTCAACGCCCTGTACGCGCTCGCGTACAAGGACTACGACACTAAGATCATCAAGGCGGCGTATGAGTTCAAGGCGGCGTCGATATCGGGCTTCATGCCGGAAATATCCGGTTGTTCCGTCTGCGGGCGGGAGCCTGAGGACGACTCCTTCGTCAACGCGGCGTCGGGTACTCTTATTTGCTCCGACTGTATGACGAAGCCAACATCCGTCACGGGGATCGATTCTTCGTCGATCGTCCTGCCGCTGACGGCGAGCGCGTTATCCGCTCTGCGCTATCTTGAAGAAGCTCCGATACAGAGGTTTCTCTCGTTCAGACTTACAGGTGACGCCGGCTCCTTCACGAATTTTTGCGAAAAATACCTCGCCTGCCACCTTGAGAAAGAATTATACACACTCTCATTTTACAAATCAGTATTGAACGTATGAACAACAAAGCAGTAAAAACACTTGAATTTGATAAAATAAGGGAACTGCTCGCCGAACTCTGTCCGACGGAGGCGTCGAGAAAAGCGGCAAGAAATCTTGAACCTACGTCGGACGAAGTCGTCGCAAGGCGTCTTCTCCTTCAAACGACTGAAGCGAAAAAGCTCGCCGGTGTAAAGGGAATGCCGTCGTTCGGCGCGATAGTCGACGTCAGAGAGATAGCCGACCGCGCCGAAAAGAGCGCCGTATTATCGCCGCGCGAGCTTCTCGACGCCGCAAACGTTCTTCGCACCGCACGCGGCCTTCTCGATTATATCAGGGGCGAGAGGGATTACAGACTCGGTATCGAAGACATTTTTGAGCGTCTTCTGACAGACCGCGCTCTTGAAGAAAAGATATTCAGAGCCATTCTGTCGGACGATATGATAGCCGACGAAGCGAGCCCCGCTCTCGCCGAAATAAGACGTAAGATGCGAAACGTCAACGTAAAGATAACGGAAACTCTTCAGCGTTACGTTTCGGGCTCGTCCGTTTCAAAATATCTCCAGGAGAATATCGTAACTACCCGCGGCGGCAGATTTGTTATCCCCGTTAAAGCCGAATATAAGAATGAGGTCAAAGGACTCGTTCACGACGTCTCGTCCTCCGGCGCGACGCTTTTCGTTGAGCCCGCGGCGATAGTCGAAGCCAACAACGAACTGAAAACGCTCGAGAGCCTTGAAAAACACGAGATCGAGCGGATCCTCGCCGAGTTCTCGGCGGAAGTCGCCGCGCGTTCAGACGTGCTCACTCTCGATTTTCTGAATATTACCGAGCTTGCGTTCATTTTCGCGAGGGCCGATCTCTCATATAAAATGGACGCGTCGGAGCCTGTTATCACCGATAAGAGGGAAGTGCGCCTCATTAAAGCGAGACATCCGCTTCTTAACGTTAAAAAAGTCGTGCCGATAACGGTATCTCTCGGCGGAGAGTATACGCTTCTCGTTATAACGGGTCCCAACACCGGAGGCAAGACCGTTACGCTCAAGACGCTCGGACTTTTCGCCATGATGGCGCAAGCCGGACTTCACGTCCCGTGTGAGGAAGGAAGCGAGATCTGCGTTTTCAACGAGATATACTCCGACATCGGCGACGAGCAAAGTATAGAACAGTCTCTGTCGACCTTTTCATCCCACATGGTCGGTATCGTCGATATTGTCGAAAAAATGACTGACCGCTCGCTCGTTCTTTTTGACGAGCTCGGCGCGGGTACCGATCCCGTCGAGGGCGCGGCGCTTGCAACGTCGATCCTTGAAGAGGTGAGGCTCTGCGGCGCCCTTTGCGCCGCGACTACCCATTACGCGGAACTTAAGGCTTACGCTATCGAGACGGACGGAGTTTGCAACGCCTCGTGTGAATTCAACGTTGAGACCCTTATGCCGACTTACAGACTGATAATCGGCGCGCCGGGCAAATCCAACGCATTCGCAATTTCAGAAAAGCTCGGTCTGCCGGAACATATTGTTGACCGCGCAGCGGGCTACGTCGACAACGGAAGTCGAAATTTTGAAGAAGTCATTTCGAAACTGGAGACGGAAAGGCAGGAACTCGCGCGCGAAAAAGAAGCGGCGAGGGAGGCGAGGCTTGAATCGGAAAGACTTCTCAAGAAGACGGAGGAAGAGCTCAAAAAGAAGCTCTCCGGCGCTGAGGCGGAAGCCGAGAATATGCGCCGAAAAGCCAAAACAGTTCTCGACGGCGCGAGAGCTACGAGCGATTATATTATTGCCGAGCTCGACGAAATCAAGCGCAACCGCTCCTCAAAGGATTTTGACGAAAACCTCGCGAGAGCAAAGAGAGAGATCAGGTCACGCTTGCGCGACGCGTCGGACAGTATCGATCCCGTTGCGAAAGACGACTACGAGGGCTACGTTCTTCCGAGACCGCTCAAAAAAGGCGACCTCGTGATCCATAAGACTCTCGGATCAAAGGGTACGGTCCTTTCCGACCCCGACCGTAACGGCTCCGTCGAAGTTCAAATGGGCATCATCCGCACGAGAGTCTCCCCGGACGACCTTGTTCTCGACGACGGCAGGAAACGCGACGACGGTAAAGGCAAGAATACAAAAACAGTTCTGCCGCGGACCGGCGGCGGATTCAGCATTTCTCTCGACGTCAGAGGCAAGACCGGCGACGACGCGTGGCTCGACGTCGATAAGTATCTCGACGACGCTGTTATGGCTTCGGTCAAATCCGTAACGATAATCCACGGAAAAGGGACAGGCGCTCTTCGCAATCATCTCTGGAAGATGATGAAGGGAGACCGCCGGATCAAATCGTTCCGCGCGGGACAGTACGGAGAGGGCGACTACGGAGTTACGGTCGTCGAGTTAAAGTAAAGAAAACGGACGCTTTTCCGGCGTCCGTTTTTTTATAAAAATAAAGGTCTTACCTGGAGGGAATCGAGCGCGTATTCGAGACATTTTTCAACGAGAGCAAAGTCGGCGACGAGAGAATGAGGTTTAAGTATAGGATCGTCCTGCCTCATCGGAACAAAAAACACGTTTTTCTTATTGAGCATAAGCGCGATATTCTGAAGATTTGAGCTCATCGCGTCGTTCGTCGCGAGAGCGATTATCAGCCTTCCTCCGCTCCGTAAGTGCGCCTTCGCCGCCATGGTCACCGCCGTATCCGTTATACCGAGCGCGAGCTTTGCAAGGGTGTTTCCGGTGCAGGGGCATATTACAAGAGCCTCGAGCGGCTTAGCAGGTCCGAGCGGCTCCGCGTCTTTTACGGTTTCAATGATTTTATGACCCGTGACGCGCTCCACTTTACCGATAAATTCGGAAGCCTTGCCGAACCGAGTGTCGCTCGAGACGACGCACGGCGTCGCTATCGGCTGTACGTCGTATTTTTCGACAAGTTCTTCGAGCGTTTTAAGAGATCTTTCGTGTGTGCAAAAGGAACCGCAAATTCCGTATCCGATCATAAATTGCTCCTGTTATATATATTTACAGACCGTCTCGGCGATGATTTTTCCCGCCGAGAGCGGCGCGTATTTACCCGGCAGGGAATTTGCCAATACGTGTCTTTCGCCGAGCGATTCGGCGTTCTTGTCGCTCATACCGTACGGACTCGATGCAAGTTCAACGTACAAAGTGCCGTCGCCGAATGACGAAACGGTCCCTTCGTCGAACACGTTGTACGGAACGGTGTTGAAAACGCATTCGGCGTCGTGTACGTACTCTTTAAGCTCGTCAATATTGACAGCGTCCGATCCGTCGCATATCGCAGAGGCGATATCCTTTTCACTCCTCGCGGCGACCGTGACGTGTCCGCCGAGAGACGTCAGTGTAACAGCGAGACGCCGACCGACTCTGCCGTAGCCCGTGACAACGAACTTTGAGCCGAAGAGCGTCGTCTTCTTTCTCTTCATATACTCAAACAGAGCGCCTTCAGCCGTCGGAACGGCGTTTTTAACTTTCAGTTCTTCAAAGGAGTAGTAGTCCGTCAGGTCGACGCCGAATTCCTCGGCGGCTCTTATCGCGAATTTTGACGCCGCGCCTGCAAAAGTCTTCGTCCCGCTCTTGATCTTCGGGAAAACTTCCGATATTGAGTATTTCTTGTCGCAAAGGGGACAGTTTATCAAACCGTCCTTCCCGCACAGAGGCAGAGGAAAGAGGATGACGTCCGCGTCGTACGGCGTATTCGTTTGAGCGAAAAGTAAAGTTTTCAGCGCAAAAACCGATACCGCGTGACCCGCCTGCGACAGATAACGCGCGGCGGCGATAGACCTCTCATCGCCGCCGAAAACGGTAATTATCATTGTTTATCACATCCATTGTTTTATACTCATTAACAGTATATTCTAAGCGACCGCCCGGCGTCACCTTTTTCTTAAAAGCTTCTTATAGCTTACCCTGCGTTTCTTTTTCCGACCTGCGATAACGCCGCCGAGCGCCGCGACGGCGATTTGGGCGAGGTGAAGAAGAAAAGACGTGACGGCGCTCATATCTGATTTGTAAAAGCAAACCGATATTATGAACAGTATCAGAGACAGCAGAGCGCCGGTAACGGCGCCGCAAGAAGCGACCCCCGTTACTTTAGCTGACAGTACGCCCGATATAGCGGACGCCGCAAACAGCGCCGCAAACGCCGCCGGACGCGCGACGCCGCCGGGGTCGTCCGTCATCATCGCGATCAGGCAGGCGACAACGAGCGCCGCCGCGCACACCGCGACAGACAAACCGAGAGCCACGCCGATAAGTTTCAGTCCTTTTTTAGTTGATAACAGTTCAGGCATAATAAAAACCTCCGCATACATTTTCGATAAATGTTATGCGGAGGCTCTTTTATTAATTACGAGGTTCAGTCTTCTGCGTCTTCGGCTTTCACGTCGACTTTTGAGACGGCGGATTTGAGAAGACGGATCTTCGTTCTGTCGCGGCTCGTTTCGATCACCATAGTTTCCTCTTTGATGGAAACTACCTTACCGATTATACCGCCCTTCGTCGTTATCTCATCACCGGGCTGAAGCTCGTTCAGCATTTTGTTGAACTCTTTTTCCTGTTTCTTCTGCGGCCTGATGAGGAAGAAGTAGAAAAATACGACCATCAGTACGAGAAGTATTATAGTGCCGTAGCTGCTGAATCCTTCCATTGAAAATCTCCTTAAATTCTTTTTTTGTAATTATACACTACACTGACAGTTTAATCAACGGTTTGTTCGCAAAATTCATAAAAAAGACATATTTACCTTATATTGGGCAGTTGATAGTTCAAATAACGGGTTACAATATTAGTGCTGTTAATCAGCAGGATCATTTTAGAAAGCCGGAGGTTTCTATGATAATAGACAGGATCGCTCTGATTCTCTCCATAATCGGCTCGCTCAACTGGGGCCTGGTCGGACTTTTCAAGTTTGACCTCGTAGCCTGGGTCTGCGGAGGTGCTGAAACGATGGTCGCGCGTATAATTTATACCGTCGTCGCCCTCGCCGGAGTATGGTGCATATCTCTTCTGTTCAGAAGCCGTGATAAGATCGAAACGCACGACTGATGAACCGAATACAAAAACGCTCCTTCCGGGGCGTTTTTGTCATATATACTTAAGTACTTCCGACAGATCCGAAACGACGGGCACACCGCACGCTTCAAGATGCTCAAGCGAGTCGTGACCTCCGGAGAAGAGAATACAGTCGGCGCCTATCGCCCGCGCGGTCTCAAGGTCGTGTACGCTGTCACCGATAAAAAGCGCCTTATAAGTGCGTCCTTTTGACCACTCGATCGCCATATCCACTTTGCCGTGCGCGTAGTTGTCGCTCTTTCCGAGAACTTCGTCAAAATATGATGCGACGCCGAGTATTTCAAGCTCGCGCCTCAGCATTACGATTTCAGATGAGGAAATGATAACCTGCTTTATCCCCGATTTTTTAATACCTTCGAGAGCGGCAAGACAGCCCTTCGTCGTTTTCAAATACTTCTCACGGTTTATATATTCGGCTGTCCATTCGTCAGCCGGCACCTCGTACGGCTCAGAGTCGAAATCGAATCCGAGACGTTTATAATATTCGATTATTGGAAAGCAAAAAATCCTTCTGTATTCGTCGACGCTCCCGATAGTTTTCATTCCGCGCCTTGAAAGAACAACGTTTGCGGAGTCTATTCCTATCTGTACGTCGTCGGCTATTGTTCCGTTGAAATCCCATATTACAAGATCATAGTTCATACGCCGACCGCCTTTCTTTTGTAATTTTATCAAATTTTTCATTGTCGGTCAAGCAGTATTTTGCGTGTATCGGAATATAATTTACACGTCGGAGGTGTATTATGTTTTATTTACTGCTTGCGGCGTTCGCGGCGTCGTATATCATTCTCAGCGCGTCGTCAAATCAAAGCTTCCCGCCGGTGCTTGATCCGGAAGAGGAGGCGGAACTGTTTGAAAAATACATAAAATTTCACGACACGGCGTCACGCGACAAGCTTATAATCCACAATCAAAGGCTTGTTTCCCACATTGTGAGAAAATACTACGGAACGCACAAAAACGCAGAAGATCTTTTATCCATCGGTACGATAGGGCTCATAAAGTCGATAGATTCGTACAAACCGTCGTGCAAGGTCAAATTTGCGACGTACGCCGCAAAATGTATACAGAACGAGATACTTATGTATTTTCGCTCACAAAAGAAGCTCGCAAGGGAAGTTTCCATCAACGAAACGATCGACGTTGACAAAGAGGGAAATCCGCTGACTTATATGGACGTCATAAAAGTCGACGATAATATCGCCGATGAGATAGACAGAAAGATCAAATCGACGAAGGCGATATTTTACATAAACAATTATCTCGAGCGAAGGGAGCGCAAAATAATCGTAATGAGGTACGGTCTCGGGAACAGAGCGCCTCTCACTCAAAGGGAGACCGCCGAGAGACTCGGGATCTCGCGTTCCTACGTCAGCAGGATCGAAAAATCCGCGCTTTCAAAGCTTAAGTCGTATCTTGAAGCGCCGGGACAAAAGTAGCGTTTAAATATATTGCCTTTTCCGTCCGAAAGTAGTATAATATAGAAAAAGACGGAAGGGAGGCGATTGCCGTGAAAAAACTTGCAGCTTTTTTGCTGACCGTAATATTCATGTTGCAGACGGCACTCGTCGGAGTTTCCGCCGCAACTGACAAGGCTACACTCGAGAAAAACGAAAAAACGGTTTACGAATTTCTGAAGAGCGAGCTCGGGCTCAATAACGCCGAGGCGTGCGGAGTGCTTGCAAATATATACGGCGAGAGCCGTTTCGTGCCGACCGCGTCCTGTATCGACGTCGACGGATACGAAAGCTACGGTCTTTGCCAGTGGCACGTCACGAGGCTTCAGGCTCTAAAGGATTTCTGCGAGGAAAAAGGACTCGATTACGAAACCGTGGAAGGTCAGCTTCAGTATCTCAAATATGAGCTTACAACGAGCGAAAAATTTGCATATTCAATGATCCTCGGCCTTCCGGATAATGAAAACGGCGCATACACTGCCGGCTACAACTGGTGCCGTTATTTCGGCAGGGGAGCGTCTTCTCTGTACGAGTACCGCGGCAACCTCTCAAAGAGCATGTTCTGGCCGAAGTACGGCGATCCGACGGCACAGAAGACATACGCGCTCATATCGAACGGATCTTACTATATCTCGAACAATTCAAACGGCAAGTGCATTACGGTACCGTCTCACGCGCAATACAACGGCGCCGACGTGGCTTTAAGTAACCTGTCTGAAAATGATTATTTCAGGATCGTCGTATCGGACGCCGATTACGGATATACCCTTAAACCGCGTTTCACGTACACCCACGTCGTAAATATTTATGCGACGCTCGTCTCCGACGGCAAAAACGTAACGCTCTACGAGCCGACGGGGCACAGCTCTCAAGCCTGGTACTTTGAAGCCGTCGAGGAAGGATATATTATCCGCAGCGTTCAGAAGGAAGACCTCGTCCTCGACGTATCGAGCGACGGGTCGGTCATTGTCAAGACTTATGATCCCTCCAAAAAGAGCCAGGTTTGGACTCTCACGCCCGCCGACGTACCGTCCGCCGCAACGCCGAGAGTACAATGTACGAACGACTCTGTTCCCGTATCCATAGAATGGGACGCCGCTGAAAACGCGGACCGATATTCCGTGATGATTTATAACGTCGACCTCGGCGAGGTCACTCTTTCTGCGCTCGTTTCCGAAACGAAGTTCGCCTCCTCGCTTGACGCCGGTAATTACTCCGTTACGGTAGAATCGATAAACGACAAAAGCGGAATGACCGCTGTCGGCGACTCGGTTTCATTCTCAGTTGAAAAACTGCACGTTCACGATTTTTCGGGCGAGATCGAAACAATAGAAAACGCGACGTGCACGAAAAAGGGAAGCGCGCGCGTTTACTGTACGGGTGACGGGTGCGGCGAGTATATTACAGTCGAAACAGATATGCTGCTGCACGACTTCAAGGTGCTTTTCACACCTCCGACGGCGACCTCAAACGGCAGTATAGCACGGCTCTGCCGCAGTTGTTTGCTCTACGAGGTGACGGAAGTTCTGAGTATGCCATCCGACGGCGACCCCGTAATTGCCCTCGAGAGCACGGAAGTCGCGGCGGGAAAAGAAGCCGTAGTCTTGCTGAAGATGAAAAACTTTTCCTCCGTTTCAGGCGGGGTGTTTAAGATCGAGTGCGGTTCAAAATCTCAAATAACCGGTATTCTCGATACAGCGGGAACAGATAAGTTTTCTTTTGATGACGGATATATTTCATTTGAACGCTCCGCTTCGGCAGACGACGTTGAAGTCTTATTGCTTATAAAAGTCGACGACGGCGCATCCGGCAAAATTACGCTCAGCGTGACATACGACACGGATTCTTTCTCATCGAACGAGGGCGATCCGGTCTATCCGGCGCTTGACTTGAAACAACTTTTGATAGTTCCTAAAGACGGTTTTCTCGGCGACGCGAATCGTGACGGCGACGTAAACACCAAGGACGTTTTGATTATACGCCGGTATATAGCAGGGCTCGTCGACGACGACGCCGTCGACCTCAACAGAGCGGACGTCGACGGGAACCATTCCTGCGACAGCAAGGACGTTCTCAAAATAAGACGGTTCATAGCAGGTCTTGACGACCTTGATTAAAGATCAATTTACGCTTTTTGACCGGCGCCGCATGCGGCGCCGGTCAAATATTTATATATAATATTTATTGCCTTTTACATTCTTTTGGTGTATAATATAATAAATATTATCGACAGGAGGTACTATGGTCAGGATAACCGGCGTTGAGCGCCATTCGAGAGCAGACAAGGCCGGCATTCGCGCGGGCGATATTCTCATATCCATAAATGGAAAGAATATAACCGACGTTCTCGACTTCAGATTTTACCTCGCCGACGATAATATAGACGTCAAAGTCAAGCGGAACGGCGCGGAGTTCGATTTCTATATTAAAAAAGACACATACGACGACATCGGGCTTGAGTTTGAAAAACCGCTGATGGACGATAAAATGCACTGCGTCAACAAGTGCATATTCTGTTTCATCGATCAGCTTCCGAAGGGAATGAGAAAATCCCTCTATTTCAAGGACGACGACTCGCGCCTTTCGTTCCTCCACGGTAACTACATAACGCTGACGAATCTCGACCGTCACGACATTGACAGAATAATTGAGATGCACATCTCGCCCGTCAACATATCGGTCCACACGACCGATCCGGAACTTCGGCGGAAGATGATGCTGAACCCAAGAGCGGGAGAGGTCCTCGAATACCTCGACGTGCTCCATAAGGCTGGTATAAAGATGAGAGGACAGATCGTCCTTTGCCGCGGTATCAACGACGGTGAGGCGTTAAGAAAGACCATGAGCGACCTCGAGCGGCTTTACCCAGAAATGGAGAGCGTTTCCATCGTTCCCGCGGGTCTCACAGCTTACAGAGACGGTCTTTACCCGCTCGAGCCTTTTACACCCGACGAGTGCCGCGAGGTAATTGAAGAAGTTTCGGCCTTCGGCGACGAGTGCCTGAAACGGCACGGTACGAAGATATTCTTCGCGTCGGACGAATTTTACGTAAAATCCGGCGTTGAGCTTCCGCCTTTTGATTATTGGGAGGAATTCACGCAGATTGAGAACGGCGTCGGTATGCTCTCATCCTTCGAACACGAATTCACGGGAGCCATGCTGACCCTTGACGATGAAGAAAGACAGAGCGCGAGGGAGGTTTCCGTCGCGACCGGGTACGCTTCGTACGATATGATAAAGAAGTGCTGCGACGCGCTATGCTCGTTTTGCCCGGATCTGAAAATTCACGTTTATAAGATAAAAAACAATTTCTTCGGCGGAGAAGTCACCGTCACGGGACTTTTGACCGGCGTCGATCTGTATGAACAGTTAAAAGGACGGGAGCTCGGCGACGAGCTTATGCTCTCGCGCTCGATGCTTCGGGCTGAAGGCGACTTGTTTCTCTGCGGCGAAACTCCGGAAGGGCTTGAAGAAAAGCTCGGCGTGAAGCTTAAATTCTGTGAAAACGACGGCGCGGATTTCCTATTTTCAATACTTGATATCTAAGAAATGGAGACATTATGTATAAACCGGTAATTGCCATTGTCGGAAGACCGAACGTCGGAAAGAGCACTCTCTTCAACAAACTTATAGGAGAGAGAAGAGCCATCGTCGAGGACGTCCCCGGCATAACGCGAGACAGAATATACGGCGAGACCGAATGGCGCGGCAAAAAATTCATAGTTATCGACACCGGCGGGATCGAGCCGAAGTCGGACGATATCATTCTCAAAAAAATGAGAGAGCAGGCGAATATCGCGATCGAGACTGCGGACGTCATCCTCTTTATGTGCGACGTCAGAGTCGGCGTTACGGCTGACGACCGCGAGATCGCCGTTATGCTGAAAAAAAGCGGCAAGCCCGTCATCCCCTGCATAAACAAGACGGACTCTATCGGCAGTCTGCCGCCGGAGTTTTATGAGTTCTATGAGCTCGGTTTTGAAAACGACCTTATCGCTCTCTCGTCGATACACGGGACCGGCACGGGCGATATGCTCGACGCTGTCGTCGATGCTCTCCCGGAGATACCGGACCAGGGGGATGACGACGACGACCGCATCAACGTTGCCGTCATCGGAAAACCCAACGCCGGTAAGAGTTCGCTCATAAACCGCATACTCGGCGACGAAAGGCTTATAGTCTCCGACATCGCGGGAACTACCCGCGACGCCATTGACACGGAGTTTGAAAACGAGCACGGAAAGTATAACTTTATCGACACCGCGGGCATCCGCCGCAAGAGCAAGGTAAACGACAGAATAGAGCAGTTCAGCGTCATCAGAGCAAAGACCGCGGTCGAGAGATCCGACGTCTGCATACTTCTCATAGACGCCTCGCAGGGTATTACAGAGCAGGATGAAAAGATAGCGGGCATCGCCCACGAAGCGGGCAAGGCCTGCATTATCGCCGTTAACAAATGGGACAGCGTAGAGAAGGATAACGACACCGTCAACTCTTTTTCGAAAGACGTTTATACCGCGCTCTCGTACATGACTTACGCGCCGATCCTGTTTATTTCCGCTAAAACGGGACAAAGAGTCGACAAACTCTTTGAAATGATAAATTACGTCCACAATCAGACGATGATGAGGGTCACGACGGGAATGCTCAACGACGTCCTCGCCGACGCCGTCAACCGCGTCCAGCCCCCGTCGGACAAAGGCAGACGGCTCAAGATATACTATATGACTCAGACGTCGGTCGCGCCTCCTACTTTCGTCACTTTCTGCAACGATTCCGAACTTTTCCATTTCTCCTATCAAAGGTATCTTGAAAACTGTCTTCGCAAAACTTTCGGTTTCAGAGGAACACCTGTCAGAATAGTAGTCCGTCAAAAGGGCGAAGAAGAATAAAGGATGATGTTATGTATAATCACAATTTTCTTCAGGAAGTAATGATGGAGAAGTACCCCGATCACGTCGTGCTTATAATCGCGCTCGGCTGCGCCGTTTGCGCTCTTATAGGCTATCTTATCGGGGGCGTCAATTTCAGCATCATCATCTCGAAACTGTTCTATAAAGACGATATAAGGTCCCACGGAAGCGGCAACGCAGGCTCGACGAATATGCTCCGCACGCACGGAACCGTGCCGGGACTTCTTACGTTCGCCGGAGACCTTGCGAAGACGGCCGTCGCCGTTATCGCCGGCGCGTTTATATACAATCTCATAGGCGCGTACGTCGCGGGGTTCTTCTGCATTATCGGTCACGTCTTTCCGATCTATTTCAAATTCAAGGGCGGCAAGGGCGTCGCAACCGTCGCGATGGTAATAGCGCTGACGAATATCAGAACTTTTATAATCTGCTTTATAATCTTTCTTGTGATAGTAATCGGTACAAGATACGTCTCCCTCGGCTCCATTCTCTCCGTTCTTCTTTACCCGCTCGTACTTTTCAATATCCTTAAACTGTATAACGCAGAAGGCTACGAGTATATAGGCGTCATTTTCGCCGTACTTATCGCCGCCATTGTGATTATCAAGCACAGAAGCAACATCAAGAAGATTTTCAACCACACCGAATCAAAGATAAGCTTTACGAAGCACGGCACCGAAAAGGCCGACAACGAAGATAAAAAGTAATGGAGAAAAGCGATAAGATCACAAGATTTTGCTCTGAGATCGCAAACGGGATGGAGCGTGAGAACCTTAAAAACCTCACGTTTTCATCGTTTCCGGCATGCGAGATCCAAAAAGTCCGCGGCACTTTGAAGCGCATTTCCGGCGCGGTAGTACTTCAACTTGAGTATTTTCTCAGCGAGGGAAGGGTGCGCCACGAAAACGTCTCTGAAGATGCGCTTGAAGACGCCGTGCTCCGCGTCCTGAACGAAGGAGCGAAGAACGTTCAGCTCGTGTCGACGGACGTTACGGCGACGCTTCTCGTCTCTAAAAAAGGAGCTGTGAATCTTGCGGTTAAAAAGAATCGATCTGCCGCAGAACGCCTGTCTTTCGTCAATGAGAACAACAGGGAAAAATCGAGGATATTCGACGGCTCCGAAAGATTTCTGACAGAGCTCGGCGTTTCGGATAAAGAGGGAAGAGTTCACGATAAGAAACAGTCGAAATTCAGACAGATAAACAGGTTCGCCGAACAGGTGAGAGATATACTTAAATATCTGCCCTCAAGCGGTACGCTTCACGTTTACGACCTCTGCTGCGGCAAGAGTTATCTGAGTTTCGCCGTATACGACTATCTGACAAGAAAAGTTCACCGTGACGTAAAAATGATATGCGCGGATCTCAAGGCGTCCGTTATGGAGTCATGCAAAGAGGTAGCGAAGAAGCTCGGCAACACCGGTATGCAATTCATTTGCGCTGACGTAAACACACTTGAAGCGGAATTTGAACCGGACCTTGTGATCTCGCTCCACGCTTGCGACACCGCGACCGATATGGTCCTCGACTTCGCTGTCAGAAACGGTGCGAAGGTCATTCTCTCGACGCCGTGCTGTCAGCACGAAATGTTCAACATTATGTCGTCACCGGAACTTGACTTCATATCGAAGTATTCTATATTGAAACAAAAGATCGCCTCCGCCGCAACGGATGCTTTACGCCTTGCAAAGCTCGAATCCGAAGGATACAGAACGGACGCGATTGAACTTATAGATCCCGACGAGACGCCGAAAAACGTGCTTCTTCGCGGTATAAAGACAGGCCGCGGCAAGGATGACGAAAAGTCAAAACGCGCAAGAGCCGCGTACGAAAAATCTTACAAATTCATGACCGGAGTTGATATAAGCAGTGATAGAACTTGAAAACAAAAAGAAAATTCTATACGACCCGTCTGTCAGCGCGGATGAGAGACTTGACGCGCTGAAGAGCGTCTATTATATGCACCTCTCCGGAGTTTCCGTGATGCCGGAGAGAACTCAGTTCGTAAACAATCACATACATACGACTTATTCCTTTTCGCCGTACACTCCTTCCGCCGCGCTCTATGAAGCGTGGAAGGCGGGACTTTCCACGGCGGGGATCATGGATCACGATTCGATCGGAGGCGCAAGGGAATTTCTCGAAGCCGGAAAGATCCTCGATATGCCGGTCACGGTCGGCTGTGAGCTTCGCGTGTCGGTCGAAGGAACAAAGCTTTTCGGTAAGCGTCTCAACAGCCCCGATCAGCCGTCTCTCGCCTACGTTGCGATGCACGGAATACCTCACCAGTGTCTCGACGACCTCGACACCGTCCTTTCAAAGAAAAGAGAACAGAGAAACGTCAGAAACCTCAAAATGTGCGACAAGCTGAACGAGCTTACAAAGCCATACGGCATCGGCGTTTCGTTTTACAGAGACGTTATCCCGAACTCGATGTACGAAAGAGGTGGGAGCGTGACGGAACGGCACATCCTTTTCACGCTCGTCCGGAAAATTATCGAAGGACGAGACAGGGAAGAGGCGATAGCACTTTACGAGAGAATAACCGATGAGCCGCTGCCGGAAAAAAAGCGCGCATCTCTTCTCGACGCGCCGAACAGATTCTTCGCATACGACCTTCTCGGCGTTATGAAAAGTTCGCTTCTTGAAAAAATATACGTCGAAGCGGACGACGAGCTTCTAAACATAAAAGACTATCTTAGGCTTTGCTCGATGATAGGAGCGATCAGCGCGTACGCGTACCTCGGCGACGTAAAAGAGAGCCCGACGGGCGACAAAAAGGCGCAAAAGTTTGAGGACGACTATCTCAATATGTTGATGGACGAGCTGACGTCCCTCGGCTTCAACGCCGTGACTTATATGCCTTCGAGAAACACGCCCGAACAGTTAAACAGAGTAATGAGGCTCTGCCGTGAACACGGTCTGTTCCAGATAAGCGGAGAGGACATAAATCAACCGAGGCAGTCGTTTATATGTGAGGAGCTTGCAAAGCCTGAGTTCAAGCACCTTAAAAAAGCCACATACGCGCTCATAGGTCACGAGATCTCGGCAACGGAGGACATCGAAAACGCAATGTTCTCGGAGAAAAACAAAAGACACCCGCTGTCTGTAAGAATTGATTATTTCTCGTCTGTTGCAGACGGGAGAAGGAGATAATTATATGAGAAACGCCGCTCTTATCGCGCCGAAGCTGAGATTTCTTTACGGAAACGGCGACGGAAAAATAAAAATAACCTATACACAAGATACAGAAAACAGCTCGATCACGATTTCTGAAGAGGACCTCGAAACGCTCCGCGGTCTCACGTTCAAAAAAGTCTGCGTGAAAGGCGCCGGCGCGTTCGTCGCAACTCCCGTGACGGACGGGAGAAAGTACGCCGGGAAAACGGCGATAGTTACCGGTGCCGCACAGGGCTTCGGCTTCGGTATCGCCGATTATCTCGCGTCATGCGGCGCCCTCGTCGTCGTGGCAGATATGAACGCCGACGGCGCAAAGACAGCCGCGGAGACCATCTGCAAGAAAAACGGCGTCGAAACTCTCGCCGTAGCATGCGACGTGACAAAAGAAGAGTCCGTTGAAGAACTGATCGAGATGACCTCTCTTAAGTTCGGCGGTCTCGACGTCTACGTAAACAACGCGGGGATCGTACGCGCGGGCAGCCTTGACGAAATGACGCTGCGCGCATTCACTCTCGTTGAAAACGTCAATTATAACGCGTACTTCCTCGGCGCAAAATATTCGCAGATGATCATGAAACGGCAAAGGGAAGTCGCGCCCGACAGGATGTTCGATATAATTGAGATAAACTCGAAATCTGGTCTTGAGGGAAGCAATAAGAATTTTGCATACGCGGGCAGCAAATTCGGCGGTATCGGTCTCACGCAGTCCTTCGCGCTTGAGCTCGCGCCATACGGTATAAAAGTAAACGCGGTCTGTCCGGGCAATTTCCTCGACGGACCCCTGTGGAGCGACCCGGAGAAGGGATTGTTCGTACAATATCTCAACGCGGGTAAAGTACCCGGCGCTAAGACGGTTGAAGACGTAAGACGCTTCTATGAAGCCAAAGTCCCGCTCGGACGCGGATGCAGAACGGAAGACGTCTGCCTTGCGATCTCTTATATAATAGATCAGAAATACGAGACCGGACAAGCCGTCCCCGTGACCGGCGGTCAGGTAATGATGAGATAGTAGTTCATATTTTGTTCATATTTTACGATTCAGCCCGGTAATGTAACGCAAAAGAGCATCATATAATACTTCAGTATATAATGCAGAGGTGATATGATGCGAACTGACGGTATATCCGGCGAAAGATGTGAAATACTTGCAAAATATCTCGTTGAAGCCTCGTCGACCGTCCGAAAGACGGCGCGCCGTTTCGGTATCAGCAAATCTACGGTGCATAAGGATCTGACGGAGAAGTTGAAATACGTAAATGCGAAACTGTACGATGAAGCAGAAGCCGTCCTGAACCGGAACAAACTTGAACGGCATATCAGAGGCGGCAACGCGACTAAGCTCAAATATCAGAATATGAAGAATATTAAGCTTAACGGTAATGACGGCGCGGCGCATTGAAATCGCCGTAAAACACAGGGGAAGTGTAAAAGATACGCTTTTCCGGCCTGAGAGAAAAATACATATAATTATACAAAATGCAAATTTTGTATAATTCAGAGAAGTGAAAAGGGGGTAAATATGGTTCTTTCCGTTGACGTCGGCAATTCTTTTATAAAATTCGCTCTTTTTGACGGTGACGAGCCGGCAGCCCGTTTTTCTGTTTCTACGGTGTCGGGACGAAGTATCGACGAATACGTTCTCTTTATAAAAAACTTTTTCGAAAAATTTATTGAGGACGGACAAATCGAAGCGTCTGTACTGTCTTCCGTAGTCCCGTCTGTCACGGATGCGATATCGTCCGCCGTTGAATCCGTCGTCGGTAAGCGACCATTCGTGATAGGCCGCGGAACTCACACGGGCTTCAAAATCAAAATATACGACCCGTCCGAGCTTGGCGCCGATATCGTATCAAACGTCGCCGCCGCGTCAGCGGCGTACGGATATCCATGCGTCGTAATAGACCTCGGTACTGCGACAACCCTTACGGCAGTAGATAAAAACGGTGACGTCATGGGCACGGTGATCCATCCGGGACTGAAAGTATGCCTCTCGTCGCTCGCCGAGACTGCCGCTAAACTCAATGAAGTCGAGATGGTGCCCGGACGAAAACTAATTGGACAAAATTCAAGCGAAAGCATAATCAGCGGCGTGATTAACGGACACGTATGTATGATCAACGGCTTGCTTGACAGGATCATAAGCGAAATAGGCGGCGATAACCCCGAATGTGTAAAAGTCGTCGCGACCGGCGAAAACGCCGATATTATAATACCTTTGTGCAAAATGGACGTCATAATAGACAAGGACTTGACGCATAAAGGCAATATCCTTCTCTACCGATTGAACGCAAAACGAAACTGAATTATACAAAATTTATTTTTACCTTATTTTTTGTATAATTCGTTCGTTTCGCTCAAAATATTTGCATACGCTGCACCGTACTCTTTTTACGGGCGGCAGTATCGGGTCAAAGCCCCGGGAGGTTCAAAATGGCAAATAGCCAAACGAGCGCGAGAATTTCCAAACTCGTGCAAATCGCCATAGTGACCGCAATCGTCATTGTACTGCAGTTACTCGGTTCATTCATCAAATTCGGTACGTTCTCCGTATCTCTTGTCTGCGTACCGATAGTCATCGGCGCGATCCTTTACGGTCCCGCCGCCGGCGCATGGCTCGGACTCATCTTCGGAGCCACCGTTCTCCTTTCAGGCGACGCCGCATCTTTTTACGCCCTGGCGCCGTTTGGAACGATCTTTCTGGTACTTGCAAAAGGAATTCTGGCGGGATTCGTTTCCGGTCTTGCCTACAAAGCTCTTTCTAAAAGAAAGTACCTCGCCGTTATCGCGGCGGCTGTTCTCTGCCCCGTCGTTAACACCGGCGTTTTTCTCATCGGATGTCTGACGATATTCCGTCCTTATCTGACGACCGCTTTCGGCATGGAGGAATCCGCAAGCGCGTTTATTTTCATTGTTACAGTGTTTATCGGGCTCAACTTCGTGTTTGAACTGATATTCAACGTTATTATGGCTCCCGTGATAGTACGTATCACAGACCTCGGCAGAAAAATGCTTCTTTCAAGAAAAAAATAATTTCGACGTATCTCTTCCATTTATCAGATATTTGTGATATATTATATATGATATATTATTTTCGGAGGTAAAAAATGCAGACCGTTAAAATGAGAGTTATATACTCTACAACGAAAAAGAAGGTCGTGACCTTCGCAACTGCAATAGCTGAAGCTTTCAAGTGCCGTACAGACGACGTACCGCCCGGATTTCCGTGCGACAAGGAAAAGCTCGTCGTCATCGTAATGTCCGTAAAGGACGAGCCGAACGACAAACTCAGAAGATTCTGCGGCGAGCTCAACAAGACCCGCGCACTCAACACCGCGCTCGTAGTTGACGGAGACGCGAACTCCAAGGGTGTCAACCAGGTCAAGGAGATCCTTAAGGAAGCCGGCACCAACGTCATCGACGAAGTTTATACGGTCGACGGCGGCGGTATCTTCAGCAAGAAGATCTCTCTCGAAGAAAGAACGAATATCGTTAAATGGGTCGAGAAGATCATCGGCGAGACTTTCGGAGATTAAAAACAAGCCGGAATGCGTTTGCATTCCGGCTTCAGAGTGAAGACAAACTTGGTAGAGCAGCAATGACTGGCAAAAAAGGTGAGGTAAGCATAACATCATAAGAAGATAACGTATCACC
>CADBQA010000148.1 GCA_902796675.1 uncultured Ruminococcus sp.
CGAGGACAACCGTGACTGGGGCGGCGCGTTCGCAGTCTACCGCGGACTCACCGAAGCGCTTCCTTACCACAGATTCTTTAACGCGCCCATCTCCGAGGCTGCGATCGTCGGCTCCGCCGTCGGATACGCTGTCGCGGGCGGCCGCGCTATCGTCGAGCTCATGTACGCCGACTTTATCGGCTGCGCGGGCGACGAAATATTCAACCAGCTCTCCAAGTGGCAGGCGATGAGCGCGGGTATCCTCAAGATGCCCGTCGTAGTCCGCGTTTCCGTCGGCTACAAGTACGGCGCGCAGCACTCCCAGGACTGGACGGCGCTCTGCGCTCACATCCCGGGACTCAAGGTCTGCTTCCCGGCAACTCCTTACGACGCGAAGGGACTTATGGCGGAAGCTCTGAACGGCACCGACCCCGTCGTCTTCTTTGAATCCCAGAGAATTTACGACGTCGGCGAGCAGTTCCATGAGGGCGGCGTTCCGAAGGAATCGTACAGAGTCAAGTTCGGCGAGCCGGACGTCAAGCGCGAGGGCAAGGACGTAACGATCCTCACGATCGGCGCGGTCCTTTACAGAGCTCTTGAAGCGGCGAAGAAGCTCGAGAGCGAGTACGGCGTCAGCGCAGAGGTCATCGACGCGCGCTCCATCGTACCGTTCAACTACGAGAAGGTCATCGAGTCCGTCAAGAAGACGGGCAAGATAATCATCGTCGGCGACGCCTGCGACCGCGGCTCCGTAATGAGAGATATGGCTTCCAATATCGCCGAGATGGCGTTCGATTACCTCGACGCGCCGCCGGTAGTATTCGGTTCCCGCAACTGGATAACCCCCGCTTTCGAGTTCGAGAAGTACTTCTTCCCGCAGGCTGACGGCATCATCGACGTCATCTCTCAGAAGCTTCTCCCTCTCCCGGGCAGAACGTATAAAATAAACGAGACCGAAATGGAACATATGGAAAGAAGCAAGAGAGGTCTCTAAGTTAAATCACGGGCGGCTCGAAAGAGCCGCCCGAAAATATTTAGGATTTTTGTGAGTGTTTTTCCTCTCCAAAGGTACTAATAAGTGAAAGATCGATCTTGACAAAGGAGTTTGAAATGGGCGAGTCGATGTACAGGCGTTATCTCGACGGAGACGACGCGGGGCTTTATGAGATCATAAAAGAATACAGAGACCCGCTCGTACTGTTTCTCACCGGAGTCACCGGTGACACGGAGTCTGCGGAGGAGTGCGCTGAGGAGACCTTCTTCATCCTCGCCGCGAAACGGCCGCGCTTCGGAGGCGGAAGCTCCTTCAAAACATGGCTTTATGCGATTGCCAAAAACGCGGCGTACAAAGAAATAAAAAGGCGATTGCATAAAACCGAAATGACCGACGACGTCGCGTACGACGCGGAGCTTGAAGCGTCCGTCATAAAGGGCGAGCGCGAGAGGATCGTCGCGTCGGCGCTGAAAAAGCTGCCGAAGGACTACCGCGAGGCTCTGTATTTGAGGTACGTCGAGGATATGCCGAACGGCGACGTCGCTCGCGTTATGAAAAAGAACAAAAAACAGATCGAAAACCTGCTCGCCAGAGCGAAGACGGCTCTGCGGCAGGAGCTCACAAGGGAGGGATTCACTTATGAAAACTTATGAAGAGACCGCAAGGGACGTCTTAACAAGACGCGACGAATACAAGGAGACGAAGAAAAGAAGGATAAGGACGCTTGCGGCGTCGCTCTCATCCTTCGCCGTCGTCGCCGTTATCGCGGTGGGAGTTATGGTTTTCGGCGCAAAGCGCGACGACGTACCCGTCGCCGCGGGAGATAATACGAACGACCCTATTCCGACCGGGACTTACAGCGAGACCGGAAAAGAAAACGGAGAGGAAAGCGTTCCGTCGGGCACGGCAATCACGGACAGCGGGATCGATAGTCACGGCGACGCGATAGGCTGGCTTGTTATTGACGGCGTATACTACGAGCAGACGGGCGCGGGAGCAATAGACGGCGACTCGATGTACTTACCTTGTCTCGATGAATATCTCGGACGGGCGGAAGACTTTGACGGAGCGTACAGAAACGGTATTGAAGGCGTTACAGGAGAGGTCTACCGTGTTCACTGGGAGGATGCCGATATATTCGTGATCCTTTCAAACGGCGCGTTTATAACGCTTAAGGACAACGGCGGGACACCTGTAGTTTCGGGTACCGGGCAGTTCGACTCCGACGCGGTCTACTATTGATACGTATCGTCAAAATATTGTATAAGTGGTGCGGGAGAGCAGTGCAAACCCGCACCACTTGATTTTTTTATCATATTATGTTATAATATAAATTACGCTTATAAAGTAACACAGGTGGTGAAGCTGTTTTTATGAAAGGCAACGCATCGAAACGGGCGATGAAGGAGCTGTTCGAGGAAGAGGTCGCGGACAACGCGGCGGAGTCTTTCGAGAACGCCAACGACGCCCTGCGGCGCGAAAAACTCAGACGCGAAATGCTCGGGGATAAGAAGCCCGAGAGCGCGTCCGTTATGCCGCGCCGTGAAAACGATCGCGCGATGCAGAACCCAAAAGCGCAAACAGGCACTATACCGAGAGTACAGACGGGAAGTATTCCGAGGGTGCAAACGGGAACGATCCCGAGAGTACAAACGGGAAGTATTCCGAGAGTACAGACGGGAAGTATCCCGAGAGTGCAGACCGGAAGCATACCGAGAGTACAAACAGGCACTATTCCGCGTGTACAAACGGGAAGTATTCCGCGAGTACAGACCGGAACTATACCGCGAGTACAGACGGGAAGTATCCCGAGAGTACAGACCGGAGAGATCGACCGCGTAAAGACCGCCACATTCAACAAGGTGGAAAGAAAAATACCGGTCGCCGACGCCGCAACAAAGACTTTTAAGGCGGTCGAGGCTGAAAAGACGGAAGAGAAGAAGACGGCGAAGAAGGCGAAACGCTCATTCCCCGTCGCGCTCGTCGCGGCTCTTTCCTCGGTATTCGTCGTGATGATCGGCGTCGCCGCGGTGCTTCTTATTCTGAAGAACAGAGCGCCGGAGGAGCCGGTATACATACCGACCGACGTCGTCGCGGGCATCGACGAGACCTCCGCGAACTTCGTCAAGGCGGATGCCGTCGTGTCGTCTTTGGAAAACCACACGGTCACTTTCAAGTTTTACGAGAAGCCGGGCATCGTCGTATCGACCGCCGACGTCAAGGCGGGCGAGCTGATGGACGAACTCGGTATAGAATATGAAAAGGACAAAGTCCTCTCCGTCGACGCGTCGAGCGAGATAACAAAGGACACCGAAATCGAGATAAAGGACGTCGATTTCGAGACTGAGACGGTCGAGGAGACGATAGCGAACGGCGTCGTCTACGTCGACGACGACACGATATATCAGGGCAACGAAGAGGTCGCCGTCGAGGGCTACGCGGGCGTCAAGACCTACACATACAAGGTCCGCCTCGTCAACGGCGAAGAGGAGTCGCGCGAGCTCGTCTCCGAGGAGGTGACGACGGAACCCGTCGACCGCGTTATCAACCGCGGCACGAAACAGATACCCGTCCCGCCTCATACCAACGGCGACGTTCCGGGCACGATATATACCGGCGCGCCGGAGAATTACCTCTATTACGTCGACGTCAGAGCGACGTGGTACTGCATCGAGGGCATCACCGCTACGGGACTTCCGACGGGATACAACGTCATGGCGGTCGACCCGAACGTGATACCGCTCGGAAGCGAGTGCGTCGTCATAGGCGACCTCGGCGACTACGGACACAGAATAGCCGCGGACATCGGCGGCGGGATAAAAGGGAACATCATAGATATATGGCTCCCGCTGGGCGACGGCTTTACGCAGGGCTGGCAGAACGCGAGAGTTTACGTCTTGAGAGAAGGCTTTTAATGGATTTTAGCGAACTTGAAAAATTTCAGGACTGGATGAGCGACGAGTGGAGGATACCGGGCTCGTCGGCGATAGGGTATAAGGACGGAGAGGTCGTCTATTGCCATTCCTCGGGGTATGCCGACGTCGAAGAGCGCCGCCCGATGAAGGGCGACGAGCTGATGTATATGTACAGCATCACGAAGACCGTCACGTCCCTTTGCGGAATGAAGCTGCTCGAAGAGGGGAAGATCCGCCTCGACGATCCGGTCGATTACTATATGCCGGAGTTCGCCGACGTGACCGTCCGCTTCAAAGAACCGGGCGGCGACGTGATCGAAAAGGCGAAGCGGAGGATGACTCTTTGGAACCTCTTTACGATGACGTCCGGATACGATTACACGATGAACTGTCCGACGGTCAACGCTCTTCGACGCGAGAACGGCGACATCACGGCGCGCGACATGGCTCGCGGGCTCGCCGGCAATCCGCTTCTCTTTGAGCCGGGCGACAGATGGTGCTACGGCATGAGCCACGACATTCTCGCCGCCGTCATCGAGATCGTCTCGGGCAAGCGTTTTTCCGATTACGTGAAGGAAAACGTCTTCGAGCCCGTCGGGATGAAAAACTCGTATTTCCATCTCCCGCAGGAAGAGCTTGACGCGAGAGCGGCGTCGATGTATCAGTTCAACGATACGACGGTAAGATACGAAAAAATACCGGTGACGAACTGGGCGGTGCCCGGCGAGAGCTACGACAGCGGCGGCGCGGGGCTTATCTCAAACGTCCCGGACGTCGCGCTCTACGCGGCGACGCTCGCCGCGGGCGGCGTCACAAAGTCGGGCGAGCGCATCATAAAGCGCGAGACGATAGACCTCTGGCGCACGAATCAACTGAGCGAGGAGCAGATGAAGTGGTTCGACTGGGGACAGCTCGTCGGTTACGGCTACGGTCTCGGCGTCAGAACGCACGTCGACCCCGCGAAGTCGGGCTCTTCGTCGCCGATAGGAGAATTCGGCTGGACCGGCGCGGCGGGAGGGCTCTTCTACGTCGACGTCGAGAATAACGCATCTCTCTTCTACGCGCACCACATGTTGAACAACCAGGAATACTACACCTTCCCCCGCGTCAGAAATCTTTTCTTCGACGGGCTGAAAAAATAAGAAAACGCCGCCTGCGACGCAGGCGGCGATTTCTTCAGAAAATAGTTTCGATAACTTTGGGACAGACTAAGGGCGAGTAGCGGAATGAGTCGATGTGGCGGATGCGCGAGGTATCGACAAAGTATTTGAGCGGCGTCGGCTCCGATGGCGCGGGGTAAGTGTCGATGATGGAGAGCTTTATTTTCATACGGTCGCGTATGATGTTTTTTACGAAGACGGCGCAGGCGTCGCCCTCTTTGACTCCGGCGCGGCGCTCGGCAAGCCCTGCGAGGTTCGGGGTCAGCTCGACAAAAATTCCGTAGTCCTCGACGCTGCGGACGATCCCCGCGACGGTGCTGCCGACGACGATGCCGGCGGCGTTTTCCTCCCACGTTCCGAGCAGCTCGCGGAGGGTGACGTAGAGTCTGCCGTTCTCGTCAAAATTTTTGACTGCGACCTTAAGCGCCTGTCCTTTTTTCAGCCGTCCCGACGGGTGGGAGATCCTCGAGACGGATATGCAGTCTATCGAGAGGAGAGACGTCACGCCGCATCCGACGTCGACGAACGCGCCGAAGGGGTCGAGGTGGGTGACGGAGGCGTCGATGATATCGCCCGGGACGAGGCGCGAGACGTATTCCTCAAAGCACGCTTTTTGCACCGCGCGGCGGGAGAGGCGCACCGTCGGATATTCGCCGTCGCCGATATCGGTCACGATGAACGAGACGGGTCTGCCGACTCTCGTTATGACCGCTATGTCGCGTGGAGGTGAGCCGTCCGGCTCCCACGCCGCCTCGCCTCGCGGTATGATACCGCGCGCGACGCCGAGATCGACGGTAAGGTCGAGCGTGTCCTTCGCGCAGGAGAGCGCCGCCGCTTCGAGGATGATCCCCTCGCGCATCGCGCGCTCGAGCATCTTTATTGACGAAAAATACTGTTCATTTTGGGCTTTTCCTATCAGCCTGCCTTCCGGCAGGAAGCACTGTTCCTTCATTTTCTTCTCCCGTACAGATGATTGTCAATAAAATTTATGAAAAAAGGTCAACTTATATGCTGTTTGACTATTGATTATTTTTATTTATTGATTTATAATACATTCGGACGTAAAGAGCATTCAAATATTTCGCGGTGATCGACAGGAGCGGATAATGAACAAAAAGAAATACAAGCAGTATTTGACAGAGTTTTTCTCGTTTTTCGGGGGCGCGGTCCTGTTCGGACTTTCGATGAATATGTTCCTTGAACCCGCAAACGTCGTTATGGGAGGTCTGACCGGCGTCGCCACAACGATTAATTATTTATATAATAAACTTCCGATAGGCGCTATGATATTCGCGCTCAACATTCCGCTTCTGCTGATGAATATCAAGATAAACGGCTTCAAGTCGATGGTAAAATCGGTGCTCGGCATCGCGGCGTCGTCTCTCGCGGTCGACGTTACGAAATTCGTTCCCGCGACGCTGAACGACCCGATGCTCTGCGCTATCCTCGGCGGCGTCACGATGGGCGCCGGCGCGGGACTTCTTCTTTCGAGAGGCTATACGACGGGCGGCTCCGACCTCACCGCGTTCCTTCTCAAGCGGAAGTTCAAAAGGCTTACTACCGGACGGCTCGTGCTGATCGTCGACGTTTTCGTTGTCGTCGGCTCCGCTATCGTCATGGGCTCCTGGGAAGGTATCATTTATTCGTCCGTTTCGATTTTCGCATACAGCGCGTCGATCGACGCCGTTATGGGCGGCTCGGAAAAAGCTAAAATGGCGATCATCATCTCGTCAAAGCCAGAGGAGATAGCCTGCAGCATCGACAAAGTCCTCAACCGCGGAGTTACCTATCTTCACGGCGAGGGCTGGTACACGAAGTCCGAGAAAGAAGTTCTTATGAGCGTCGTCAAGCGCGACGAGGAGTTCCTTATAAAGCAGGTCGTCGAGGGAGTTGACCGGGACGCGTTTATGATCCTTTGCGACGCGACGGAGGTCCTCGGCTCCGGATTCAAAGAGACCGAACGGCAGGAGCTCGAGGCGGCTGAGGAAAAGGCGAAGCGCCGCGAGGAAAGGGCGGCGGCAAGAGCCCTCAAAAAAGAAGAAAAGCGCGCGAAGAAGAATCTTAAAAAAGAGAATAAAAAGAAAAAAAGATAAGTTTTGCGGCGCGGTGAAACCGCGCCGCAAAATTTTCCCCGCCGTATCTTTACATAACTCATAAAATATGGTATAATAATAATAATTTATTCAAAGGAGACATTTATGGACGACGTGCCCATACCGCGATGCGACGGACGGTATATTGATATGCTCCGCATTCGCGCCGCGCTTCTTAAAAATCGCCCGATGAGATTTCGTTCTTAGTAAGCGTAAATGATCCGTCAAGCGTATTTTTAAGGAGGTAATTATTTTTTAATGGACATATTTATAATGGTCCTGTGCGTGGTTTTGTCCGCGTTCTTTTCGGCGGCTGAGACGGCTTTCAGCTCCGCCGGCAAAATAAAACTGATGAGCCTTGCCGAAAACGGCTCGAAGAGGGCGAAGAGCGTACTCGACACGATAGAGCGGTACGACAGCTTTCTCACTACCATACTTATCGGCAATAATATAGTAAACATCCTGCTCGCGACGCTTTCCGCGGTCTGGTTCGTCGAGCGCGTCAGCCCGACGTACGGAACGACGATATCGACCGTCGTTGTCACGCTCGTCGTGCTTATCTTCGGCGAGATAACGCCTAAAACGCTCGCTAAAGCGGCGCCCGAGAAGTTCGCCATGGCGACGGTGGGTATCGTCCGCGTTATTATGATAATCCTGACGCCCGTAAGCTTCGTTTTCTCACTTTGGACGAAGCTTCTCACAAAACTCCGCCGCACGCCGGAGGAGCCGTCTATCACCGACGACGAGCTCATAACCATTGTAAACGAGGCGTACAACGAGGGCGGTCTCGACAAGAACGAGAGCGAGCTTATAAGAAACGCGATAGTCTTCGACGACAGACAGGCTGAGGACATCCTCACGCCCCGCGTCGACGTCGTCGCGGTCCCCGTGAACGCGAAGCTCCGCGATATAGCGGAGGAGTTCTCGAAGACCGGATATTCGAGGCTTCCCGTATACGACGGGTCGCTCGACAATATAATAGGATTCATCCACCAGAAGGATTTCTACGAGGAGATCCTCGACGGTAAAAAGGATATCAAGAGCATCATCCAGAAGCCCGTCTTCGTCGCACCGACGATGAAGATATCGAAGCTCCTCAAGGAGCTTCAGAGCGAGCAGACTCACGTCGCGGTCGTCGTCGACGAATACGGCGGCACCGCCGGTATCGTCACGATGGAGGACATTCTCGAGGAGCTGGTCGGCGAGATCTGGGACGAACACGACGAGGTCGTCGAGGACGTCGAGAAGACCGGCGACGGTGAGTATCTCGTCCAGGGGAACCTGACCGTCGAAGAATTTTTCGAGGAGTTTGGTATCGAGGACGAGGAGACGGACGCCGACACCGTCAGCGGCTGGGTCATGGAAAAGCTCGGCAAGATACCGGACGAGGGCGAGAGCTTCGAGTTCGGCGGCTATCTCATAACGATCTCCGCCATTGTCGCAAGACGTATCACCGAGGTCAAGGTCAAGCGGATCGAAAAAGAAGAAGAGCCGGAAGAAGATGAAGAATAAGAAGACGAAGAATAAGAAAAGGGCTTGAGTTGATCTCAAGCCCTTTTTGTTTATTCTTTTGTTTTCAATATTTCGCGTTCTGCTGGGCTATCCATTCGCCCCAGAGGGTATAACTGTTCCAGTTGAGGTGGATGCCGTCTCCGCCGGAGTAGTTCTCGGAGAGGCCGCCCGTCGCGTCGTCGAGAATGGTGTTCGGGTCGATCCAGATGACGGTCGAGCCGTCGGTCAGAGTTTTAAGCTGTGCGTTCAGCGAGTTGACGTTGGTATTGTTGAATACCGTGTCGCTGTTCGATCTTGCCGTGGTGACGTGGAGGTTAGCCTGGAGGATGACCTTTGCGGAAGGCTGCGCGGCTCTTACCATATCAATAAGCTTCCCGTTCTCCTTTTTAAGCGATTTGTGATTGGCACTTATCTCGTTTATGCCGAGGAGTATGTATACTTTGTTATACTGCTTCGCCGCAAGAAGCTGTGAGAGCGTGACCTCGCCGACCCCGGCTACGTTGTCGGTCGAGTTGCCGGTCGCGCCGAAAACGGAAAGACCCGTCGTCGCGAAGATGTCCGCGCCTTCGAGGACGCCGACCATTTCAAGCCCTTCTGTCCTCGAGTCGCCGATGAAGAGGCAGCCGGAGAAGGCTCCCGAGGGAACGGGCTTAGGGGTGAAGGTCTCGGTCGTCACGGGCGTGGGAGGCGTGGGAGCGGGAGGCTCGGTCTGAACGTCGGGCTCCGTCACGGGCTCGGTCACGGTGACTTCCGCTTCCGTCTCGGTCTCGGTTTCCGTTTCGGTCTCGGTCTCCGTCTCGGAGTCCGTCGGTATCTCTATGCTTGAAAAATGTATCTTCGATTCGGTCGCGCTCTCTGTCGCCGCCGCGTTTTCCGCCTTGCCGCAGGATGCGAGGACGGTTGAGAGAAGAGAGAGGGTAAGTATTATTATCAAAAAGCGTTTTTTCATCATACGCCTCCAATGTCAGATTATATTTTATTATACATC
>CADBQA010000149.1 GCA_902796675.1 uncultured Ruminococcus sp.
GTCGTCGTCGATATCGACGCCCTGATAGACGGGGTGTATCTTGACGCCGCGAAGACCGAGCGCCTTTATATGCCTCACTTCCCCCTCGATATCCGCGCACTCCGGGTGAAGACAGCCGAAGTGGACGAGCCCGTCCTTGTTATCGAGGGAGGCGGAGATCTCGTTCATGTGAGAGACTTTTTCGGGGTTCGTCGCGACGGGCAGGACGACGGAAAGGTCGATCCCGTATTCCCCGCCGGACGCGGAAAGGGATCCGTTCGTTCCGTCGAGAAACGGCACGGTGCCGGACGCGGCGGCGAGCTTCGATATCGCCCGCTCCGCGATCTTTTCCGGAAACGTATGGGTGTGGAAATCTATTATCATATCGTCCTCCGACGGATGGGAACTATTTATCGGATGCAGCTTTTTTGAGCTTCTTCGCAAGGAAAACGAGGTACAGGCAGAACGCCGCGGCGGCTGCGGCGGCGCCCGCGATATACGACACCGTCGCGTCGAGGCGAAGACCCTCGTTTGCCATCAGGATATACGTTATGCTGACCGCCGTCATAAACGCGGCGGGGAACGCCGTCAGCAGCGAGCCGAAGCGGTATTTGCCGCGCTTGAGAAGATAGGACGTCGCGACCCAGAGGGCTATCATGGCGAGCGTCTGATTGCTCCAGGAGAAGTAGCGCCAAACAGTCTGGAATCCGTTGTCGTCGACGACGGCGAACCAGGTGAGGAGTCCTCCGACGACGAGGAGCGGGATCGTTATGATAAGGCGATTTCTGAGTTTTTTCTGGTCGAGCTTAAACGTCTCGGCGAGGATGAGCCTCGCGCTTCTGAACGCCGTGTCGCCCGACGTTATCGGGCATACGATGACGCCCGCGACGGCGAGCACGCCGCCGACGGCTCCGAGAACGCCCGTCGATATTTCATAGACGACGTTCGACGCGCCGTTTGCAAGGGCGTTGTTCAGAAGCTCCGTCGTCCCGTAGAACGAAACGCCCGCCGCCGCCCAGACGAGGGCTATGACGGATTCGCTTATCATCGCGCCGTAGAAGATCTTTCTGCCCTCTTTTTCGGAGGTTATACACTTCGCCATCATGGGCGACTGCGTCGCGTGGAAGCCGGAGACCGCGCCGCACGCGACCGTTATGAACATATACGGCCAGACCGGAGTTCCCTTCGGGTGCAGGTTTTCAAACGATATCTCGGGTATGGTGTATTTGCCGCCGGAGAAGACGATGCCCCCTATGACAGCCGCCGCCATAACTATGAGAAGCACGCCGAAGACGGGATAGAGCTTGCCTATGAGCTTATCTATCGGAAGGAGAGTTGCGAGAAGATAATAGGCGAGAATGACGACCGCCCAGAACGTGCCGTTCATCCAATCCGGCGTCAGCTTGTCAAGAAGCCCCGCGGGGCTTGTCACGAAGACCGTTCCGCAAAGGACGAGAAGCACGACGGAGAAAATGCGCATTACTACCTTCGCAACTTTCCCGAGGTATTCGCCGGAGAGCTCCGCGATGGACGCGCCGTCGTGGCGGGAGCTTATCATTCCGCTCATATAGTCGTGTACCGCGCCGCCGAGGATGGACCCGAGCACGATCCACAGAAATACGACAGGTCCGAAAACCGCGCCCATGAGCGCGCCGAAGATCGGCCCCGTGCCGGCGATATTCAGAAGCTGTATAAGAAACGCTTTCCACGTCTTCATGGGGACGAAGTCGACGCCGTCGTTCTTCGAGAGCGCGGGCGTTTTTCTGTCGTCGGGCGAGAACACCTTTTCGGTGACTCTGCCGTAAACGAGGTAGCCGACGATCAGCACGGCGAAGGAAATAAGAAGCGAGATCATAACTTTCACCTTTTCCAAACAATTATAAAGTGTCTGTATTATTATACTATAATTTCGCCCCGCCGTCAATGAAAAAAGCTCCCGTCGGGAGCTTTCAGGCTGAAGACAAGGTCTTCAGGCTGAGTCAGAGTGAGAGAAACGCAGGTAGATTCGGTGATCTCGCCGCGGTAGGCGTAGTGACCTACGTCAAGCGGCGA
>CADBQA010000150.1 GCA_902796675.1 uncultured Ruminococcus sp.
AACGTCGCGTGATGTGACGAGAGCGGCGTACGGGTCACGCTCCGCGGCGAGCGATTGCGCCGACTGGATCGCGCGCCAGCCTTCGGGGTCGTTTTCCCGTCTGCCGTCGTAGTCGGCGATCTGTATAACGGCGAAGGGAAGCGCGCTGTCGGCAAAGCCGACCCTTGCCTCTTTCATAAAGCGGAGAAGCTCGTCGGCATATATTTTGCCTTCTTCGACCGAGGTGTCGCTCTCGCCCTGATACCATATCACGCCGTTCAGTGAAAACGGGAAGAGTTTTGAGAGCATCTTGTCGTATATCACGCCGTCTCTGTTCCATTCGGAATACTCGGGGTCAAAATGGTCCGCCATCAGCCCGTCTTTCCGGATGGCAAACTCCGCGGCGGCGTGCGAGGGGAGCCACGATTCAATGACCGACGCCCCTTGCGCGCAGGTAACGACGCCGACGGCTTTGCCGGTGAGACTACGCGTAGTTTTTCCCGCGAGATACGCTATCGCCGACCAGTCGCCGACGGCGGATCTTTTCGCCGCCTGCCACCCCTCTCCGGGTGAGAACGGGTCGTCGCCGTACCACGGGCGGGGGACGAAATAGTTTCTGAGGAGAGCGTCGTCTACGTAATTCGATAAAGGCTCGCTCGACGACGAGAGCTTGAACTCGGCGTTCGACTGACCGGCGACGAGATATACCCGCCCGACGTAAACGTCACGGACCTCCGCTCTCACGCCGTCGCCGAAAACTTCAAGCGTGAACGGTCCCCCCGCGCGCATCGCCGGAAGCTCGGCGATCCACCTTCCGCGTTCGGAAACGGACGTCGCCTCGGCGCCGCAAAGTCTGACTGTCACGGTCCCGTCTCCCTCACCGAAAATGCGCACGGGCTTTTCTTCCGCGAAAACCACCCCGTCGCGAAATATATCATTAAGTTTCATAAATTGCGCCATCCCCCAGACGTTATCGTTTTTTCATAACCAATTATACTTTATTTGAGACCGTATTTCAATCAAGTCACGAAAAAAACGGCGCGCTCTTGCCTTTTTTTATCGTTTCGGTTATAATGATATTGTTATACGGGGGTGCGCTATGATTTTATTTATTGACGCGTGCGTGAGGGCGGAGTCGAGGACGAGACGCCTTGCGGAAAAGTATCTTTCAAAGCTGGACGGCGAGGTCGAGACGGTGAGACTTGACGAAATCGTTTTTCCCGTCGCAAACGAAGATTTTTTGTCGCGCCGCGACAGACTTATCGCCGAGGGCGCGTCAGACGACGATATGTTCGCGCTCGCCGCACAGTTTGCGAGAGCCGACGAGATAGTTATCGCCGCGCCTCTTTGGGACCTCTCGTTCCCGGCGTCCCTCAAGCAGTATTTTGAGCAGATAAACGTGATAGGCGTCACGTTTTATTATACTCCCGAGGGGGTACCTTCGGGGCTCTGCCTGGCGAAGCGGCTGACCTACGTCACGACTTGCGGCGGCGATTATTTTCCGGAGGAGTTCGGCTTCGGCTACGTCAAGGCGCTCGCCGAAAATTTCTACGGAATTAAAGAAGTGAATCTTATAAAAGCCGTGGGACTCGATATCCGCGGCGCCGACGTCGAGGGGATCATGGCGTCCGCTGAAAACGGTATTTGACAGAAAGGAGCCGATATGTATAACTTCAATATTGACGACGAGCCTTTTGCGACGGCGTATATAAACTCCGGATCCGACAGTATTTACGTGTCGACTGGCGCGGGGTACAAAGCCGCCGCCCGAAAGATCAAGGTCTCTTTTGACCCCGAGACCGGTTTTCCTGTCCTCGACGCCTCGGAAATGGCTTGCTTCTCGCATTTTTCGTCCGGTCAGACGGCGAACTTCGATTTGCTGAAGCGGAAAGCGGAGGCGTCCGCCGACTACGGTTTTATAGCAGAGTATATGTCGGAGTACGACGTCGGACGCCACATTTGGGAATCGTTTACGAAAAATGAGTTCGATACTCTCATATCGTCCGCCGGCTGGGGCGGCACGTGGGGCGGACACGCGGTTCCGGACCTTGCGGATTTTGCCCGCGTCGGGACCGACGGGATGAGAGAAAAGGTCGCAAAGTACAAGGCGAAAAACCCGGGGGCGGAAGATTTTTACAAGGGGCTTGAACTGACGCTTGACGCGATAGATATACTCGGAGAAAGAATATACGAGGCGTCGCGCGAGGAGTATTCGAGAACGGGTAACGCGAAACTGAAAAAGACCGTATCGGCTTTTGAACGATGTCCGAAAAAGCCGGCGCGCACGTTCGCCGAGGCGGTATCGGTCTACGTCTTCGTTTTCTCGCTCGACGGCGTCGATTCTCCCGGTCACTTCGATCAGTATATGATAGATTTTTGGCGCTCCTCTGATCCGGACGAGTCGAGGGAGGCGTTGCGGGATCTCTGGCTCTTCTTTCACAAGACGAGAACGTGGAATCTCTGTATCTCCGGCTCCGACGGTGACGGGGGCGATCTCACGAACGAACTGTCGTACGAGATACTCCGCGTGACGAGAGAGTTCGGTTTTGAGACGCCGAACCTCACGATGAGGTGTCACGAGGGAACGCCGGACGCGCTTTGGCGCGAGGCGATGGAGACGGTAGCGAGCGGCGTCGGAATGCCCGCGCTCTACAACGACGCGGCGGTCTGTCCCGCGCTCGAGAGCCTCGGTATACCGAAGGACGACGCTCACCGCTACGTGATGAACGGATGCAATCAGATAGATATTCAGGGAAAAAGCCACATGGGGCTTGAGGACGGAGAGGTGAATCTCGCCGCGGCGCTCGTCTTCGCGCTGACGTCCGGGTATCATCCCGTCGCGGATAAAGTCATCGGCGCGGCGACTCCGCGAGCCGAGGAAATCGGAACTTTTGATGAGTTTATGTCGGCGCTGAAGGCGCAGATACGCCACGTCGCCGACGCCGTCTGCTCGATGGCGAACAAGTCGCAGGAGTGCCGGGCGAAGTATTCGTCGAATCCCATACGCTCGCTGACGACGGCGGGGTGCGTAGAGCGCGGTCTCGACTACAAAAACCGCGGTCCTCTCTACGGTCACGGTCAGATACTCGCGGAGGGCGTCGCGGACTGCGTCGATTCCGTGGCGAACATAAAAAAATTCGTCTTTGAAGACGGAAAATATACGCTCGCCGAGGTGCGGGACGCGATAATTGCCGACTACGTAGGGTATGAGGAGATGTACGCCGACTTCAAATCGTCGCGCCTTAACTTCGGGAACGACCTTGCGTACGTCGACGGGATCGCGAAGGAGATAGTCGATTATTTTAATTCGTATCTGAGAACGAAAAGAACGTGGCGCGGCGGATTCTACTCCGGCGGCTGTTCACCCTTTGACAGAGCGGCGAAAAACGGCGCGGCGACGGGCGCTCTCCCGAACGGAAAGAGACGCGGGGAGTCGCTTTTTGCCGATTCCATCGGCGCGACGCCCGGACACGACGTCGCGGGGCCGACCGCGCTTCTCTCGTCCTGTCTCGTATACGATCACACCCTCCCCGCGAGCGGGTTTATCCTTAACCTAAAATTCGATAAATCGCTTATCCGCTCGGACGTCGGCAAGGAAAAACTTCTCTCGCTCGTGAAGACCTATTTCAAGAACGGCGGACAGCAGCTTACCCTGACTGTGGTTTCAAAAGAGGACCTCGAGGACGCGCTCGTCCATCCCGAGCGACACCGCGACCTCATCGTAAGAGTCGGCGGATACAGCGCGTACTTCGTCGACCTTTCGCGCGAGCTTAAAGAAAACGTCATAAAGAGAACTTTGTATTAAAAAAAACGGCTTTGCGAAATGCGAAGCCGTTTTAAATGTTTCAGCATATCTCAAGCCCGTCGGCGTCCGGGAGCGGCCGTCTTTCGGACTCCGGCGCGTCAAGGTAGAAGTACGCGACGGACGAAATATCAGCCGTAAGCGGCAGATAGCGGTCGTTCGACCTCCAGCCGAGCGCCTGGATCGTGACGCGGAGCCTCTCGTCGAAGTATACGGGGTCAGTAACGTGCCAGCGGTACATCGAAAAGCGGTTCGCGGCGGTGTATACGCCGTCCGTCTTCCAATGATAGAAACCGGTGTAGGGAGTTGAGAAATTCTGATACTTCCCGTCGACGTCGAAGTTATAGGAACCGCAGAAATAGTCCTCCGTACCGGTGCCGCAGACCGTCGGGAACTCCCCGTCGCCGTCGATAAAGAATTTTATCTCTCCCTCGCCCCACCAGCCGTTGTTCGGGACGGTCCAAAGCATCGACGTGCCGATATAGCACCCCTTGCCCGCCACCGTGTCGAGGATCGTGTAGGGCGTTTTATAAGCCAGCGGATTTTCGCGTCTGAAATGAGCGTGGAAGAAGAGCGCGTCGTCCGGTATCTCCCGCTCCTCGCAGTCTATCTGGTAGGCGAGCCCCTTTTCCTTGTCGTTCAGGTTTTCCATCGTGACGCGGCAGGACTTTTTGAAGGGCATCTCGAAGTAGCAGTTGTACGCGTTGTTCGGGTTGCGGCAGACGAGAAGGGAGGAAATTTGAAAATACTCGGCGTTAGGCGATGCGAAGAAGTCGCCGACCGGGCACTCGATCGCCGGACGCGCCGCGCCGTCGAAGTAGACGCGAAGGATAAAATTTCTTAGGTCGCGCACGTCGAGAGGCACTATCCACATATGCTTTATCATCCCGGAGAAGTTACACTCCGCGATGCACTTTTCGGTCTTCGCCGGTATCTCGGTGAAGGGGCTTACCTTCCACCCCTGCCCCAGCTCGCGCGACGCCCAGGAGTATTTGCTTTCCGTCGCCATACCTCCGCGCCCCGGCTCTCCCGTCGGGTTTTCGGCGGAATAAGACCTCGTCTTTATATTCTTTCTTTCCCAGAGATTGCCCATACAGACCTCCGTTTTTGTTCTTTACCATAATCATATCATGAATCTTTCCGTTTATCAACTTTTTATTGTATATTTTCGTATTTTATGTTAAAATGAGTGCGAAATCATTATGACGGAGCAGACGATGGGAGTTCTTTATCAGCCCGGAGAGGGCATGACTTACGGCGAGGAGCCCGAGGCGCTCGTCAGGGAAAACGCGTTTATCGGAAAGAAGACGGACCTGTCGCCCTTGCCGACGTTCGAGGGCTCGGTCGGCGCGTTTCCTTATCCCTTTATCGAGGGAAAAGAGAAGTATACCGACTGTTATTTCGCGGCGTGGCGGACGGCTTTTTCCAATTTGAAAAAAGCGACTGCGGCGTCCGGATTCTGTTCGGATTTTATCGACACGGCGTTCAACGGCTTTCTCTTTATGTGGGATTCCGCGTTTATCGTGACCTACGGCAAATACGGCTCGAGAGCGTTCGATTTTCAGTCGACTCTCGACAACTTTTACGCCCGTCAGCACCCGGACGGCTTTATCTGCCGCGAGATATGCGAAGATAAGAGCGGCGACCAGTTTCACCGCCACGATCCCTCGTCTACCGGGCCGAACGTTCTTCCGTGGGCTGAGTGGCTATACTTTGAAAACTTCGGCGACGCCTTGAGAATAAAGAAAGTCTTCCCGCCGCTTCTCGCCTATCACAGATGGCTTCGCGAGCACAGAACGTGGCGCGACGGCTCGTACTGGACGACGGGCTGGGGCAGCGGGATGGACAACTCGCCGAGAGTTGAGCGCGGAGATGACCCGCGGTTCTCTAACGGTCATATGGTGTGGATCGACGCCTGCTGTCAGATGATCTTGTCGGGAAAGATCCTTTATAAAATGGCGTCTCTTATCGGAAGGGAAAACGAGGCGCGCGACGTTCTCGACGAGGCTCTTTACCTCGAAAAATACGTAAATGAAAAGATGTGGGACGAGCGCGAGGGCTTTTACTTCGACCTGCGGCGCGACGGGCTCTCCGACGTCAAGACGATAGCCTCGTATTGGGCGCTCGTCGCCGGGATCGTACCTCCCGAAAGGCTTGAAAGATTCGTCTCTCACCTCACGAACAAGGGCGAGTTTATGAGACCTCACGCCCCCGCCACGCTCTCGGCTGACGACCCCGAATACTGCCCGCTCGGCGGCTACTGGCGCGGCTCGGTATGGGCGCCGACGACGTATATGACCCTTCGCGGGCTCGACGCGGCGGGGTACGAGGACGTCGCTTACAAAATCGCGAAGCGCCACCACGCCGCCGTGTGTGAGGTCTGGGAGAAAACCGGCACGTTCTGGGAGAACTACGCGCCCGACGTCATCGACCGCGGCGAAAAAGGGAAGAGCGACTTCGTCGGCTGGACGGGGCTTCCTCCCATCGCCGTTTTCCTTGAATATGTTATCGGCATAAAGCCCCGCGGCAACGAAAAAACCGTGGTGTGGCGCGTAAGAGAGACCGCCCGTCACGGCGTCGCACGTTATCCGCTCGGCAAGGACACAGACCTCGACCTCGTCTGCGAGGCGAGGGAGAGCGCGTCGGAGCGCCCCGACGTGAAGGTGAGAGTCCTTCGCGGCGGTCCCGTCACCGTAAAAGTCGTCTGGGACGGCGGCGAATACGAAATGAGGTGCGCAAAATGAGGTACGTCACCGACAACGATCTTCATATCCATACCTATATCTCCCCCTGCTCCGGCGACCCCGCCATGACGCCGGAGAGGATCGCGGATTACGCGGCGGAGAACGGCTTCACGGACGTCTGTATCACCGACCATTTCTGGGACGAGACGGTCCCCGGCGCGACGCCCTATATC
>CADBQA010000151.1 GCA_902796675.1 uncultured Ruminococcus sp.
AAAAATACAAGCTGAGAAAAACGATCTGTTTTTGATCATTTATCTCAGCTTGTTTTTTTAACTGCGCACTTACTCACCACGCTGATATGAAGCGAGAATACTGCCTTACCACAGTCGGCAATCAAAGAGGTTTTTTCTTTATCTGAGCGTAACGTCTCGGATACGCCGGCGGCGTCGGCGCGACTTTTTTATAGATGAGAATGTGGCGCGCTCCGCCGCCCTCTATCTCATAGTCGACGGTGTCGGAGAGCGTCACGCCGAGGGTCTTTGCGGCGCGCTTTGCCTCCTCCGCTTCTTCGTTCGCGGCGGAGCCCTTCATGGCGACGAAGTATCCGCCGACCTTTACGAAGGGGACGCAGAGCTCCAAAAGCGCGTTCAGCCTTGCGACCGCGCGGGCGCTCGCAAAGTCGAAGCTCTCGCGGTATTTTGCCGCCGCCTCCTCCGCCCTCTCCGGAAGGGTCCCCACTTTCACATCGCACTTCGCCGCGGCGAGAGCGATAAACTCGCACTTTTTCGCGGTCGCGTCGAGCGCGGTGACAGAAACGTTCGGGAGGGCTATCGCTATCGGCAGCGCGGGGAATCCCCCGCCGCTCCCGACGTCGATAAGGGATGTGTCCTTTCCTTGCGAGAGCTTCGCTATCGCCCGTGCCGCGAAGAGGCTGTCCGCCGCGTGGAGACGGGCGGCGTCCCCGACGTCCGTTATCGCGGTGAGATTCATGACCTTGCCCGCTTCAAGAAGCTCCGACGTATGGATATAGAGGCGGCGCACGATCTCCTCGGTCAAAAACTCCCCGGGAAGTCCCCCTACGCTTTCTATCGCCTCTTTGAATACGGAAAACATATATCTCACCTCAAAAACCGGGGCTTCATTTTATTGAAGCCCCGTTTGAAATTATTCTTCCTCTTCCTGCGGCGCGGCGTTTCTTCTGCCGCGGCGCGGACGTCTTTCGACACGGTCGGCGCCCTCGTATGTGACGACAATCTTGCGGTTCTCGTCGGAACCGACGGAATGTGTCGAAATGTTTTCGACTCCCTGAAGCTCGGAGTGGATTATCCTTCTCTCATAGGGGTTCATCGGCTCGAGAAGAATGTTCTTCTTGTACTTCTGAGCCTTCGCCGCGGTGCGGCGCGCGAGGGAACGGAGAGTTTCCTCTCTCTTCTCTCTGTAATTCTCGATGTCGACGACTATCTTGACAAATTCCTTCTGCGTGTTTCCTCCGCGGCGCAGAGCCGAGAGGTTCACAAGGTACTGGATGGCGTCGAGCGTTTCGCCGTGGTGGCCTATAAGGATGCCCGCGCCCTCTCCGGAGATCACGAGTCTCGGGTAGGTCGTGCCGCCCTCACCCGTCGTTTCGACACCGTCGATCGCCGCCGTGGCGTCGATCTCCATATTCTTGAGAAGGTTGTTCGCGAACTCTACCGCGTACTGCTTCTCCTCCTCGGTGACGACTATCACGCGGGGCTCTTTTACGACGGGAGCCGGCTTCGGCTCTCTCGCCTCTCTGATCTCTTCCTTCTTCGGCGCTTCGCGGCGCTCGGGACGGCGGTCCTTCTTTTTCTCGGGAGCCCTCTCCTGCCTGCGCTCGGGTTTCGGCTCCGCGCGGCGCGCCGCGCCGTCGCCGCCTCTGCCGGTCGTCACCTTCATACCCTTGACGGAGGAGACGATGTCCTCGAGGCTGAGCTCTTCTTCCTCGTTTATGGTGACTCTTATCTTCGCGGGAGAGCTGCCGATACCGAGAAAACCGCGCTTCGGCATTTCCGCTATATCGTAAGAAGCGTTTTTACTGCCGTATTCCGCCACGGCGTTCGCCATGGCTTCCTCAACGGTTTTGCCCGTTACAATGATTTCTTCGCTCATAAAAACTCTGTTTTCCTCTTTTACTTTTTCTCAAATTTGGTGTCCTTGTCGTCCTTCATCGGAGCCTCGACGTCGACGCCGTTGAGGCGCGTGCCGCGCGTTCCCTCGTCGACGACCTCGCGAACGACCTGCGTCTTTTCCGACGCTTCGTCTTCCGCTTCTTCCTCGTCGTACTTCGTAGGACTTGACGTGCTCACGTACTCTTCATCGTCGTCATCGTCGATGTGGTGGAGCGAGCGCACCTTCGGACGGTTGGGATCCCTCTCGCCCTTCTTCTTCTTGACCTGCGTCTTGAACATCTCGCGCTCGGCGGCCTTATAGTCCTCCTCGGTGAATACCGGGAGCGGCATAGCCTTCGAGAGGATGATCTGCTGAACGAGTGAGAGGAGGTTTCTGAATATCCAGTAGATACCGATAGCGGCGGAGACGATGTATGCGAAGTAACCCGAAAGGAGGGGCATTGCGTACATCATGACCTTCATGCTGCATCCCTGCTGGGAAGCCTGCTGCATCGGATCCTGATAGGTGAATTTCTTCGTCAGCCACTGGCTGAATATAAGCGCGATGACCGTGATGACCGGGATGAGTATCATCCAGTTGAGGAAGCCGTCTCTCGCGACAACGGTCGCCGGCGCTTCCGAGAGGTCTATCGCTCCGCCGAACATTTTGAAGTTCGGTATTCTTGCAAAATCGAAATCCGTGACGCCCGCGGCTCTTGCGATGTTCGTCGACGTCGTCTCTCCGAGCGCGCGGAGGTTTGCAACGAGCTTTATCTGCGCGTAGCCGTCGTTCGCCGCTATCGTCTCGATCCCGGTAACGCCCTTCGAGGCGAGGCCGTTGACCATGTTTATCATCTTCGAGATCGCGTCGGTGTGGATGCTCGCGAGGTAACGCATGGGCATCGTGATGACTCTGAAGAGCGCGAAGAGGATCGGCATCTGTATCACAAGAGGCAGACAACCGCTCATCGGGTTGAAGTTCTCCTTCTGATAGAGATCCATCGTCTCCTGCTGTATCTTCTGCTGAGTCGCCTTGTCGGTGCGCCCTTTATACTTGTTGCGTATTGCGGCGACCTTCGGCGCGAGCTTTGCCTGTCTTATCGAGTTCTTCTGCTGCTTTATTCCGAAAGGAAGAAGGATGATCTGGAAGATCAGCGCAAACAGAAGGAGCGCGAACAGATAGTTCCCGATCCCGATAAGATTTGAAAAATCGTGACAAATACGAAGAATGAACGCGATAGGAACACGGATAATGTCTAAAAGTCCTTCAATAAACATAACAATAATCCTTTAGTTTCATTCGTGAGGCGGCGCGTCGCCGCCGTCTTCTTTTTTTCGCCTCCACGGCGGCGTCGGCACCGGGTCGGACCCGCCCTTTGAAAAGGGATTGCACCTTATGACGCGCCAGACGGCGAGCGCGAGACCGACGATGGGTCCCCACTCCTTCAGCGCCGTCACCGCGTACACCGAGCACGTCGGCGTGAAGCGACACGAGGGCGCCTTGTGAGGCGAAATATACTTTTGGTAAAGCCTTATCGGAAGAATGAGGGGATATGACAAGATCTTATTTATCTTTCCCATTCCCGTCCTCCGGCCTGTCTGCCCCGGGCAGACTCTCAAGCATGCCGAGCTTTTCGAGCGCGTACTGCAAGTCACGTTGTACGTCCTGCATTTTCGATGCGGCGGCGGCTTCTCTCGCGGCTATGACTATCAAAAAGCCGCGCTTTACGCCGTACGAGCGGTCGGTCTGCCTATACGCTTCTCTTATGACCCTCTTCGCTCTGTTTCTCGCCACCGCGCCTCCGATCTTTTTTGAGGCGGAAACGCCCAGCCGGTTGATGCTTTCCTTGAGCGGATTTGCCGCTCTGAGTCTCTTTTCGTGTCTGTCCTTCAGGACGTAGACCGCGACCGTCCGCGTCAGCGCCCTCTGACGGCTCGCGTAGGTCTTTGAAAAGAGATGGTTTTCTGTAAGTGAAACGAATTTCATCGGACTCTCCCCTGTCGCGCACGCGCCCGTAATAGTAGGAAACCTCCGACGCTTGAAGGATCGGAGGTCAAACCGCTGTCTTTGACGTCGGTGCGCTTGTTATCGGAGTCTTGGTCGCCGTCAGTGAGTAAGTCTTACTCTTCCTTTTGCGCGGCGTCTCTTCAGTACCTTTCTGCCGTCTGCCGTGCTCATTCTCTTTCTGAAGCCGTGCACCTTGCTTCTCTGGCGCTTCTTGGGCTGATATGTTCTGAGCATTATCGCACCTCCTTATCTTAAGTGAATAATTTCGATTTTTACGGGGGATACGTTCCCCTACGCATAGGCAAAATATATTATAACTATAAAAAGGCTCGTTTGTCAACACTTTTGACGAAAATTTTTTATTTTTGCCTAAATCAGCCCGAATACGCCCTCCTCGGGATAAAGGTCGCGCGGCGCGACGTCAAGGAGCGTCACGCAACCGACCTTGCCTCTCGCCCTCATCCGGAAGACCGCTCTTGCCGCCGCGAGGAGAACGCCTCCCGTGAAACCCGGATTCGACCCGAGGGAGAGGGACAGCTCCATCCTGTGGCGCGACGTCTCGTAGTTCCCGCTCTCGCCGAGCCTTATCACCCGCCCCGAGTGGCCCATTTTTCCCCTGAGGGCGGCGACCTCGTCCGCGCTCACGAAATTCACCTTCGTGTCGTACGGCGCGAAGTACTCCGGCATCGTGACGATCTCGCGCTCGACGCGCTCCCGGTCCACGCCGTCTTCGAGCGCGACGAAGCACTCCCTTTTGTGCATCTCGCCGGGCGCAAAGTGCCGCCTCACGCCCCGCCCGACCTGCGAGAGCGCGGAGTCCGACGGGACAGTGAACTCGACCGCGTCGGCGACGCCGCCGATCCGCCGCAGAGCGTCGGAATGTCCCTCGCTGACGCCGCGCCCCCAGAAAGTGTAGGTGTCGCCGTCCGGCAAAAACGCCGAAAAATAAAGCCTCGCGAGGGAAAAGAGCCCCGGGTCCCAGCCCGCCGAAACGAGCGCGAGCGTCCCCGCCGCTTTTGCCGCAGCGCCGACCTTCTCCACGTGTCGGGCTATCTTTCCGTGAGTGTCGAAGCTGTCGACAAGCGAAAAATCCGCGGCGAGGCGCGGCGTCATCTCCGGCAGATCGGCGGCGCTCCCTCCGCAGACTACCATAACGTCGATCTCCCCCTTGAAGCCCTGCGCCGTCCCTGCCGGGTAGACCGCGTTCCCGAAGGGAGAGGCGACTTTTCTTCTCGAAAAGATACCGACCACCTCGTCGCCGCTCTTCTTCGATGCCGCCTCAACACCCCTCCCCAGATTTCCGTAACCGTAAATACCTATTCTCATAAAAAATACCTCCGTATATAAAAAATATACGGAGGCGCGCTTTATTTTATTTCACGGCGGCAAAGCGGCTGATATCTCGTCCGCTCTGCGGACATATCGCGTCGGGCGTCGCCCGACATATCGCATTTGCAGGGCAAATATATCGCGCCGCGAAGCGGCATATCGCGCGGCTCGAAGAGCCGCATCTGCCCTCATCCGTATATAGCGTAGAGTTGAAAGCGGAGAGCTGAAAGCGCCCTCATCCGTCGCCTCCCGAGAACCCCAAAAATCCGTATGGATTTTTGAGGACCCCGACCCGCGACACCTTCCCCCAAGGGAAGGCTTGCGCCTTCGCCGCCGTTCATTCTCCATTATCCATTATCCATTTTCCATTATCAATTATCCCGCCCGCTCCGTTGGATCAGAAGTATTTCTTATCGAGCGAGCGGAGTCTTACCGCCTCGGCGACGTGGCGGACGTCGATATTCTCCTTGCCGTCGAGGTCGGCGATGGTACGCGCGACGCGAAGGACTCTGTCGTAGCCTCTGCCGGACATACCCATAGTGTCGAACGCGGTGCGAAGGACGCTCTCGGCGCGCTCGTCGATGGCGCAGTATTTCTTTATCTCCCTCGTCGTCATGGCGGCGTTGCAGACGATGCCGTCGTCCTTCAGACGCTCGGCGGCGATACGTCTCGCCGCGCACACCCTCTCGCGTATCGCGGACGAGGGCTCGGCGTCGCGGCGCGCTGAGAGCTCGCCGAACGAGAGCGCGGGGACCTCGACCTGGATATCTATTCTGTCGAGGAGCGGACCGCTTATTTTTCTGACGTATTTCTTGATGTCGGCGGGACGGCAGGTGCATTTGTTGGCGGCGGAGCCGTAGAAGCCGCACTTGCAGGGGTTCATCGCGGCGACGAGCATAAAGTCGCTCGGGAAGGTGAGACGCCCGCCCGACCTTGTGACCGTGACGCGCCCGTCCTCCATCGGCTGACGGAGGGCTTCGGTGACGTCCTTGTGGAACTCGGGCAGCTCGTCAAGAAAGAGGACTCCGTTGTGCGCGAGCGAGACCTCGCCCGCCGTGACTTTTCCCGAGCCGCCGCCGATGAGCGCGGACGCGCTCGCGTTGTGGTGCGGCGAGCGGAAAGGACGTTCCGTCACGAGGGAAACGCCTCCTTTTAACATCCCCGTCGCCGAGTGTATCCTCGTCGTCTCGACAGCCTCGGAGAAGGTCATCGGGGGAAGTATCGACGGTATCCTCTTCGCCATCATCGACTTGCCGGAGCCGGGAGGCCCTATCATCAGGACGTTGTGTCCTCCCGCGGACGCGATCTCAAGCGCGCGCTTCACAGCCTCCTGCCCCTTGACGTCGGCAAAATCGAGCGCGCCGATAAACGACGACTCCGCGTCGTAGACCGCGTGCTCGGCGGGCGTTATCTTCTGTCTGTCGGCGAGGTGAGCTATCACCGCGGAGAGCGATTCGGCGGGGTATACCTCGACGCCCTCGACGACCGCCGCCTCCTTCGCGTTCTCCGCCGGGACAAAGACCTCTTTTATTCCGTGATCTCTCGCGGCGATGACCATACTGAGAACTCCGCGCACCGTGCGCACCGCGCCGGAGAACGAGAGCTCGCCGATGAACATCTTGTCCGAGAGGTCGAGCGGCGGGATCACCTTTTTGCCCTGAAGTATAGCCACCGCTATCGCCAGGTCGAGAGCCGAGCCCTCCTTCTTCGTGTCGGCGGGGGCGAGATTTATCTTTATGGATAAGTCACCGGCGACGATGCCGGAATTGTATATCGCGGTCTCGACCCTTTGCTGCGACTCCTTGACCGCCGCGTCGGGAAGACCGACTATCTGAAAATCGGGAAGCGCTCTCGTGCTGTTGCACTCGACGGTAACGATGAAGCCGTCGATGCCGAAAAGCCCCGCGCCGTATGACGTTGTCAGCATACCGTGTCCTCAGTTCTGTTTTCTGACGAATTTGTACTCGTCGTAATATCTGTAATAAGGGCAGTTTCCGTTGTCGCCCTTCATAAATCTGACGTACTCGTCCTCGTCGAGGTCCTCCGTGCAGACGTAGGCGTCAAGCTCCTCGTCGTAGTCGTAGTGGACGCAGTCCTCGCAGTTTGACGTTGTCTTCTTCATGATACGTCACCTCCGTCACGCCTATTTTATCATATTTTGCGCCTTATTGCAACAAAGCGCCGCCGTCCTCGATATAATACCCGACGATAAAACGCTTCGCGTAAACCCCCGGCGCCTCGTCGCCGGTCTTCCCGTTGCCGTGAAGGTTATACGTCGTATATTTTTCGCCGTCGAAGGTAAAGGCGACGGTGTGGATCCCGTTTTTGAGCGGTTTTTCGTTCCAGAAGGAAACGATATATACGCCGGGGCGGTCGAATTTGCGACGGAAAAACATTTTGTATTTTATCCCGTAACTTTTTAAGACCCGCCCTATCTTGAAGACGTTGGAGCCGAAGTACCCGCGCCGTATCATCGCGCCCGACGCCTGAAATCTTACGATGACGTCCGAAAGGCGGGACCTCCCTCCCGTCAGCACCCTCGCGTTGTGGACCGCTATCGCCTCGCACGCGTTGTGCCGCGCGGGGTAGTCGCCGTAAAGAAAAGTCCTTCCCGTCATGCCGTTCTGGTCGTTCACCGTCCTGCCGAGCGTCGTCGTCTCGGGGTCGGCGTCGCGGCGGGAATTGTTCTCATAGTTCGCCGCGGCGAGCGCGCGGCGGCGCGAACTTCTGATTTTTGATATTTCTTCGTTCATACAGGTATTTTACCTTATTTTTTCAGAGATTTCAATACATGAACGCGGGAAGGCGACAAAAATCGCTTGACAAAAAGATTTTGCGGTGTTATACTTGTCACAAGCAGAACAAGTCTTTTGCAAAACGGACCTCCAGAGAGGGCGGGAAGCTGAAAACGCCCGGTCACGCCGCAAAGAGATACCGCCTGCCGCCTTTTGGCACATACTGTTTTTGAACGAGTTAAACGTTCGGGTGGAACCGTGCGGCGACGCACCCCGACGGCGCGATGCGCTGTCGGTTTTTTGTTTTTCGGAATAAAATTATTTAAGATATATCAAAGGAGCATAACATGAAAATCATCTATTCAAACGGCGCGGTCGATCAGTGCGCTCCCGAGGAGGAGCTTCACGTTTTACGTCACTCCGCCGCTCACATCATGGCGCAGGCGATAAAGCGCCTGTGGCCCTCCGCCATGTTCGCGTACGGTCCCGCGAACGAGACGGGCTTCTACTACGACGTCGACCTCGGCGACGTGAAGCTCTCCGACGAGGACCTTGAAAAGATCGAGCGCGAGATGAAGAAGATAGTCAAGGAGAACATCCCGATAAAGCCCTTCATCCTTCCGCGCGAGGAAGCGGTCGCCTATATGGAGAGCCGCGGCGAAAAGTATAAGGTCGAGCATATCGCGGACCTCCCCGAGGACGCCGTCATCAGCTTTTACGAGCAGGGCGACTACGTCGATATGTGTACCGGCCCGCACATCTGCTACACGAAGGCGCTCAAGGCTTTCAAGGTCATGTCCGTCTCCGGCGCGTACTGGAAAAACGACAAGAACAACAAGATGCTCACCCGTATCAAGGGCACGGCTTTCCCGACGCAGGAGGAGCTCGACGAGTATCTGAAGCAACTCGCAGAAGCCGAACAGCGCGACCACCGCAAGATAGGCAAGGAAATGCGCCTCTTTATGACGGACGACCTCATCGGCAAGGGACTTCCCATGTTCCTGCCGAAGGGCTACACGGTCTGGCGCGAGCTTGAAAACTATATCAGGAACAAAGAGCTCGCCCTCGGCTATCAGCACGTCCTGACGCCCTGCGTCGGCACGGTACAGCTTTACCAGACGAGCGGCCACTGGGAGCATTACAAGGAAAATATGTTCCCGGCGATGGAGGTCGAGGATGAAAAATTCGTCCTGCGTCCGATGAACTGCCCGCACCACATGATGATCTACGCGAACCGCAACCACTCCTACCGCGAGCTTCCGATAAGGATAGGCGAGATCGCCCACGACTTCCGCTTTGAA
>CADBQA010000152.1 GCA_902796675.1 uncultured Ruminococcus sp.
CAACGGCGACACCGCTTAATGCTGCTTGGTTCCCCACCTGACATGGTTCACGGCTGCCGATCGCGTAAGACCCGCTTCTCAACACAGAAACCCTCGCCGCCGACTATACCGAAGAGCCCCTCAGAACGGGGATCCACCCCTGCTGCAGCGGACTTCAGGTTCAGGGAACCGCTACTTCCCCGGCTGGTATGACCTAACGGCACGGCTTGTTACTGTAAATAATATTATAACATAATTGTCTTTCCTTTTCAAGTATTTTATATATTTTTCTTATCTTAATCGAACTTGCCGGGTCTTGTAAAGAGGCGCCGCAGGGCGCGTCCGTTGAACGGTATCAGAGGATAGAGATAGGACGTTCCCGCGAGCGAGCGGTTGACAGCCGGCAGGAGAACGCAGACGACGACCCCGGCGGCGAATCCCCATATATTGAAAAGCGCGGTCAGAGCGAGAGTTATCATCCTTAAATATTTGAAGGCGTAGCCAAGCTCGTACGACGACTGCGTGTAGTTTGCGATAGAGGCGAACGCCATATAGAGAATGACGTCGGGAGAGAGCCAGCCGACCTTTACGGCGAAGTCGCCGAGAAGAAGCCCGCCGACGACGGAGACCGACGACGAGAGGGTGTCCGGCGTATTGAGGTATGCGAGCTTCAGCCCGTCGAGTGAAAACTCGACGAGAAAGAGCTGTAATATTACCGGTATCTCGCCGCGCTCGTCGGGTATCATAAAGCGAAGCCAATCCGGTATTATTCCCTCGTTCATCACGCCGAGATACCACACGGGGACGAGAAAAATCGAAAGAAGAAAAACGATGTGTCGAAGGATACGAAGGTATGTTCCCGTCGGCGGCGGAAAATAGAAGTCGTCAGCCTCTTGGAGGAAATCGAAGAGCGACGTCGGGAAAAGCATCGCCTCCGGGCTGTTGTCGACGATCAGGACGACGGAGCCCTCGAGGACGTGGGCGGAGGCGACGTCCGGACGCTCCGTGAGGCGCACCTTCGGAAACGGATCGAACCACCTCTTTTTCATAAGGCACTCGGCGACCGACTGGTGCCCCATCGTGACGGAATCCGTGCCGAGGCGGGAGAGCTTTTCGCGGAGCGTCGCAAGGAGCCTTCCGTCGACTCTGCCGTCCATATAGAGTATCGCGGCGTCGCACATCGTCGACGAGCCGAGTGTGAAATGCTCCGCGCGAAACTCGGGAGAGCGGATCCTTCTGCGGACCATCGCGACGTTGAAAAGAAGGGTCTCGACGAAACCGTCGCGGCTGCCGCGCAGAACGCGGTCGTTCTCCGGCTCCGTCGCCTCCCTCGCCGGATAACTTCTCGCGTCGATGACGACGGGCGCCCCTCCCTCGCGGAACATCACGCACTTGCCGGAGGCGACGGCGAGCGCGGCGTCCTCGGACTTATAAACCTCCGACGCCTCGGCGACGGGAAGCGACTCCGGATCGTCGCCCGCGCCGCTCTCAAGCGACTCGAACATCTTTTGCAAAACTCCGCCCGCGGCGAAGCCCTCGACGTAGAAAAAGGTCCTGCGCCGCCCAGAGAACTCCGTCTCACGACGGACGAGATCGAAGCTTTCCCCGCTTTTTATGATACCGTCGAAGTACCCGACGTCCCGTTCGTAATCAAGAGAAAAGAGCATAAAAACACCTCCCGCGCCATTATTTGCCCGCGGGAGGTGTTATTATTCAGTTTTTGAAGTATTCGTAAAGGTAGCAGGGTATCATCCCGTTGTAGAGCTTTTTTACCTTGTCGGCGCGTCTTCCGAAGAAGTCGCCGAACTTTTCGTGCGAGGTCAGGATATACATCTGCCACCTGCCGAGCGAGGAGAAGGACTTGCCTATCTCACGGTAAAGCCACTCCGCCTCCTTTACGGTCATAAGGCGCTCTCCGTAAGGAGGATTGGTCACTATCGTTCCGCGCACACCGCCGGTCGTAACGTCGCGAGCGTCCATCACCGCGAAGTCGATCATATCCTCAACCCCCGCGCGGCGCGCGCTCTCGCGCGCGATCCTCACGCACTCGGGGTCGATGTCAGACGCGAACGCCCTGAACAAAGTCTTCCGCTCCGCCGCCTTCGCTTCCTCCCTCGCCTCACGCCAAAGTTTCTCCGGAAATATCGGGAACTCCTCCGCCGCGTGACGCCTTGCCGAGCCGGGCGCGATGTTTTTCATCATCATCGCCGCCTCGATGGCGAGCGTCCCCGAGCCGCAGAATGGATCGCGGAACAGCACGTCGTCCCTCGGGCGCGAGATCCTCACGCACTCCGCCGCGAGAGTTTCGCGAAGGGGAGCCGTGACCCTTTCCGGTCTGTATCCTCTCTTGTGAAGCCCCTCTCCCGAGAGGTCTATCATCAGCGTCAGCCTGTCCTTGAAGAGGAAAAACTCGAGCTGATATTTCACCCCGTCCTCCGGGAGCGTCGCAAGGCCGTACGCGGCGCCGAGCCTCGTCGCCGCGGCTTTTTTGATTATCCTTTGAAGGTCCGGGACCGAGAAAAGGCGGCTCTTTATCGAATGTCCCTTCACCGGGAACGCGTCGCGCTTCCCTATCACGTCCTCAAGCGGAAGAGCCTTTACCCCTTCGAAGACTTCGTCGAACGTGACGGCTTCAAAGCTGCCGAGCGTGAGATAGACCCTCTCCGCGTAACGCAGATTTACGGACGCCCTCGCCGCGGCGGCGACGTCGCCCTCGAACGTGACCCTGCCGTCCATCGTCTCGGTCCTTTTATAGCCGAGCGCGTCGATCGACTGACCGAGCGCCGCTTCAAGGCCGAACAAACAAGTTGCGGTATATATCATTTATTGATCCTTCTTTTCCGTGAGAGTAAATGTGAAGCGGCACCATTTCCCGTATTCGCTCTCACATTTTATCGTCTCTCCGTTCGCCTCTATCATGCTCTTGACGAGGAACAGCCCGAGACCGACCCCCGTTCTGTCGAGGCTCCGGCTCTTGTCTGACTTGTAAAACCTCTCGAAGACGAACGGCAGATCCTCGTCGGAGATACCGACGCCCTCGTTATAGACGGAGAAGTATACCTTGCCGTCCGCCTCTTTTATGCTGACCTCGTATTTTCCGCCGTCGCGCGCAAACTTTATCGCGTTGTCGCAGATATTGAAGATACAGCGGTGTATCTGATCGGGATCGGCGACGACGATAATATTGTCGCGGTCACATTCAAAAGAGACGTCAAGATGCTTTTCCTCGATCCTCTGCTCGTTCGATATGAGTATCACTCTCGCCATCTCGCATACGTCGAACGGCGACGGATTCAGAGCGACCTTTCCCGTCTGGAAGTGCGAGACCTCGAGGAGCGAATTAACAAGCCTTGAAAGACGCTTTATCTCGGACGAAACGATCCCGAGATAGTAGCCCTCTTTCTCCGGCGGTATCGCGCCGTCGAGAATGGAGTCGATGAAGCCGCCTATCGTCGTCATCGGCGTGCGAAGCTCGTGAGAGACGTCGGATATGAAGCTGCTCCTCATCCTCTCGAGGTTTCCGAGGGACTTCGCCATATCGTTGAAGGACGCGGCGAGCGCCGCTATCTCGTCGCGGCCCCTGACGTCGACTTTGACGTCGAAGTTGCCGCGCGTCATCTCGCGCGTCGCCGCGCTCATCTTTCTTATCGGAGAGGTCAGCTTTTCGCTGACGACGTATATTACTCCGAAGGACGCGAGAATTATCCAAAGGGATGCGACGATAAGGGTCGTAAAGGTCTGCCTCATCATATCGTCAAGTCCCGCGTCCGCCGCCGTAACGACGACGGCGCCGAGATACTCGCCGTTATAATTTATGGGGTACGCCGAATAAACGCGCGAATCTTTAAGAAGCCCGTCCATATTGTCTCTGCCGGCGACCGCCTCGCCCGAGCGCAGGCGGGAGGAAACGGACTCCGGTATCTTGGCGTAGTACGCCCTTACGCTGAAAAAGTCGTCCGGCGCGGTCCTGTTTGCGGAGCCGAAAGCGCAGACCGAGGCCCCCTTGTCGACGACGAAGATCGTCGTGTCCTGCGTCTCGGAGGACAGAAGCTGAACGACGGTCGCAAAGTCCTCGCTGTATGAGAAAAGGCGCGCCCTTCCGGGGCTCTTCGCGTAGTCCTTCTCAACGTAGACCGCCATCGCCGCGGCAATGTTCTGAACGGTTTCCGCCTTGAAGTTTCTCGAATAGGACGAAATAAACGCCCCGGCGAGAGATCCAAGAACAAGAAAGCACGTCAGCACGATCAGAAGCATGGCCGTGATGTATTTCATAAATACGCTTTTGAACATCTGACACCTCAAAAAAGAGGCGGGCGAAAAACGCCCGCCCTGTTTTGTGTTTTATGCGTTGTATTCGAATTTGTATCCCACGCCCCAGACGGTCTTTAGTCTCCATTTGTCGGAAACGCCCTCGAGCTTTTCGCGAAGACGCTTGACGTGTACGTCGACCGTTCTCGAGTCTCCGAGGTAGTCAAAGCCCCAGACCTTGTCGAGAAGCTGATCGCGCGTAAAAACGTGGTTGAAGTTCGACGCGAGGAAGTAAAGAAGCTCGAGCTCCTTCGGGGGGATGTCCACCGGGACGCCCTTTATCTTAAGCTCGTACTTCTGAAGGCTGATCTCGATATTCTCAAACTTGACAGCCTCGTCGTCCGCGGAGTTGTCGCGCTTCGCCGCGCGGCGGAGCACCGCCTTGACTCTCGCGGAAAGCTCCTTCATATCGAAGGGCTTCGTCACGAAGTCGTCCGCGCCCATCTCGAGGCCGAGCACCTTGTCGATGACCTCGCCCTTCGCGGAGACCATGATGATAGGCTTCGACGACATATCGCGTATCTCGCGGCAGACGGCAAGACCGTCCTTCTTCGGAAGCATTATGTCGAGAAGAACTATATCGGGATCGTTGTACTTGAAAGTCTGGACCGCGTCGGCGCCGTCGTGTGACTGGATCACCTCGTATCCTTCCTTTTCAAAATATATCTTCAGCAGTTCGCAAATATTAACGTCGTCGTCAACGACAAGTATTTTCGTGCTCATTTTTCAACCTCCTTATCATCTGAATAAATGATAACATAATAAATAAAAAAAGTAAATACTTTTGTTCATTTTTTCACTCAACATTCACACAAAGGCTTGATATCGTCCACCGAGTGTTGTATAATAGTGTGAAATACAAGTCAAAGAAGGACATACAATGAAACTCGGAATCGTGGGTTTGCCCAACGTCGGCAAAAGCACCCTTTTCAACGCCTTAACGGGAGGCGGCGCGGAGTCAGCGAACTACCCGTTCTGCACGATAGATCCCAACGTCGGCATAGTTCCGGTCCCCGATCGCCGTCTCGACCGCCTCGCCGAGATGTACTCTCCCGAGCTCTACACCCCCGCGACGATAGAATTCGTCGATATAGCGGGCCTCGTCAAGGGCGCGTCGGAGGGCGAGGGCCTCGGCAACAAATTTCTCTCGAACATACGCGACTGCGACGCGATAGTCCACGTACTGCGCTGTTTCGAGAACGACGACATCATACACGTCGACGGCTCCGTCGACCCGATACGCGACCTTGAGACGATAAATCTCGAGCTTATCCTCTCCGATATGGAAATGCTCGAGCGCCGCATCGACAAGACGAAAAAGCTCATGAAGGGCGACAAAACGCTCGCGCGCGAGGTCGAGATACTTGAAAAGATATACAAGGGTCTCGAGGATGGCAAGACCGTCCGCGCGCTCGGGCTTGACGAGGACGAGGCGGCACTTATCGCCGACGTCAACCTCATAACCGCGAAGCCGGTCATCTACGCCGCGAACGTGGGCGAGGACGAGGCGGCGCAGGTCTCGCCGGACAACGCGTTTTATAACGCCATCGCCGAGCGCGCCGCGGCGGAGGGCACCGAGGTCATCCCGGTCTGCGCCGGCATCGAGGCGGAGATCGCGGAGCTTGAGCCCGAAGAAAAAGCGATGTTCCTCGCCGATCTCGGCATCGAGGACTCGGGTCTCTCAAGGCTTATAAAGAAGAGCTATTCTCTTCTCGGTCTCATCTCATACCTCACGGCGGGTCCGAAAGAGGTTCGCGCGTGGACGATAAAGAAAGGAACGAAGGCGCCCCAGGCGGCGGGCAAGATACACTCCGACTTCGAGCGCGGCTTCATCCGCGCGGAGATAGTCTCCTACGACGACCTTATCGCGTGCGGTTCCATGGCGGCTGTCAAGGAGCGCGGACTTCTCAGAAGCGAAGGAAAAGAATACGTCATGCAGGACGGCGACGTCGTTCTTTTCAGATTCAACGTGTAACAGAATTTTGAAAAAAGCCCCGACGGGGCTTTTTTCAACGGCAATCATTCATATTCCCGTGGCAATAGATGTAAACAAAAAAGGCTGATTGCACAGCCTTTTTTGTTGTTCCGGAGTTTGGAAAGGGGCGCGGGGGAGCCTTTTCAAAGGCTCCCCCGGTATCTTTTTTCTAAATCTTCAGTATCATCCTCGTGAACTGGAAGTAGACGAGGAGGGAGAGGGCGTCGACTATGGTCGTGATGAACGGCGACGCCATGACGGCGGGGTCGAAGCCTATCTTCTCGGCGAGCATGGGAAGCGTCGCTCCGACGAGCTTTGCCAGGAAGACGGTGACGACGAGCGTCGTACAGATAACGGCGATAACGGGAAGGGTCAGCTCGTCGTTGCCGAACAGGAGGCGGTCGACGAGGAGGAGCTTCACGAAGTTCGCCGCGGCGAGCGTCGCGCCGCAGAGGACGGAGACTCGCATCTCGTTCCAGACGACGCGGAAGAAGTCGGAGAAAGAGATGTCGCCGAGGGAAAGTCCACGGATGACGGTGACGGACGCCTGGCTGCCGGAGTTACCGCCGGTATCCATAAGCATCGGGATATAGGCGATAAGCACGGAGAGGGCGGCGAGCTTTTCCTCGAAGGACGAGATTATCTGTCCCGTGAAGGTCGCGGAGACCATAAGGAGAAGGAGCCACGGTATCCTCTTTTTCCAGATCTCGAAGGGAGAGGTCTTGAGGTAGGGCTTATCTGACGGAAGGATAGCCGCCATTTTTTCGATATCCTCGGTGTCCTCTTCGCTGATGACGTCCATAGCGTCGTCGAACGTGACGATACCGACGAGTCTGTTTTCCTTATCGGTAACGGGGATGGCGAGGAAGTCGTATTTATCCATTGAACGCGCGACGTCCTCTTTGTCGTCGTGCGTGTTGACGGAAACTATCGACGTTTCCATAGTGTCCGCTATCGTCGCGTCGTTTCCGGCGATTATCATATCCTTAACGGTCACGACGCCGATGAGGTGACGTTCTTTATCGGTGACGTAGCAGGTGTAGATGGTCTCCTTTTTGAGTCCGGTCTCGCGTATGCGCGCGAACGCCTCGGCGACGGTCATCTCGGGGCGAAGCTCGACGAACTCCGTCGTCATGATCGACCCCGCGCTGTCCTTCGGGTAGTGGAGGAGCTGGTTTATCATCTGCCTCTTTTGAGGCGTCGCCTGCGCGAGAATACGCTTGACGATATTAGCCGGCATCTCCTCGATGATGTCGACGGTATCGTCGACGAACAGTTTATCGACGACGTAACCGAGCTCGGCGTCGGAGAAGCCTTCGACGAGCGCCATTTGCATATCGGAATCCATCTCGACGAAGACCTCGGCAGCCGAGAGCTTCGGAAGAAGACGGAAAAGGAGGGTGAACTCGTCCGGCGGGAACTCCTCGAAGAGCGCCGCGATATCGGCGGGCTCCATATCCGCGAGAAGATCCCTTATCCTCGCGTAGTTCTTGTCTTCGATCAGCTTTCTGATCTCCTCATAGAGGTCGTCGTACTTTTCTTCATCGAACATCGGTGACGTACCTCCGCTTTTCTGATTTTCATTTCATCTACCTCGCGCTTTCTCTGATTTCTTCTATTGCCGACTTCATATCGGGCGCCTTGAAGGACGCCGTACCGACGACGAAGACGTCGGCTCCTGCCGCGGCGCATGATTTCGCCGTCGCCGCCTTTATACCGCCGTCGACCTGGATGGGGACGGCCGGCGCCATTTCTCTTATTCTCCTTATCTTCGGGAGCATGTCTTCCATAAAGCTCTGCCCGCCGAATCCCGGCTCGACAGTCATTACGAGTATCATGTCGACGTACGGGAGAAACGGGACGACGTCCTCAGCCGGGAACTTCGGGCGAAGGGCTACCGCCGATCTCATACCGGCGTCTCTTATGTCTTTCAGTATCTTTATAACTTCCTCCGTCCCGCCGATATCGTGGTGGACGGTGACGGAGGCGGCGCCCGCCTCCTTCAGCTCTTTTATATATTTACCCGGGCAGACCGTCATCATATGGACGTCGATCGGAAGGTCCGACGAGCGGTGTACCGCCGAGATAAAATCGAATCCGAACGAGATATTCGGAACGTAAACGCCGTCCATTACGTCCGCGTGGAGCATATCCGCGCCCGACTCCGTCGCTCTTTTCATCTCGTCCCCGAGGCGCGCCATGTCGCAGGCGAGTATCGACGGGGCGATAATAACTTTTTTGTTCATTGAAAATACCGTTTTCCTTTTAGGTCGTTCGCGCATAAACTTATAACGGCGGTGTTTCGACACGCCGCGACACAGTTTTCCCGCGCGGGAGGAGGACCAAGAAGTATAAACCGCAGGAAGTAAAAATCTTACCGACTCCCGCGCGGTTCACATAGACTGGCTTCTCGAGTGCTCTTCGAGCAGGCAGACGGCGTGCGCCGATATGCCCTCGAGGGCGCCCGTGAAGCCCATTTTTTCCTCGGTCGTCGCCTTGACGTTTATCTGTCTCGGCTTGAGCCCGGAGTTCTCGGCGAGAGAACGCTTCATATCTTCAACGTACTTCGAGAGCTTCGGCTCCTCGCAGATGACCGTGCAGTCGATGTATGCGGCGCGAAAGCCCGCCTGGCGCACCATATCGACAGCCTCGCGAAGAAGCTCCATGCTCGATATACCCTTGTATTTATCGTCGGTGTCGGGGAACTGTCTTCCGATGTCGGGAAGCCCCGCCGCGCCGAAGAGCGCGTCGATTATCGCGTGAGCGAGAACGTCGCCGTCGGAATGAGCGACCATACCGAACGGGCAGTCGATCTCGACTCCGCCGAGGATGAAGCGCCTTCCCTTTTCATATCTGTGAGCGTCGTATCCGTGTCCTATTCTCATTTGCCGTCCCCCTGTCGTTTTGATAAAATGTATTCAGCCATCGAGAGGTCCGCCCTCTCGGTGAGTTTTATGTTTTCATGTCCGCAGTCGACGAGCTTTATCTTAAAGCCGCAGTACTCCGCCATAGAGCAGTCGTCGGTGACGGCGAGATCTTCCTGCTTCGCTATCGCCGCGGCGGTCTCGTACATATGAAATTTGAAGACCTGCGGCGTTTTGACGAGCCAGACGAGATCGCGGTCGGCTGTCTCCTTTATAAACCCCCGCCCGTCGGCGATCTTTACGGTATCCACGACGCGCTCGGCTGCCGCCGCCGCGCCGTACCTCACGGCGGCGTCGACGGTATCGGCGATCATTTTCTCCGTCACAAGGCATCTCGCCGCGTCGTGTATCGCGATATAGCGGCACTTCTCCGACGCCACGGAGGCGCCGCAATACGAGGACTCACGCCTTGTCGCGCCGCCCTCGACGATCTTTTGAACCTTTGTAAGCCCGTATTCTTCAACGTATCCGCGAAGGGTCTCAAGCTCCTCCGCCCTGCCGACGAGGATTATCTCATCTATCGCGTCCGAGTTTTCAAAAGCGAGGCAGGAGCGAACAACGGCGGGGACTCCGCAGACCTTCACGTTCTGTTTCGTTCCGTCATCGTTTCCGAATCTTGACCCGACTCCCGCCGCAAGAATGACCGCGGACGTAAAGCCGCGCCTGCCGCCGGAGCGAAATAGATACTGAAGTCCCATCTTCGCCTCCGCACTTTTTTATTATTTTAACACTTTTTTTTATAAATGTAAAGTCATAATGTTGTCTTTCGGGCAAAAATGTGATAGAATATAGCCGCAAAGGAGATTTGTTATGAGAATACTTAAAAACATAGAACCCGAGAGGGTGTTTTATTATTTTGAAGAGCTGTCCGCGATACCGCGCGGAAGCGGAAACGAGGAAGCCGCGGCGCGCTTCGTAGAGAGTTTTGCAAAGGAAAAAGGACTCGTCGCCGTCCGCGACAAAAACAACAACGTCTTTGTAAAAAAGCCCGCGAAAGCAGGGTATGAGGCATCTCCCGCGGTGCTTCTGCAGGGTCACCTCGATATGGTCTGCGAGAAGAACGGGAACGTCGTTCACGACTTCGAGCGCGACGGTATAAAGCTCATTCTCGACGGCGACACGATAACGGCGGACGGCACGACGCTCGGCGCCGACGACGGGGTCGCGGTCGCCATAATGATGGCGCTTCTCGAGGACGATGACGCCGTACACGGTCCCCTTGAATGTCTCTTCACGACCGAGGAGGAAACGGGTCTCGGCGGCATGAAGGCGTTCGACAAATCGCAAGTCACCGCCGACTATATGCTCAACCTCGACTCCGAGGACGACGACACCGCGACGGTCTCCTGCGCCGGCGGCGTCAGGACTGATTTTGAGATAACCGATATCCCGAAAGAACCGGTTACGAGCGCCGTGACGCTTAAGGTGACGGGGCTTGCCGGAGGACACAGCGGCGCCGACATCCACCTCGGAAGAACGAATGCGATAAAGCTCGCCTTCTCCCTTCTCGAGGGGCTCGGGAACGTAAAGATCATTTCCGTCGAGGGCGGCTCGAAGGACAACGCGATACCGCGCGAGTGCGAGATAGTCTTCTCCTGCGACGACGCGGAGAGCGCGCCCGACGCCATCGAAGAAAACGCTTCCTGCGCGAGAGAAAAGCTCTCCCCCGAGGACGCCGGTCTCAAAGTGACATCTTCCGTTTGCCGCGGAGGGTTCCACGCGTTCGCGGAAAAATATTCAAGAAACGTGATATCCCTCGTCGACGCGCTTCCCTTCGGACCGCTCGCGATGTCGAAGGAGGTGGAGGGTCTCGTCGAGACCTCCTCGAACGTCGGCATCATCCGCACCGCGGGCGATTCCGTTAAGATAACCTCGTCGTCCCGCTCCTCCGTATCCTCGTCTCTCGACGAGATCGAGGATTCGTTCACCGCGCTTGCAGACCGCCTCGGTGCGTCAGCGCGCCACCGCGACCGCTATCCCGGCTGGGCGCCGACTCACGGCTCGCGCCTTCAAAAAATATACCGCGACGCCTACGTTTCGCTCTTCGGCGCGGAGCCGAAGATCGTCGGCATACACGCGGGGCTCGAGTGCGGACTTATAAAGGAAGCGCTCCCGCGCCTCGACATCGTATCGACGGGACCGAACGCGCGCGACATCCACACGCCGGATGAGACGCTCTCCGTTAAATCCACCGCAAAGGTATACCGCCTGACGCGCGAGATACTTCGCCGTCTCGCGGAGCTTGATTCATAAATAAATATCCTCCCGAATATAGTTTACCAAAAACAATTTCCGGGAGGATTTTTTTATGTTCGTATGGTCCGTAAAAGGCAAAACACTTAAATTCATAGGACTTCTCTGTCTCGCCGCCGCGCTGATGATCGCGCTCTTCGTCTTCATACCGAAAAACTCGGCGGCGGAAGCTGAGCCGACGGCGGCGGAGGTCACCTACAACTTTGACAAGGTGCGCTCGAACGGCGACCGCGTCGAGTTTCTCGAGCAGTTCGGATGGAAGGTGGAAAGGCGTCCCGTCAAGGAGTGCGTCGTGACGGTCCCGAAGGATTTCGACGCGCTTATGACGTCCTACAACGCGCTCCAGAAGAATCTCGGTCTCAACCTTGAAAACTACGCCGGGCGCGACGTCGTGCGCTACACCTACCGCGTGACGAACTACCCGGACGCCGAGGGCGACGTCTTCGCAAACGTGATGATCTACAAGGGAACGGTAGTCGGCGGCGACGTATGCTCAACGGAGGGCGAGGGATTCATCAAGGACCTCACGTTCCCCGGCGGCGCGCCGGAGACCGAGACGCCGGAGACCGGGGCGGCGCCGGAGACTGAAGCCGCGCCGGAGACAGAACAAGAACAAACAGAAAAGGCAGAATAAACTGCCTTTTCTTTATATTTGTTATTTGCTTTTCTTGTACATCTTCGACATGAATTTGCCGTGGAAGCCCGCGAGGTAGCCGAGCCAGACGGTGAGTATCGCCGGCAGGCAGGACGCGAACCAGAAGACGCTGTAATAAAGGAGGTTCGAGTCGTCGAGCGCTTTTCCGATATTCTTGAAAAGCGCGAGGGCGAAGCCGATATACGGCGCCTCAATCACCATGCTCGCCATGCCCGTGACGTCTATGACGCCGCCGACTCCCGCGACTCCGCCGACTTTATAGATCAGCGAAAAGACGAGGTAGGCGCCGGTGACGGCGAGGCAGGGGATCGAATAGAACAGAGCTATCTTTATCCCGAGGTGGGGTCTAGGCTCGACCCTTCCCGCGTCCGCTCTTATCCTGTCGGACGCGCCGACCTCCCATATAACGAGGTATATGAGATAGCAATAGAAGAACATACCGAGAAGGCCCGAGACGAAGTAGACGACCGCGGCGGCGGAGCCGACCTTATCCGACAGAGAGGTCGAGAGGAAGCTCAGCATTATGCCGAACGCTACGGCGCCGAACTCGTTGAGCCAAAGGCGCCTTATGTGCTTGCCGTATTCCTTCCAGAACATATCAAACCCTCTTCATCGCGACCTTGACCGTGCCGACGTCGAGCTTGATCTCGCCCTCGTACTCGGCGTCAGAAACGTCGCCTACCGTCGCGAGGAGCTCGTCCTCAACGTAGCCGCGCTTCGCGTCGATGATCTTCGTTACGGCCGCGTCGCCCGAGAATGAGACGGCGATGCGGTCGGAGACCTCAAAGCCCGCTTCTTTTCTGAACACCTGGCACTGACGGAGCACGTCGCGCAGGTATCCTTCTGCGAGAAGCTCGTCGTCAAGAGCGGTGTCGACGCTGACGGTAAGTCCGCCCTCTTTAACTATGAGTACGTTCGGTCTCGCGTGGCTCGAGAGCGTGAAAAGCTCAGATGGCATCGCCGCGTCGTAACCCGCGACGTGAACGTCGCCGCCCGCCTCGATCTCGGAGACGGTCCTTGCCATCTCGTCCTCGGTGAGCCCCGCGAGGAGCCCCTTGACGCGGTTGACGTCGCCCTTGAGGTGCGCGCCCGCTTTTCTGAAGTCGAGGGACGCGGTCTTTACCTCGAGCGCGTCCGGCGTGTCGAGATTTACGAGCTTCTTTATGTTGACCTCGCCGAGCATGATCGGGACGAGAGTCTCTTCGATCTCGGGAAGCGACGAATCGCGGCAGAGATAGAGGGTCTTAAGCGGTTGACGGATCCTTATCTGGCACTCGTTGCGGAGCTTCAGAACGAGGGAAATGACCTCTCTGACTTCGTCAACGCTGTCGATGACGCGGCGGTATTTGTCGATACCGGGGATAGCCTCGGGCCAGTCGGTGAGGTGGACGGAGTCCGCGCTCTCGGTC
>CADBQA010000153.1 GCA_902796675.1 uncultured Ruminococcus sp.
ATCTTCGCCGCCGCATTGGCGTTGTCTTCCAGGATTTCAAGCTTTTGCCGAACCGCACCGTTTACGAAAACGTCGCTTTTGCACTCGAAATTGTTGGCGTCTCGAACGCCGAAATTAAGCGCACCGTCCCGAAGGTCCTCGACCTCGTTGGTCTTTCTGGTACAGAAAAGAAATTCCCGGGCGAATTGTCCGGCGGTCAGCGTCAGCGCGTCGCAATCGGCCGCGCAATGGTAAGAAACTCAAAGGTCTTCCTTATGGACGAACCTCTTTCCAACCTCGACGCGAAGCTCCGCAACCAGATGAGAGCCGAAATCATCCTTCTCCGTCAGAAGCTCGACACGACGTTCATCTACGTCACGCACGACCAGACGGAGGCTATGACCCTCGGCGACCGCATCGTCATCATGAAGGACGGTTACATCCAGCAGGTCGGAACTCCGACGGAAGTTTTCGAGAAGCCGGATAACCTCTTCGTCGCGGAATTCATCGGCGCGCCGAAGATGAACATCATGAAGACGCGCCTCGTCCGCGAGGGCAACCGCTACTTCGTCGAGCCTTTCGGCGCGAAGATAGAAGTCACGGGCAGAAAGGGCGAAGAACTCGCCGAAAAGGGTGTTTACGACCGCGAGATACTCCTCGGAGTGCGCCCCGAGCATATCGCGCTTTCCGAGGGCGGCGAGGGAGCTATCCCCTGCGTGCTCGAAGTAAACGAAATGATGGGCTCCGAGCTTCACCTCCACGTCTACACGGAGGACGGCACGCGCCTCATCGTCCGCGTTCCCACGGTCGACCTTGAGGAAGATGAGAGAGAGTCCCTCGTTCAGGGACACCGCCTCTACATCACCTTCTCCGGAAAGGTCATGCACTTCTTCGATCCGGAAACGGAAAAGAATATACTCTATCCCGCAGACTGACAGCAAACCGACGGCGGCGAAAGCCGCCGCCGTTTTGAGTAAATGAAAGATTGTTATTATGAATGAATTTATAGTCAACATCATCCACCGCCCGGAAATGGTCCCCGAGTACGCCGAAAAGGTGACGGGACACGGCAAAGCCGAAGACCTCGGCAGACGCGCTCTTCTCAAGGAGAGCCTCGACATATTCCTCACACAGCAGGAATGCGCACACAAGAACGGTCTCAAGACCACGATACAGATGACTTACGCCTCCCTCTTCAACGACGAGGCGGTGATGACCGCGAAGGAGCATCACGAGAAGTACGGCGACGAGATCGCCCTCTCTCTTCTCGGTCTTCCCTGCGAGCAGTTCAGGGAGAAATACAAGACGAAGGACTTTTGCATCTGGATGTTCTCTATGGAGGACAAAAAGGCGATAGTCCGCGACGTCTTCGGAAAGTTTTATGAAAAATTCGGCTTCTATCCCGAGTCGACGGGCTCCTACTATATGGACGCCGATCTTATAAACTTTATCAAAGCGGAGTACCCTTCCGTAAAATGCGCCGTCGCGACCTGCTGGGAAGAAGGTCCGAAGGCTTACCACACCTGCAACAACTCCTGGTATACATTTATGGACGGCGGTCCGTGGGCTCCGTGGATCCCCTCGAAGGCAAACACTCACGCTCCCGCGGCAAACGAGGCGGAGGACTCCGGCATCGTCGCCATACCTCACCTCTCCCGCGACCTTCTTGCCTGCTACGACGGCAACGGCTCCAACTTCGGCACACATCCGCAGAACGTCCTTCGCGGAATGATCTACGACACGAAGACGTGGGAGTACCCCTACCTTTACAATCTCATAGATCAGTACCGCTCGCTCGCAAGATACAACAACGGCTACGCATACAATATGATGTTTGTCGGACCCGGCTGGATGAACAAGATGGGCAGATGGGAACAGCCGTACGAGCTTCTTCTCAAGTCCTACAACGACGGCTGCGCCTACTACGGCAAGCTGAAGCGCGAAGGAAAGCTGATAGATATGACGATGTCCGAGTTCGCGGACTATTACAGACAAAAGAAGTCATACACAGAGCCGGAATGCGCTCTTTGGAACGACATCCTCTACGGAAGCGACAAACAGCTCTTCTGGTATACCGACCCGTATATGAGAGCCTGCGTCAATATGGACCAGGGCGGCGCGATAGTCGACCTTCGTCCCTACGCCGCGAAGCTCGAGTGGCCCGTCGGAATCGGCACGCCTCACGTTCAGGACGCAAGCTATCCCTACCTCATCCAGGAAAAATACCGCGCCGGTTACTTCACTCACTACGCGGGCGAGGGCACCGTCAGGTCCGCGAAGGTCTGTCACGCGGGCGAGGAGGTCGACCTCTGTCTCTGCAGGACTAAAGCGCGCTTCTCTCGCGAGGGCGGCGACAGGATACTGACGCTCGACCCCGTCGATATCGAGTTCTCCGACGGACTGACCGTCAAACTCCAGAGCATAATCACATTCACGGAGGGCTCGTCCGAGATAAAGACGGAAAGGCGCATAGTCTCGTCGACCGTCCCCGACTGCGACGTCACCGTCCGCGAGTATATGGTCGGCTGCTACGGCACGACGGAATACAGCGAGGATATGTCGTCGCTGACGCTTAAGATCGACGGCGAGTGCGCCATACCCTACGAATACAAGTGCAGGACCGAGAAGAAGGCGGACGCGGAGCGCGTTTCCTGCCTGATCCCTCCGATAAAGACCGAGGTCTCGCTCAAGTGCTGCGGCAGAGAGCGCGAAGGGTATGTCTCCGAGGGCTACGCGTTCAGCCCGATGTTCACGCTCGGATACGAGGTCAAGCTTAAGGAAAAGGAGAGTGAGACGACATGGCTCAGGCTGGAAAGGGCAAACTGAATTTCCGCTGCCCCTCTTGCTTTATGAGGGACATAGATATGGATATGTTCTACGACCGCGACAAGAAGGAATACTACTGCCTTCGCTGTCAGTACAGAGGAAGCGAGGCGGACGTCCTCGAAAAGAACGAGATGGCGCGCTTCCGCTACGGCGCGATGTACAAGAGATTCAATTTTGAAGATGAGACGGATAAATGAGTTTATAAAAGGCGCGGACCTCTCCTCCCTCGCGGAGGTCGAGGCGTGCGGCGCAAAGTTTTCCGACGACAAGGGCGAGCGCGACGCGATGACGATCCTGTGCGACCACGGTATGAATATGCTCCGTCTTCGCCTCTGGAACGACCCTTACAGCGAAAGCGGCGAGCCTTACGGCGCGGGGTGCAACGACTTTGACCGCACCGTCGAGCTCGCCCGCCGCGCGAAGGCGCTCGGCATATACTGGATGCTCGACTTCCACTACTCCGACTTCTGGGCTGATCCCGGGAAGCAGATAGTGCCGAAGGCGTGGCGCGGACTTGACGCGGACGCTCTCTGCGGCGCTCTTTACTCCTACACGAAGGACGTGCTGACAAGGCTCTCGTCCCTCGGCGTCGCGCCCGACGTCGTCGCCGTCGGTAACGAGATCACGAACGGCATCCTCTGGCCCTACGGTAAGACGGATAACTTCCCGACTCTCGTGAAGCTTCTGAACTCGGGTATCAAGGCGGTAAGGGAGGCGGCGCCGGACGCCGCCGTCATGCTCCACCTCGACAACGGCGGAAAGAACGAGCTTTACCGCTTCTGGTTCGACTCATATTTTGAAAACGGCGGCGACGACTTCGACGTAATGGGACTTTCCTACTACCCCTTCTGGCACGGCACGATGGCGGACCTCGCCGCGAATATGAACGATATGGCGCGCCGATACGGGCGCGACCTCATCGTCGCCGAGACCTCGATGGGATTCTCGCTCGACGACTACGGCAAGTTCGAGATGCTGAACCCCGCCGAGAGAAAGGGCGGCGCGGCGACGGAAAAGCTCGCCGCGGCAATAGAGTACCCGATGACGAAGGAAGGTCAGACGAAGTTTCTCGCCGACCTGACCGACGCCATAAAAGCGGTGCCCGACGGACGGGGACGCGGCTTCGTTTACTGGGAGCCCGCGTGGGTGCCCGTCCCCGGCTCTCACTGGTCTCTCCCCGCGGGACTCGAGTACACGGGAGAAAAAGGCCCCGGCGGCAACGAATGGGCGAATCAGGCGCTCTTCGACTACGACGGGCGAGCCAACCCGGCTCTATATTCGATAGAGGGGCTGTAAACAAAAACCGCTGAAAAAAACAGCGGTTTTTTGATTTTTTAGTTGATATGCAGAAAGTTAAGTGATATACTGTTTACAGTCCCACGAAGGAGGGTTTTTGACTATGGATAAACAGATCACCATCGCCGTCGCCGGTCTCGGCTCGAGAGGAAACGCGTACTCATACGCGCTCGACAACCTCGGAGACAGAGTAAAAATAGTCGCCTGCGCGGATATTCTTCCAGACCGCGTCGAGAGGTACGGCGACAGGTATTCAATACCGCAGGAGCTTCGGTTTTCCTCGGCGGAAGAAATGCTGAAAACGGAAAAAGTCGCCGACGTACTATTCGTCGCTACGCCCGACAGATGCCACTACCGCCACGCCATGGCGGGGCTTGACCTCGGCTATGATATCCTGCTCGAGAAGCCGGTCTCCCCTGTCCTCTCCGAGTGCTTTGATATAGCGAAGAAGGCAAAGGAAACGGGGCGCCGCGTCATAGTCTGCCACGTTCTGCGCTACACCGCGTTTTACAGAAAACTTAAGAGCCTCATCGACTCCGGCGTTATCGGAGACGTTGTGAACATAAAAGCCGACGAACGCGTGATTTACTGGCACCAGGCGCACTCGTTCGTCAGAGGAAACTGGTCGAACAGCAAGAGGTCGTCCCCGATGATACTTCAAAAATGCTGTCACGATATGGACATACTCCACTGGCTCGTAGGCAAGCGCTGCGTCGCCGTGTCGTCCTTCGGCTCGCTGACTCATTACAAACCCTCCGAGGCGCCCGAGGGCGCGACCGAACGCTGCACGGAGAGCTGCCCCGTATATATGAGCTGCCCTTACAGCGTCGAGAATTGCTACATCGCGCCCGCCCGCGGCGGCAACTTCAGTTGGCCCATCGACGTCGTGACTCAGGTGCCGACGCTCGACGCGCTCCTTGAAAATCTGAAAACAGGTCCTTACGGCAGATGCGTTTACCATTGCGACAACGACGTCGTCGACCATCAAGTCGTTAACCTCCTCTTCGAGGGCGGCGAGACCGCGACGTTCTCCATGTGCGCTTTCACCGCCGGTACCTCCTGGGGGCGCGAGACGTACGTTATGGGCACGAAGGGCGAGATCATCGCGAGCAGCGGCAAGGACAGGATCGAAGTCAACGTGTTCGGCGGCGCGAGCGACGTTTACGAAAACGTATCGTCGGAGACCGACGGTTTCGGTCACGGCGGCGGCGACTACGGCATAGTCCGCGACTTTATCGACCTCATCGAGGGCAAGGACGTCACGTCCTCGTACCTCACCGACATCGACGAGACGCTCGAGAGCCACATTATCGCGCTTTCAGCCGAGGAGTCGAGAGTCGGAGGCGGAAAACTCGTAGATACGAAGGAGTTCGCGGAGCGAAACAGATAATTTATACAAATGCAAAAAAGAAGGAGACGGCGTCTCCTTCTTTTTTTGCCTTTATTCTTCCACGAGATACATAAGAGTCGCCGTGTCGCGCTCTCCCGTCAGCTCGAGGCGAAGACCGTCTTTCAGCTCGCGCCCCGTGAAGCGTTTTCCGGACAAACGGTCAACGTAGCTCTTTTCGGCGTTTGCCGATTTTATTTTCAAGGGCTTCGTCGTCCTCGCCTTCGTGTTCTCTTTTTCTAAAAGCGTGAAGAGTATCTCGCCGTCAAATGAATAGTAATACGCCGAATAATCTTCTTCGAACGGGAAGACGAGGCTGTGATAAACGCCGAGGCGGACGACGCGCTCGAAAGTCTTGTAGTCCTTTATCTGACGCGCCATCTCCGACTTGATCTCATCGCTCATCGCGAGAATATTGAACTCGTAACCGAGCATACCGGCGCACGCCACCTTGTATCTGTAATCGAGCGACCTCACGCTCCCCTGCGGGTTTGAAACGTGGCAGGACATCGTGCAGGCGGGGTACGCAAGAAGGTCGGTGCTTTGGAGCCAAAGCCTGTCGTACGGATGCGTGTTATCGCTCGCCCATATCTGAAAGCCGTACGTCATCATCGCGAGGTCGTATCTGCCGCCTCCGCCGGCGCAGGTCTCAATGACCGCCTTCGGGTACTTTTCGCCGAACCAGCGAAGAAGCTCGTAGACGCCCTTCATAAATCTGTACGGGACCTCGTCCTGGCGGTCAGCCGGTAAAGACGGTGAATATACGTCCGTAAGGTGACGGTTCGCGTCCCACTTGAAATAATCTATCGGCACGCCGTCAAAAGTTTCGGAAAAAGTCTTTTTCAGGTATTCGACGACGTCGGGGTTCGCCATATCGAGAACGAGCTGCTGACGCGATTCAAGCGCCTCCCTGCCGGGCACGGAGAGCGCCCACTCCGGGTGCGCCCGGTAAAGGTCGCTGTCGCGGTTTACCATCTCCGGCTCTATCCAGATACCGAAGGCGACGCCCTTCTCTTTGACTTTTTTAACAAACGCGGCAAGCCCGTTTTTGAATCTTTCGGGATTCGGATACCAGTCGCCGAGCGCCGCCCAGTCGCTGTATCTCTTGCCGAACCAGCCGTCGTCCATTACGAGCATATCGACGCCGACCTTCGCCGATTCCTCTGCGAACGCCACGAGCTTTTCCTCGTCAATGTTGAAGAAGCAGCCTTCCCAGGTGTTGAGAACGACCGGGTGAGGCGACGCGACGGACTTCTCCGGAAGAATGTATCTTCTTGTGAAGTCATGAAAATTCGACGTCATCATGCCGAATCCGGAAGATGAAAACGTCAACACCGCTTCGGGGGAGGTAAACGACTCGCCGGGAGCAATCTTATAAACGAAGTTCTCCTCACCGAGCCCCGTCTGTACGCGGCATCCTCCGGTCTGATCGACCTCCGCCTCGTCGAGAAAAGAGCCCGACCAGACGAGGTTCACGCCGTATACGTCGCCGCGAGCCTCCGTCGCATTCTTTGATGCAAACGCGATAAACGGATTGTATTGATGAGACGAGGCGCCGCGCCGTGACGCGACGGACTGCATGCCGTGGTGGAGCGGAACTCTCTGGTAGTATCTCTCCCAAAAATGCCCGCCGTAGAGCGACACCATATCGTAGGCGCACGACGGAAGGTCGAGCGTCATAGACATCATTTTTTCGATCTTGATGTCGGCGACGCCGCGGTTTTCGACCGACGCGTGACGGGTTATGACGTCCTCGTCATAGTAGACCGTGTACGACAGCGTGAGGGCGCACCCGTTGACGTCGTCGTAAAGCTCGACCTCGAGCGTTTCGGCGCCGCGCGGCACTCTCGAGTACGGTACGCCGACGTCGGGCTTTGCGGCGTTTTTCTTTATCTTATACGATTTATATGCGAAATCCGTAACTCCGGAGCCGTCAGCCCCGCGTATTTTTATCGCCGCGGTTCTGAAGTCGCCCGAGCCGAAGAAAGAATACTCCTGCGGAAATACGTCCGGCGACCACCCGTTGCCGATCTCCGGTCTGTAAGGCGCGAAGGAAACGACGTGCGGTTCAAAATGCTTTACCTCGCCCGTTTTTTTGCCGTAGTACTCGTGAACGAGATAACGGTCGAACTTCACGTCAAAAACGTACTTCGTCCTCTTTGTCGTCAGAGTGAATTCATTCTTTTCTTTATTGAACTTTATTGGCATATTCTACTCCTTTGAAAGGCGGTGATCAAACCGCGGTTTTTTTTGCTACGAAAGCGTCGAAATCAGAGGGCGGCACGGGCTTTGAAAAATAGAAGCCCTGAATTATGTCGCATCCCTTTTCTTTGAGCGTCGCGACCTGCTCGGCGGTCTCAACGCCCTCTGCTATTACGGGAACGCCGAGGTATTTCGCAATATCTATGATAAGCTCTATCATCCTCATATCCCCGTTGTCGGAAAAAGCGTTTCTGATAAATATCATATCGAGCTTCAGCGCGTCGATCGGAAGGCGCGTCAGCATACCGAGCGACGAATATCCCGTGCCGAAATCGTCCATTTCCACGCGGAACCCCATGTCGCGCAAGGAGTTTACGGTGGATATGAGAAACTCCTCGTCGTCGGAATACGCGGACTCCGTTATCTCGAGAACAAGCTCTCCCGCGGACAGACCGTTTTCTTTGAGGATGCTCTCGAACACGGAAACTATTTCCGGATCGAAAATATCGATCCTCGACACGTTTACGGAAACCGGCACCGTCACTCCGAACTCAGATTTCCACCTCTTTACCTGTTCCGCGGCTTTTCGCCAGACGTAACGGTCAAGCTTCTGTATCATTCCGTTGTTTTCAAACACCGGTATGAAAACGCCCGGGCTGATAAATCCGAGCTTCGGATGATTCCACCTGACGAGCGCTTCCGCGCTCGAAAGAGACGGCTCGTCCCCTCTCACGTCGAACTTCGGCTGGAAGAAAACGCTGAACTGACACTCGTCTACCGCCCGATCGAACTCCTCCGCGAGCTGCTCGGCAAACAGTTCTTTTTCGTAAAGTTCTTTATCGTATACGCCCACGTTGCGCGCGTAATTTCCGCTGACAGAATCGGACGCCGCCTTTGCTCTGTCAAATCTCTGCTCAATTCCGACGGTCTTGTCGACGCTCGGATAAATACCCATTCTGAGGTGAACGCGGCCCTGCGTCGCTTCGTCGCCCTCAAGCTCGTCCGACGCCGCGTCAAGCATCGGCGACAAATCGTCCGTGTGAGGGCAATAAATCATGAAGGTATCTCCTTCTTTGCGGCACACGATACCGCCGAGCGAGCCTGCGTACTCGCGGAGTTTTGAAGCTACGGCGCGAAGCACGCGCTCGGCGTATGCCTTTCCGTAACGCTCGTTGATTATATGAAAATGATTTATATCGACGACTATCGCGTCCATATCGACGTTTTTGTGGTACTGTTCGAATTTTTCCGCGTAATTGTAAAAATAATCGAGATTGTAAAGCCCCGTGAGACCGTCTCTTTCCGTCTGACGGATTATCTGGCGGTCCTCGGAAAGCTCGATTATCCTGCGTATCCTCGCGAGGATAACGTTCTGCGGAGGATACGGCTTCGAAATGAAATCGAGCGCGCCGAGGTCGAGGCTCACGACCTCGGAATCATAGTCCGCGGTCATAACTATGACCGGGATCTTTGAGATCGCCGGCGTCTCTTTCATTTCTTTCAAAACCTCCATGCCGGAGACTTCCGGCATCAGCAGGTCAAGAAGAACGAGAGACAGAGTCTCCGAGTATTCAAGGATCTTTTCCATCGCCTCTCTGCCGTTTTCCGCATAGAGGACGTCGTAGTCGCTCGAGAGCAGCATTCCGAGTATTTCGCGGTTTATCGTCTCGTCGTCGACGATAAGAACCGTTCTCTTTTCCCGCGTCTTTACACTGATTTGATTTTCTGTCATTCGAACCTCCGGCAATACTCGGTGTCCCTTATTTTTCTTCGATTTACGCCGCAACTGCGCTTTTTCAATATACATTTTACTCTATTACTCGTGGAAAATCAACCGTTTTGATGCAAATAGCCCCGGCTGACACATCCGGAATAAAGTCGGCGCCTGCTTTTAGTGCAGACGCCGTCATTTTTTGCTTCATCATTTCAGCCTGTAGTAGGTTATGGACTTTCCCTGTCCTTCTCTCTTTATTTCTCCTTCTTCAACGAGCTTCCTGAAAGCTCCTTCGATCGAACTGTCGCTGATCGAAGGACACAGCTCGCGGATATCCTGTTTTGTAAATCTTCCGACCTTATATTTCGTCGCCCGTCTGACCATTTCAAGAGTAGTGAGTTTTGTCTCGACAAGCGCAAATCTGTCTTCAAAATCGCGGTATGCCGAAAGGATCGTCCCAAGCAGATATTTAATGAACGGAACGGGATCTTCTCGTCCTTCATGCCATCCGGTCTGGCTCTCTCCGAGCGCATCGTAATACAAGTCTTTGTTCTTTGCGATCTTTGCCTCAAGAGAAATGTACTTACCGACATAAAAGCCGTTTCTGTAAAGAAGAAGAGTTGTGAGAAGTCTTGACATTCTTCCGTTCCCGTCATTGAACGGATGAATGCAAAGAAAATCATGAATGAATACCGGAATCGCAATCAGCGGTTCAACTTCAGCGTTTCCGATAACGCGGTTGTATTCCATACAGATCCTATCAAGCGCTTCGGAGGTTTCGTAAGGCGCGAGCGGTGTAAACAAAATCTCTTCTCTTCCGTCCGGATATGAAGCGGAAATGTAGTTCTGCACGTTTTTCGTCTTTCCAGCCATAGGATTTGCAAGATGGTTGTACAGTATTTTGTGAAGCTGAAGTATATAGTTCTGAGTTATGGGAATAGCGTCAAAGCTCTCGTGAATTATTCCGAGCACGTCCCGGTATCCCGCTATCTCTTTTTCATCGCGGTTGCGCGGCGTTGTTTTTTCCTCAACGAGCTGCTTTATACGGGTACTTGTCGTGACGATTCCTTCGATAGCGTTTGACGCTTCCGTGCTCTGTATCTTGGCGATCTCAACGAGTTTTTCAAGTTTCTCCGGGCGCTGCTTGAGATAAAGCTCCTGCTTTCCCGCCTCTTTATATATCGCACCTATATATTCAATTACTTCATGATCCCACAATCTGTCTTTAAGAAGCGAATAATTAAAATCTCTCATTCCCTTACCGCCTTTCTTTTTCCCTTAAATAATAGCATAGATTAATGGAATTGTCAATATATTAAGCGCATTTCCCCTTAAAAATATATCCGAAATGAGCGATTTTATTCTCAAAAGAGCATATTCATCTCTCGCCGCCTCTGTCGACGCACTTATTCAAAAGATCGCCGTTGCGGTCATTTATTCACATTAGAGAATTCTTTTCTTATAAAAAACGGTTTTGTTATCACCTCTATATGCAATTATTAAAACAAAAAATCTCGGAGTGTAAACCCCGAGATTTTTGTCAAATATGCTGTTAATTATTGTTTGCACCGGTTATTGCACCGATTGCTGTAAGTCCTTCATTGCCGGCCATACGAGAAATACCGATCAGTTTTTTATGCGTACTGATACTTCTCTTTGTATTTCTTTAAGAACCGGAACGTCATAATCGTTGCAAGCAGTTCAGAGAAGACGACGGAATACCAAACGCCGTAGAACGCCGCTTCATAACTCGAGCCGAACACATAGAAGAAAATGATCGGCACGATGATAACGGTCGCCAGGTTGAACACCAGTGTTCTGACTATCGAAATGATACCTGACACCTTCCCGTTGTTGAACGCGGTAAAGAGTCCGGAACCGAAGGTCGGGATCCCTTTGAACAGGAAAGACAGCGTGAAGATCGAGAGACCGTCGACCGTGATCATCATAAGATCCGCGTCTCCGTGGGAGAACGCGCTTGCCAACGGGGTCGCCAGCGCTTCTATCAGAACGGTAGCAACGGCGCTGAAAAAGAACACGATCGTTATGCTCTTCGTGTACAGATTTTTCAGATTGTCCTTATTGCCTGCCCCGTAATTATAGGAGATCAACGGGGAGACGCCGAGCACGAAACCGGAAGCGATGGCGGTGAAGATCGAGTTGACGTATCCCACCGTACCGTAGGCGGCAACGCCCATATCGCCGATCATATAGAGGAACAGGCTGTTGTAAACCATATTGATGATGGAACCGGAAATATTGGTAAAAAATTCGGACGATCCGTTACCGCATGCTTTAACGAGCGCCTTGCCGTCCGTCTCCGGCTTGCCGAGGCGAAGGAGGCTCTTGTTTTTGCAGAAGAAATAAATCAGCGGGATGACGCCGCCGATGAAAAGACCCGCCGCCGTCGAGATTGCGGCTCCCTGAATCGCCTTGATGGGATCTCCGTTCGATAGAACGCCGACGAGGACCGCGTCGCCAACGACATTCGTTACACCTGCGAGAACCGTGAAAAGAAGTCCGAGACCGGGCTTTTTCGCGGTTGCAAGAAAACTTTGGAAATAGAACTGGAGCATGAAAAGCGTTATCGCCGGAATCAGTATATTGCTGTATGCGATGCAGAACGGCATCATCGTTTCCGTCACGCCAAGGACGTCAAGGAGCGGCTCCAGGGCGAAAGTCAGAACAATAGAGGAAACAATGCCGATGCCGATCAGAACGTATGCGAAGAATGAAAAGAGCCCGTTCGCCCGCTTTGTATCACCCTCTCCTAAAACCTTCCCGACCAGAGCGCTGCCGCCTGTTCCGAACATAAAACCGAGGGCGGCGATGATCATGAAAATAGGCGAAACCTGATTTATCGCAGCGAATGCCGTCGTTCCGCCGAAGTTGGATACGAAGATACCGTCGACGATCGTGTAGAGCGACGCAAGAAGCACCGCCAGGATCGTCGGAAAAACGTACCTGAATAGTTTGCCGGCTGTAAAGTTTTGCGTTAAAGCGTTTGTTTTTTCGTCCATAATAAACTCCTTGTAAAAAATTGTTTATATAAAGACCGCCCCATTGCAGTCCCGACGCTTGAAACCAAAAGGACATTCACAAAACAATTTCAGCGTTTTCAGTACAGTTTTGCGCCGGCGGGGATGTGCGGGTCGAGCTGGAGCAGGTGGAGCTTTTCTTCGTCGCCTTCTTTATGGACGGCGGAGAGGAGCATACCGCAGGACTCGATACCCATCATGGCGCGCGGCGGGAGGTTAACGATGGCGACGCAGGTCTTGCCGACGAGCTCTTCCGGCTCGTAGTAAGCGTGGATACCGGAGAGTATCGTTCTCGGCGTTCCCGTTCCGTCGTCAAGCGTGAACTTGAGGAGCTTTTTCGACTTCGGTACGGCTTCGCATTCAAGCACCTTCACGGCGCGGAAATCGCTCTTTGAGAAGGTCTCAAAATCGACAAAATCTTCAAACAGCGGTTCAATCTGAACGTTTGAAAAATCGGGTTTTTCCGCAGAAATGATCGGCGCGCCCTCGATTGCGGCAGCAGTTTCAGCAGCCTTTTCGGACGTCTCGGATTGTCCTTTTCTTTCCTCAGATCCGGTCTTTATGGACTTCATTGTGGGGAGGATTTGGATGGTCTTTATATATGTTGTCATATAGTCCCTTTTGCTTTCTTTTCAAGCTTTTCTCAAGGGTCGGTTTCACATAGCGTCCCTTAAGATTTTATAAGTTGTGTTTGCGTTGTATCATTAATTGTTGTAAGTCCTTCATTTCTGTCAA
>CADBQA010000154.1 GCA_902796675.1 uncultured Ruminococcus sp.
AGAGCAACCGGCTCATAACCGGTCGGTCCGGGGTTCGAGTCCCTGATGGCCCACCAGCAAAAAAGACACCCGACGGGTGTCTTTTTTACTGGTGGGCCATCAATATTATCCGCGCCCGCGAGGCGCGGATAATATATCATGCCGCGCGTCGCGCGGTATATCATGCTCGCGAAGCGAGTATATCATACGCGGCGGCGCCGCGTATATCATTGCGCAAATCATTGATTTGTGCTATAATCGTCCCGGGGGTGATGGAATGACGCGCGACAGCCTTACAGAACTGCTGTTTTCAAACAGAGATGAAAAATACAGGAGCTTTCAATCCGCGCTGATACCGACGGTGGCGCCGGAGCGGATGATCGGCGTCAGAACGCCGGTCTTGAGGGCCGTCGCGAAGGAGATCGCCTCCGATCCTTTCAAAGAAGAGTTTCTGAACACTCTTCCCCACGAATATTTTGAGGAGGATCAGCTTCACTTTTTCATAATCTCCGCGGAGCGCGATTTTGACGCGTGCGTCCGCGAGGTCGAGCGTTTTCTCCCATTTGTCGACAACTGGGCGGTCTGCGATCAGTCGGCGCCGAAGGTGTTTGCAAAGCGCAAGGCGGAGCTTCTTCCGCATATTGAAAAATGGCTCTCGTCGGACCGCGTTTATACGGTGAGATTCGCCGTAAATATGCTGATGAGAAATTACCTCGGAAACGATTTCGACGTCCGGTACGCCAGGCGCGTGGCATCTTTAAGAGCTGACGAATACTATATCAGCACGGTCGTCGCGTGGTACTTCGCGACGGCGCTCGCAAAGAATTACGGCGAGGCGATACCGTTTCTCGAGGACCGTCTGCTCGACCGCGACACGCACAATAGGACGGTCAGGAAAGCGCTCGAATCGTTCAGGATTAGCGACGAACGGAAAGCGTATATAAAAACCCTCAAAATATAAGGAGAGAAAGATGCGAAGTCTTGGCGAATACGGCAGCTTTATATTTGATCTTTACGGAACGCTGATAGACGTTCACACGGACGAGGGCTCCCCCGCCCTTTGGGCGAAACTCTCGGAGTGGTACGCCGTCTTCGGCGCGGACTACGAGCCACGCGAACTCGGCGAAAAATACCGCGCCGCCGTCGCCGAGGCTGAGCGCGCGCTCGGCGAGGCGAGCGGCTGTCCGCTCCCCGAGATAAAGCTCGAGGACGTTTTTATCCGCCTTCTGAAAGACGCCCCGGGGCGGCGCGCCGCGCTCTCGCCGGAGGGCAGACTTGACACGTGGGCAGCCGATACCGCGAACGTCTTCCGTATACTCTCCCGCGACAGGCTTAACCCGTACCCCGGCGCCGCGGAGCTTCTGAAATATCTTAAAAATACCGGAAAGCGCACGTTCCTTCTCTCAAACGCACAGGCGGTCTTCACCGTGCCCGAGATCGAGGCGTGCGCTCTGGACGGCCTTTTCGACGGCGTTTATCTCTCATCGGAACACGGCATGAAGAAACCTCACCCGGAGTTTATGGAGTCACTTCTTCGAGAGTACGGCATAAACCGGGAAGACGCCGTTATGGTCGGCAACGACTGGTACTCCGACGTCGCGGTCGCCGCCGCGTGCGGAGTCGCCGCCGCGTGGGTGAACACCGACAGACGGAGCGAATATGAGAAAGAATATTCAAGGGGCATGATACGCGAAAAATACCCCGACGCCCGCGTCGCGGAGTTTGAGAGCGTGTCCGACCTTTTTGACGTTTTGAGAGGCGCCTTATGATATACACCGACAAGGACGCGAAAATACTCTTGCTTCATCCGACGGACGGGAGCGAGGAAAAAGACGCCGAAAAAATACTCTTCACCGTAAAAGAACAAGTCGGCGCGCCCGTCGCCTACGCGACCTTCGCCGTTGATGACTGGAATTTCGACCTCTCCCCGTGGGAGGCGCCGCCGGTCTTCGGAAAGGAGCCTTTCGGAGGAGGCGCAAAAGAAACCCTTCGCCGCATAACGGAGTCTTTTATCCCCGAAGTGATTGAAAAATGCTCCCTGACAAGTGACGTTCAGGTCGTTATCGGCGGCTACTCCCTCGCCGCTCTCTTCGCGATCTGGAGCGCGTACAACACCGACCGTTTTTCCGCCGTCGCGGCGGCGTCGCCCTCCGTATGGTTCCCCGGTTTTCGCGAGTACTTGGAGGCCCGCGAGCCGTCGGCAAAGTATATATATCTCTCCCTCGGCGACGCCGAGGAGAAGACGAAAAACCGCGTTATGGCGGCGGTCGGCGACAATATCAGGGCTATATATTCCGACCTTGCGAAAAAACGCCCCGCCTCGCTCGTATGGAACGCCGGCGGGCACTTCAGCGACCCCTCAGGGCGCACGGCGGACGCCTTCGCCGAATGTGCGCGCCGCCTATCGTAACGCCTCTGTTTTCACTTTTTTTCTTGACACGATGATAAATAAATGATAGAATATATTATTGTAAAAATCCCGACGGAAGGAGGCGCAGCGTGGACAAGCTTATACTGATCCCGGCTTACAAGCCCGACGAAAGGCTCGTCGCCGTTTGCCGCGAGCTGTCCGGCGAATACGAGGTGCTGACCGTCGACGACGGCGGCGGCTCCGATTACGACCGTATTTTTGAAGAAGCGGCAAAGTGGGCGACCGTTTTAAGGTACGAAAAGAACCGCGGCAAGGGCGGCGCCATGAAATACGCCTTCGGAAAGATACCGGAGCTGTTCCCCGACGTGAAATACGTCATAACCGCCGACGCCGACGGCCAGCACACCGCGCCCGACATCAAAAAAGTCGCCGACCGCGTATCGGAGGTCGGCGGTCTCGTCCTCGGCGCGAGAGAGTTCACCGGTAAAGTGCCCGCCCGCTCCGCTTTCGGCAACACGGTCACACGCGCCGTTTTCCGTCTCGCCTCCGGCGCAAAAGTCCGCGACACGCAAACGGGGCTTCGCGCTTTCGGCGTCGAATACCTCGCCGAGTTCGCCTCTCTCCCCGGCGACCGCTACGAGTACGAGATGACCCAGCTTATGTACGCCGCCGAGCGTAAGATACCGATAACCGAGGTGCCGATCGAGACGATATACGAAAACGAAAACGAGTCGTCTCATTTCAACCCGATACTCGACTCGATAAGGATATACAAGGTCATCTACCTCAATTCGACCTTTCTCAAGAGCGTGACGTCCTCTCTTATCGCCTTCCTCGTCGACTTCATAATAGCGAGCCTGCTCCAGTCCTACGTCTTCACGAAGACGCCGCTGATCTCCCGCCCCGCGATACTCACGGGGATCGTGACGTCTTACTCCGTCTCGATGACCGCGGCGTGGGTCGTCAGCTCGCTTGTAAACTTCATAATCAACAAAAAATGGGCGTTCAAATCGGACAAGAGCCTCATCCGCTCGCTGCTCGGCTTCTACGCTCTCGCGGCGCCGATCTTCGTTCTGAAAGCGTTCGTCTTTACGCCGATACTCGAGGCCGGAAGCGTCTCGTTCAAGCTGACCTACTTCATCGTCAATATCGCGATGTACCTCTTCAATTACGTGATCCAGAAGAAATTCATTTTCAAGAAAAAATAACGGGAAAGGAGCGCTATGGAAGAGCTTAAGAACCTGATAGCCGTCAATATCGCCACACTCAGAAAAAGAAACGGCTTGACGCAGGCGGAGCTTGCCGAGCGCCTCTGCTACTCCGACAAAGCCGTCTCCAAATGGGAGCGCGGCGAGTCGATCCCCGACGTCATCATACTGAAACAGGTCGCCGACACCTTCTCCGTGACGGTGGACTACCTTCTGACCCCTCACGGCGACGGCGAGGAGCTCCCCGCGACGAGGGAAAACCAAACGAAAAAAAACAGATTTTTGATCTCCGCCGTCAGCGCGGGCTCCGTTTTGCTCCTCGCGACGCTCCTCTTTGTCATCCTCACGATATCGGGCGTCGCCCTTGCCGTCGGAAACTGGATGGTATTTATTTACGCTATCCCCGTCTTTCTCACCGTCTGCCTCGTTTTCGCCTCGCTCTGGGGCAGAAAACCCCTTCGCGCAGTCATCGTCTCCGCCCTGATGTGGAGCGCGCTTCTCTGCGTCTGCCTCACGGTAAGGAGCGGCGCGGTCTGGCTTCTCATGGCGGTCGGCGTCCCGGGAGAAATGATCATCCTCCTCTCCTTCGGCATCGGAAGGAAGATAAAAAAGTAATTTTGACAAACGTAAAACAAGGCGTTCCGCACGGAACGCCTTGTTTGTTTTATACGTTTGTCTATTATTTATATTCCTCTATCAGCGCCTTGAAGGAAGGGAGAGAGCGCTTTATCATATCGGTCGAGACGCAATACGAGATCCTGACGTAGCCGGGGCAGCCGAAGCTCTCGGACGGTACGAGGAGAAGCTCGTACTTTTTCGCCCTCTCGCAGAACGCGGCGGCGCTCTCGTCGGGTGACTTCACGAAGAGGTAGAACGCGCCGTCCGGGTAGACGCACTCGTAGCCGTATGACGTGAGGCTCTCATAGAGCAGGTCGCGGTTCGTCTTATAGACCGAGATATCGGAGGTCTTGCCGAGACACCTTGCGACGACTCTCTGCATCGTCGACGGAGCGCAGACGTAGCCGAGCGCGCGCCCCGCGCCGCAGACCGCGGCGTAGACCTCACGGCTGTCTTTGACCTTCTGCGGGACGACGATATAGCCGATACGCTCGCCGGGAAGGGAGAGCGACTTGCTGAACGAATAGCAGACTACCGTATCGTCGTAGAGGTTCGTGACGTATGGGACCTCGATCCCGTCGTCGTAGACGAGCTCCCGGTAGGGCTCGTCGGAAATGAGGAATATCGTCTTTCCGTACTCCTCCTCGCGTGAACGAAGGAGAGCGCAAAGCCCCTCGAGGCGCTCGCGCTTTATGACGACGCCGGTCGGGTTGTTCGGTGTGTTGATGATGACGGCTTTCGTGCGCGGCGTGACGGCGCGGGAGAGCGCGTCGAGGTCTACCTGAAACGAATCCGTGTCGGCGGGGACAACGACGACCGTCGCGCCCGCTTTCTCCGCGAAGACCCTGTACTCCGGGAAGAACGGCGCTATAACGACTACCTCGTCGCCCTCGTTCACCACCGCGCCGAGCGTGACGGTGAGCGACGCCGCGGCGCCGCAGGTCATATAGATATCGTCCTTTGTAACGCCCGCCGAGAAGCGGCGGTTTATGTCGTCCGCTACGGCGCGCCGTACGCCCTCGTCGCCGACGGCGGAGGTGTAGCCGTGGAGCGCGACGGAATCCGTGTTTTCAAGAAGGTCGCACACGGCGTCGTCCACCTCGCGCGGCGCGGGGACGCTCGGATTGCCGAGCGAAAAGTCGTAGACGTTCTCCGCTCCTATCTCGCGGCGGCGCGCGTTGCCGTACTCAAAAATATCTCTTATGACGGATCTCACCTTGCCGAGAGCCGCCATTTTTTCGTTTACGTCTGACATTGACTCCTCCGTTATTCCGACACTACCTGAATACGATTTTCGATGAGGAGCGCCTCGGTCTTTTCGTTGTCGTCGACTCTCGCGACGATACGCGCGTGCTTTCCTTCGATCGCAACAAACGCGTACATATACTCTATATTGATGCCGTTGCCGTCGAGGATCCGGAGCACTCTGGCAAGTCCTCCGGCTTCGTTGGGAACTTTGAAGCATACGACTTCGCGTACGTTGAACGTATGTCCCGCTTCTTTTATGATCTGCGCCGCCTTTTCCGTATCGTCGACGATCAGACGCAGAATGCCGAAATCCTTTGTGTCGGCGATGCAAAGGGACCTAAGGTCGATCCCTTCTCTTGCCAGAAGATCCGTGATGTCTGACAGAGTTCCCCTCTTATTTTCGATATAAACCGAAATTTGTTTGACAGCCATAATACCCTCCTGTTTTTTGATCAATCGTGGAGACGTCTGTTGTCGATGATTCGGACAGCCTTCCCCTCGCTCCTCGCTATCGTTTTCGGTGCGACGAGGTGGACGGCGGGAGATATGCCGAGCATCGCGCGGAGCGCCGCCTGGAGCGCCTTTTCCTTCGCCGCGACGTTCTTTACCGTGTCGTCGAACTGCTCGGGCAAGAACTCGACGTAAACGTCGAACGTGTCGCTGTTGTTTACTCTGCCGAGCTCTATCTGGTAGTTGCACGAGAAGCCCTCTTTGATGAGTACCGCTTCTATCTGCGACGGGAAAACGTTGACGCCGCGGATTATCATCATATCGTCGCTTCTGCCCATCGGCTTCGACATCCTGACGTGGGTCCTGCCGCAGGAGCATTTTTCGCGGTTCAGGACGCATATATCCCTCGTTCTGTATCTGATGAGCGGGAACGCTTCTTTGTCGAGGCAGGTGAAGACGAGCTCTCCCTTCGTGCCGTCGGGAAGGACCTCTCCCGTGTTCGGGTCGATTATCTCCGCGACGAAGTGGTCCTCGCAGATGTGCATCCCGCGCTGCTCCTCGCATTCGAAGGCGACGCCGGGACCGGACATCTCGGTCAGACCGTAGATGTCGTACGCCTTGATGCCCATCGTCTTTTCTATGTTTTCTCTTATCTCCTGCGTCCACGGCTCCGCGCCGAAGATGCCCGCCTTGAGCGGTATATCGTCCGGGCCGCGGCCCATCTCTTTAAGAGTCTCGCCGATATACGCGGCGTATGATGGGGTGCAGCAGAGGATAGTCGCCTTGAGGTCGGTCATGAACTGTATCTGACGCTCGGTGTTGCCGGACGACATCGGGAGCGTGAGACAGCCGACCTTGTGGCTCCCGCCGTTGAGGCCGGGGCCGCCGGTGAAGAGTCCGTAGCCGTAGCAGACCTGTACGACGTCCTCCTTCGTGCCGCCCGCCGCCGTTATCGCCCTCGCGCAGCAGTCCTCCCAAAGGTCGATATCGTGCTGTGTGTAATAGGCGATGACGCGCTTGCCGGTCGTGCCGGAGGTGGACTGGATCCTCACACACTCCGAGAGCGGCACGGCGAGCATACCGTAGGGGTAGGTCTCGCGGAGCTCCGCTTTGGAGATGAACGGCAGAAGATGAAGGTCCTCGATACCGTGAATATCCTCGGGCTTTACGCCCTTTTCATCCATCAGCCCTCTGTAGAACGGAACGTGCTCGTAAACGTGTTTCACCTGCTTTACGAG
>CADBQA010000155.1 GCA_902796675.1 uncultured Ruminococcus sp.
CGGGCGTCTTCATTTTCGGCGCGGCAAAGTTTATACAAAATACTTCCTTATCACGCCGCGCCGAAGGGCGGTATACATTTAATTGCAGCGCGTCAGACCGACTGTCTCTCGCCGGTCTGCGATACGCTCCTTGCCGCAGCGTTCGCCTCGGCGGGCGTGACGTCAAAATCGGACTTCAGCGAAACTGCGCCTTCCGAGAGCTTTGCGACCGCGTCGTAATAGCGCGATGCGAGCGCGACCTTCGCGGCGCACTGTGCGCAGCGGATTATATGAAAATTCACTTTTTTTACTGTCGCCTCGGCATCCGCGTTATAAAAAGCGATGTGAGCGAAATCAAATATTTCCTTATCTGTCAGGTGTTCCATTCGACTACCTCCGACGGCAATGCGTTTGCCAGTTTTTTGTTCATTTTGTAGAGACGGTCGCTTATCTTTCCGAACGGGTCGTCGCCGAGGTCCTCGGCGACCGTGACGCCGGAGTCCGTGTCGAGCGGCGCAAAGCGATCGGCGGTGTCGTCGCCGAACACACGTCTTACGCCATCCGACTCCTCCACCCCGCGACGGACGTCGCGGTAGGTTTTATCAGCCCATCTTTCGAAGTACAGATGCGTCGCCGCGATCCTTCCGTCCGCCTCCCCGTCGTAGACGGGCGCGTAAACGCCGAACCACGTGAGCTTCATTTCCGGTCTCGCGGAAACTCCGAGCGCCGCTTTGAAGACCGCGCTCACCGCGTCGCCGCCGATGATGCCACTCGACGGGTCAGACCCGTCCGTGACCGTTATCGGATGATCCGGATCGTCGAGCGTTTCGACGGCGCGGAGCGACTTTTTGCGTATCATCGAGGTGACGTGATTCTTTATCACGACCTTGCACCATCCGAGGAACATAGGCGCCGAGATCTCGTACTTGCCGTTTGTGAAATACGCGCTGACGCATCTCGTCCAGAGCTTTATGAACAGGTCCTGATACATATCCTCGAGGTCGACCGAGTTGAAATAACCCGCCGCCTCGGAAAAAGTGTTTCTGACTATCGCTTTTATTTTGCCCTCGTAAATCTCGCGAAAGAGCTCGGAGTCGAGTTCGCCCCGCTCGGCAAGGGTTTCGCAAAGCTTCGAAAAAGCGCCGTAATACTGTTGATCGGTCATTTTTTTCACCGTTTTGATAAAATTTTCGTCAACCGTATTATAGCACACGGAAAGACAATAATCAACCGTTTTTGTCACCGTCGTCCGTCTCCTTTGTAAAGTGTAACGGCGGCGCCGGCTTTTTTTCGCCGCAAAACGAAAAATATTTTTGACATATCTCATCATGTATGATAAAATATAAAAAACGGAGGTTGCAAAATGGACGCAAAGGAAAGATTCATTCAAATATATAAAGATAACATAACGAGACCGGGCGCGGACGAGCTGCTCGCGTATCTGACGTCGAAGTCCTCCGACTTCTTCACGGCGCCGGCGAGCGCGAGATACCACAACTCCAAGGTCGGCGGGCTCGTGGAACACAGCCTGAACGTCTACGACTGTCTCGTCGACTACCTCGACCGCGCGAGAGTGAAGGACGTTTACGGAATGAGCTATTCGGGCGAGACCGTGGCGATAGTTTCCCTTCTCCACGACCTCTGCAAGGTCAACGTATATAAACCCGGCTTCAGAAACGTGAAGGACGAATTCGGCGTGTGGCAGAGAGTGCCGACGTTTGAATTCGACGACAAGATGCCCTACGGTCACGGCGAAAAGTCGGTTTACATCATCTCCGGCTATATGAAGCTCACACGCGAGGAGGCTTTCGCGATAAGATATCACATGGGCTTCTCCGGCGAGGAGGACACGAGAAACGTGGGGCGCGCGTTTGAAATGTACCCGCTGATCCTCGCCGTCGCGACGGCGGATATGGAAGCGACGTACTACGTCGAGAACACGAAAACCGAATAAAGAACGCCGTTATCCGAGAAAAACGACAGTTTTATTAGTTTTTCTTATGATAACGGCTTTTTTTATTATTTTCTATTGACAAACCGATAGTTTTGGTATATCATAGTAATAAATTAATTATATTTTTTAATTATAACATTATTTTTCATTATGAGGGTATTATGGAGATCAGAAACCTTGTCACGTTTTTAACTGTAGCGGAGCTCAAAAACTTCACGAGAGCCGCGGAAAAGCTCGGCTATTCGCAGTCCGCCGTGACGGTACAGATAAAGCATCTTGAAAACGAACTCGGGGTCACGCTTTTCGACCGCATAGGCAAATCGGTCAGCCTTACGAGCTACGGTCAGGCGTTCGTCGAATACGCGAGCAACGCCGTCGAGGCGGTCGACAAAGCCGCCGCTTTCGGCATAAACTCCGACCAGCACACGGGCGACATCCGTTTCGGAGTCGTCGGGACGATCCTCAGCGCGGTACTCATAGACGTCATCCTCGAATATCAGAGAGCGTACCCGAGCGTCAGGGTTTCCGTCGTCGAAGGCTCCTCCGCCGAGCTTGAAAAAAAGATACGCAGATGTGAGATCGACCTCGCGTATTTTCTCGACTACAAAACGCCGAGCAACGAGTGGGTGCGCATCCGCGAAGAGCGCGAGGATATCATAGTCGTCACGAACCCGAAGAACCCTCTCGCAGAGCGCGAGCACGTCAAATTCCGCGAGCTCGAGAGTGAAAAGTTCATACTTATGCCGAAGGGCGAAAACTACCGTTCCCTCTTCGACAACGAGCTTGTAAAGCACGATATGTCCGTCGCCCCCGCCATCGAACTTGAAAATACCGATATGATAATGCGCCTTCTTATGAAGGAGAATTACGTCTCCGTTCTGCCCGAGTTCTCCGTAAGAAAGTATCTCAAATCCGGAAAGCTCGCAAAGGTCAGCGTCGACGACATAGATATGTATCAGTACTCACAGCTCGCATACCTCAAGGGCAAAGCCATCATGCCTCACGTACAGAGATTCATCGACACGATACTCTCGATGTGCTGAACGGATCGCAAATAAAGAAACAAGGTCTCCGTTATTCGGAGACCTTTTCTGTTGCTTCGGGTATAACGCGTCCTCGCCGCCGCGGCCTTTGCGGCATCGGCGGTATTTCGGACGCCTCGTATCCGTTCTCGCTCTTTACGAGCAGCGCCATTGAACAAAGAATGACGAAAAATCTCGCCGCCAGAATATCGGGTATCAGGTTTGCCGCGAAAAAGGAATAGAATATAGCCCAGTATTCCGCCGCCAGCCTCTTTTTTCTCGCCTTGCGAAGACAGTAGACAATGATCCCGACGAGCACCGCCGCGAATATCACGCCTCCCATCGCCGCCCAGCGAAGTATGGTGTTGTGAGGGGATATGCCGTGAGGCATAAACGAGGTCAGATAATCGTCGTCGTATCCTATGCCGAAAGGATGCTTTGCAATTATATCGAGCGCGGCGCGGTACCCGTTGAATCTGCCGTTGTCGTTGAGTATCTGACCGACGAAGCTGACGGGGCGCACTATCAGCAGATAATACATCATTATAAGGCTGATAAGTCCGAGCACCACGGAGAACAGTATCTTCTTCGCGACCCCTCTGTAATGGAAGAGGACGAACGCGCCGACAACTATGATAAGGGTGATGGTGCTCGATCTTCTCGACGTGACCGCCATGGAAATAAATATGACGACAAGAGCGGGGATATAGTACCACCAGTTTCTCCTGTGAAGTCTGTCGAGGATATAGAAGACCGCGCAGCCGAGCATTATCGAAGAACTGCTGTGGTCCTCCATCAAAAGGTAGAAGCTCGTCTGATATCCGGCGAACGATTTTCTGACGGCTATTTTGAACACGGCGATACCCGCCGTTTTATAGAGTACGTATTGCGCGATTATGAAGACGGCGGTAAGCATCACCGCCCATATCATCGCGGTCTTGAAATGTTCGTACGCCTCTTTTCCTATGGTGTCTCTGTGCAGAAAACTCATAAACAGAACGGCGACGAAGAAGCCGATGACGCCTATCTCCTTCACTCCCGCGGAAAAGCTCTTTGAAATCGCCAACGGGTAAAGGATCATTATGAACAGCACCGAGAACAGGATGATCGGCGCGACGTCGTAATTTCTTCTGAAACAGTTCTTGATATTGATAAATCCGTAAATAATCACGAGAAATCCGAGCACGTAAAACCAGGGGAGCTGGAGTTCCGACGTCGGTCTTCCGAAAATATTTATCCAGGAGATCTGCCAGGTGTACGCCATAAGGATGAAGCACGTTGCGAGAAAGCTCCCCGTTTTTTTGAAAACGAAGTAAAACAATGAAGCTACCAACAGAAAGCCGACGGCGAACATCAGAAGCGGATTCAGCTTCTTTTCATAGTTGAAAAGATTCAGGATCAGCAATAGAAGCGAAAGTAAATATTCCATACCTTCTCCGTTCAATTATACGATAAAAACCCGCGAGCGCCTCACGTATGCCGAAGGTTTCGCGAAGAGAGCCTCCTCACCGTCCGGCGCGGGTATATTATAAACTCGGGGATCACAAGAGCTCTCATTACGAGATACACGGCGACGGGCAGAACTATCCCCGCGGCAAAGCCGCATATCAGATGTACGGGCGCCGACGTGACGCCGATTTTTAAGAGCGCCGTCCTCACCATGGGAGACGCCAGAGTGTGCATCAAAAACACAGGCATGACGAGGTTTGAAAAATACTGCGTTTTCCGCACGTCTTTCAGCTTGCGCGAAACGAGCGCGGACGCCGATACCGTAAACGCGACGCCCCATACGCCCATTATCAGATCAAGGAAGGGAAAATAGATACCGGCGGCGCAGATGGCGAGCGCGGCGGGGACAAAGAGGAAGAACGGCGCGGCGCGGCGCGGTGTCAGCGCGGGAAGCGCGCCCCGGTACTCCTCAAGCAGCATACCGAGCGCAAACCACACGGTGTACTTCATCAGATTTTTCGCGAAGTACGGGAGAGCGCCGACGTCGACGGTCTCGGCGACGGCGTAAAGCAAGACGCTGACGGCGAGAGTTATCCACACCGCATTTTTCCCCTTTACCGGCGGGATCAGCAAAAACATAAAGAACAGTATATACAGATACCAGTACGGCGCTTCCGGTCTCGCGACGAGCGTCACGAATAAATCTGCGTGTACCGGGTCGTTTACGTCGCTCTCAAAAATGACTTTCAGAAAATACGATACAACGGTAAAGCACACGTACGGGACGCCGAGGTCCGCAAGCTTTTTAAGCACGTTCCGTCCCCACGAGGCAGCCCCCGGCGCGGTATTTCTGCGGTAAAGAAATCCGCTGCAGAAGAAAAACACCTGCACGTGGAAAAAATACAAGAAGCGTACC